>JBJTUO010000261.1:0-65407 GCA_046080785.1 Leptolyngbyaceae cyanobacterium | reverse complement strand
TTAGAGCGTGTTCGCTACCGCTTTGCTGTTGTATTTCCCAGCCTATCGTTCCGCACTGCGGATTTAACGTGCTGGCGGCATTGCAACCTGAAGCAATTCTATTGTAGCAAGTCGCACTCCCCGTCCGCCATTCATCCCGTCGCTGAGCCACTCTTGAGTAAACACAATTCGCGTCTACAGCGCGGGCCTTCTGGCGGTTAAAGGTAATTTAAGCTGGGAGATCCTGGATAGACTAGGAGCCAGAAGATCAGGGAGTCAGGAGTTAGGAGTTAGGCAAATTACTAAATTCTGCCTCCTAAATTCTGCCTCCTGGATTCTGCCTCCTGGATTCTGGATTCTGCCTCCTGGATTCAGGACTCAACGACGGGTAAGATCATGCCTTCCCTTGCTAACAGGCTATTGGGAAAGGCTGCCTGCACATGGGCCTCTACTTCATCTAAAAAATCATCGCTGTGGTTGGGGTCATGGTGAAAGAGCACCACTTTTTTGACCCCAGCAGCCCTGGCCAGTTTGATGGCCTCCTGCCAGGTCGAATGCCCCCACCCCACTTTAGGCGATCGGGGGTCGTAGTATTCTTCATCGGTATAGCAGGCGTCGTAAATCAGAATATCGGCTTGCCTTGCCAGATGCAGCAGGTTTTGATCCAGGTGATCGGGGTAGTGTTCCGTATCGGTGGCATAAACGACAGTGCGGCCATTCCAGGTGATTCGATAACCCATGGCGGTGTTGGGATGGTTGAGTGAGCCCGTTTCGATCGAAATGTCATCAATGGCCATGACATCACCCGGCATCAGGTTATGAAACCTCAACTCAGACTGCATCACCCGCATCGGCACCGGAAAATTGGGATGCAACATCTGAGCGCGCAGTCGCTTCTCCATCGTGGCACCGTTGGGCGCGATGGCACCATAAATATGGAAACGATTGCCCTTAACAAAGGCGGGAGCAAAGAACGGAAAGCCTTGAATATGATCCCAATGGGAGTGCGTGAAAAATAAATAAGCCTCAACAGGCATTTGCTTCAACAACTGCTTGCCTAATACCCGCAGGCCAGTGCCGCCGTCAAAAATCAGCCGGTAGTCATTCACCCGGATCTCCACACAGGATGTATTGCCCCCATAGCGGACAGTCTCACAACCCGGTGCTGGGATACTCCCTCGAACGCCCCAAAACTGAACTACAAAGTCGTGGGGCGTAGAACCTCCATAGCGCAGTTCAGAGTTAGCCTGAGAATGCTGGTCAGAAGCATCAGCGATTGACATGGGGAATTAGGCGAGTCTCGTCTAAGAATTCAGTATAGTGACGGACTTCGAGCAGGCGGTTATGGTCATCGACCAGGACGACAGTGGGTGAATAGCCATCCAGTTCATCGGGGGCAAACTGGGCGTAGGTCATTACGATTATGCGATCGCCCGGCATCCCCAGGCGGGCCGCAGCCCCATTCAGCTCAACCGCCCCAGAGTGGGGGGGAGCCTCAATGGCATAGGTAATTAGCCGTTCCCCGTTATTAATATTGACAACCTGAACCTGCTCAAAAGGTAGAATGCACGCTGCATCTAATAAGGCTTTGTCAATACTAATGCTGCCTACGTAGTTTAAGTGAGCGGCCGTCAGGGTGCAGTTATGAATTTTTGCGGCAAGGAGCAGGCGCTGCATAGGAGTGAACCTTAATGAATAACCATAGGATAACAATTTGGGTTATTGTTGCAGGCTTTGAGCAGATTAATTTGTGATCAATCCATCGGATCGATATTTGCAGGAAATTGCTCAATTAGGAAATGGGGCTACCACCGCAAAGCAGGACAAAAAAGAACGCGAATAACGACTCAGGTTTGGCAATGAGTCAAACCTGAGACTAGCTCTTACAAATGAGTCATTACTTGCCCGCTTTGACACACTGCTCAACCAGGGGGAGAACGGCTTCTACATCCTTCCAGCCCAGAATTTCGGTGGCTTTCTTCTCCAGATTCTTGTAGGTTCTAAAGAATTCAGCAATTTCATCCAGGCGATGAGCGGCGATATCAGACAGGGATCTAACATTGGCATAGCGGGGGTCTTTGTCAGGAACACACAAAATTTTCTCATCCCGATCGCCGCCGTCCACCATCTCCAACAGGCCAATGGGCCGGGCTGCAATCACACAACCAGGAAAAGTGGGCTGATCCATAATCACCATGCCATCTAAGGGGTCACCATCATCTGCCAGGGTATTGGGCACAAAGCCATAGTCATAGGGATACATCACCGAGGCATAGAGCACTCGATCGAGTGCGAAGGCATTCAAATCTTTGTCAAACTCGTACTTGTTTTTACTACCTGCCGGAATTTCAATCAGGACATTGAGTAAACCGGGCTTTGGTTGGGGGGGAATACGAGACAGATCCACAGCATTTCTCCAAACTAACGGGATAAGGGAAAATCAACTCCCGAATAGCATTGTAGGATGTGGTGTTACCCCCTAGGACAGGTGCCTTTCTTCCCAATTTCTGCAACCAGGGGCAAAAAAGTAGGCACCCATTGCGGTTGACTCACCACCAGGGTTGGATAGGCACGGGTTCCATAATCTTGCCCGATTTTCAAGGGAAAAATGGGCTCAAGTTCTAGCGGCTGCCAGACCCCACCGGCCGCCTGGACAATTGCCCAGACCGCCGCAATATCCCAGATTTTGGGGGTGGCTTCTACGCCACCCAGGGCAATGCCCGCTGCAACCGTAAGCAGATTATAGGTGGCCACTCCCAACATCCGAATTTTGCAGGGAAAGGGATGGCAAAGCACCTGAGTACTGCGGGCACACAAATTAAACAACTGATTTGGGGCGGGAGCGTCGGCGCGGGTGTGGATCGGGTGCTGGTTTAACCAGGCACCGCTGGGCATCCCTAGACCGGAGTCACCAGGCCAGTAACCGTGAAAGGACTGACCCAGGGGTGGTAGATGGACATAACCAAAGACCGGTGTACCACGATAGAGCAGCCCCAGAGAAACTCCCCACAGCGGCAGCCCTTGAGCAAAGTTAGTTGTGCCATCCAGGGGGTCGATGATCCAACACCAGTCCTGACCGGGAAAGACATGGGCTACTTCTTCACTGAGAGCGCCGTGATCGGGAAAAGTAATCGAGATCGCCTGTCGCAACTCCTCATCGGCCCAGCGATCGGCCTGGGTGACCAGACTCCCATCCGCTTTTTCGATGGCCTGTACTTGGCCAAAATCCTGAAGGAGCTGGTGCCCAACCTGCTGAGTGGTTGTTTCGGCAAAGGTCAGCACCTGCCGCCAAAAATCCATGCTCTGACTCATAGTGCCCTCTTGGTAGTGGTGTTTTGAGGGGTATCCGTTTTGAGCAGGCTTCGCCCCTCAAAACACAACGGTCTTAATAGACTGCTAGTCTAACTCCTGGTTGATCACAGAGGCGATCGCCTGTCTGGCATTGGCCTGAAACTCTTTAACATTCACCTGGTTCAGCAAAGCGATCGCCCCGATCATACCCAGGGCCTGCATCGCAAACACTAGCCCGTAGGAGAGCACTGGCACCGTAAACAGTCGGGTGCCCAGATCAAGCACACTACCACCAGCGACAGTCGCCAGCGCCCGTGCCAGGGTTTGAGCCAACCCCCACGCTCCAATAAAGGTACCAGCAGTCTCAGCGGCGGTTAAGTCTAGCATCAGGCTGAGGGCCCCCGTAGTGGTAATGCCAGAACTGAGGCCAAACAGGAACACCGCCCCTTTCAACATAGACTGACTGGCAGTAAACCCGGCCAAAATCAGCAATATAAAGCAACAGGCCACCAGGAAGCAGCCAATCTTGGCCGTGCGCTGCTTCCCCAAACGGGGCACAACCCAAAACCCAGCCACACTAATCCCAATCAGGGTACCCATCCCCCAAAATGCATTAAGCAGGGTCGTTTTAGAAAATTCCATGGCAAACACCCTGGCCCCATAAAGCTCCAGCACTGCATCTTGCATAAACAAGCTCAGAGTCATCACCAGCAAAAAGGCAAAAAACAGACCCGTTTGACGGCTGGCCGTGAGCACTCGCAGGGCATGGCCCAGGGTAATTTGATCTTCTCGCTCAGTCAGAGCAGTGCGGGCAGCGTAGAGAGAGTAGCCTCGCTCAATACCTGCCGTGGCGACGATCGCCAGACCCAGTACGATCAGAGGCACCACAATGAAGATCCGGTTGATGCTGGCCTGCAACACCTCAATCGGCGTCTCGATCGTTAACTGTTTCAGCAGACTACTGATCAAAATAGCCCCAATCACAATGCCGACCATCAACATTGACCAGACCACCCCCACTAATTTGGAACGATTATTTTCATCTGATACATCTACCAGCAGAGCAGCATAGGGAGTAGAACTAGCACTGAGGGCCAGACCGTAGCAGGCAAAGGCGATCGAGAGCAGACCCACCCACAAAAAATAATCAACGGAGCCTGGGGGGATGCGCCCCAACTGCCACATCACCTGCACCGTCAGGAACAAAATTAGGGTAAATAGGGAGGCACCCACCCAGACATAACCGGTGCGGTGGTAGCCCAGCAGGGGTTTTGAGTCAGACATCTGACCAAAGAGAACCCTAGCAGGGGCGACAAACTGATGCATGGAGATCGCCCCCGCCGCGATCGTTGCGGGAATTGCCAGATTGCCAATCATCACCCGGTTTAACACCCCCAGAGCCAGTACCGACATCATACCCAGGCCCAACTGAAACAACCCTAACCGCATCATCGTGAGCAGAGTCAGGCGGGAAACAGGGGCAGACTCCTGGAGGGCCAATTCAGAAGGATTTACAAGCTTGTGGGTTTCCATAACTTAAGGGCAATCACTGTAAAGTTCTAGGTTGAACCGTGACAATCTATCTCCACAATACGGTGGAAATGGGGCAAATTCGGCTGCACTTTGGCAAAAGGCAGGTTAAGCTAAGCAAAGAAATATGACGAAATATTGAGACATCTAGCCGCCATGCAAACCGTGACCTTGGGGCAGAATGGCCCCTCTGTGACTGCTCTAGGAATTGGCACCTGGGCTTGGGGAGACAAATTATTCTGGAGTTACGGCAAAGACTATGGCCCAGATCAGGTGAGATCGGCCTTTGATGCCGCCGTGGAGTCTGGCATTACCTTCTTTGACACCGCTGAAATTTATGGGCCTGCTGAGTCTGAGCGATTATTGGGGCAATTCATTCAAGAATCGAATCAACCGATTCAAATTGCCACCAAGTACTTTCCTCTGCCCTGGCGGTTTACGGCTCAGGCAGTTGCCGATGCCCTGAGTGGCAGCTTAAGGCGGCTACAAGTTGATCGGGTGACCCTCTACCAGGTTCATTGGCCCTTTGATTTCCTAATGGGGCAACGGACTTTACTCAATGCGCTTGCAGATGAAGTGGAGCGGGGTCGCATTGAAACAGTGGGGGTGAGCAATTACTCGGCCTCCCAACTGCGTCAGGCCCATGAGATCCTGGCGACCCGTGGCATTCCTCTGGCTGTCAATCAAGTGCGCTACTCCCTCATTACCCGTGACATCGAAACCAACGGAACTTTGGCGGCAGCCCGACAGTTAGGGGTTACGACTTTGGCCTACAGCCCCCTGGCTCAGGGATTGTTGACTGGCAAATACACGCCAGAAAAGCAACACACGCTCCAGGGAGCACGGCGGATCGATCCTCGTTTTGGTCAAAAGGGCTTGGAGAAGTTATCCCCCGTCCTTGAAACCCTGCGTGCGATCGCAGAAGTTCACCAAAAAAACCCCGCTCAAGTGGCATTGAATTGGCTGATTGCCCAGGGAAATGTGATTCCCATCCCTGGTGCCAAAACAGCTGACCAGGCTCGGCAGAATGCAGGGGCGTTGGGTTGGAGCTTAACCCCCGATGAAGTACAACAACTGGATCAGTTGACACAAGCCTGGATGTAGACAGCGGGTTAAAGTCGCAGCAAGAGCGACTAGCATGGGAAAGTCAAGGCTTTTCTGCGACTGTGCCACGGAGGGTTTCGTGATGAATGATTCCACCTCTGCCTCTACACCCTTCTGGAAAGGGACAAAGGGCGAATACTGGGTTTTGGCCCAACTCCTTTTACTGGTAGGCTTTGCCTGGTTACCGGTTTACCCTAAACTGCCTACGGTTTTCTTTCCCTGGCAGTATGGCATTTGGTTCCTATCTGGACTTTTAGCTGGTTTG
This sequence comes from Leptolyngbyaceae cyanobacterium, assembly GCA_046080785.1. GTDB lineage: Bacteria > Cyanobacteriota > Cyanobacteriia > Leptolyngbyales > Leptolyngbyaceae > JBJTUO01. The sequence continues at coordinate 59,238 of JBJTUO010000261.1, read as the reverse complement.
GCAGCCCTCTTATTGGGGCGAGGTGTAATCGATTTGGGCCGTAATCTGACCCCGCTGCCCTACCCCAAAGAAACAGGCAGCTTGGTGCAGAAAGGTGTTTATGGACTAGTGCGCCATCCCCTTTATAGCGGCCTAGTTTTAGGAGCGTTAGGTTGGGCAATCTTCCACCTGAGCTTGTCTCACTTACTTGGCGCTCTGGTGCTCTTGCTCTTTTTTAATGCCAAAGCCGATTTAGAAGAAATCTGGCTAAGTCAAAAGTACCCGGAGTATAGTGAGTATCGATCCCACGTTAAAAAATTGCTGCCGTGGCTTTACTGAGGGTAAGCATTGGGTTTTTTACTATAGACTTGGTTAAGGTTTGGTCGGTGTCCTTTACCACCCGCTTTAGGTTGCGATAGAGTCAGGTCGCAATGCCCTAAATCGTTTGACTATTGTTTCCCTGTTTTCTTCTGTACTATGCCGACCATCTTAATTGTTGATGATAGTCTAACCTTTCGCGAGATGGTTTCAGAGCACTTGAGGCAGGGGGGCTTTACTGTGGTGCAAGCAGTGGATGGGGAAGATGCGATCGCCAAGATCAAAGCGACCTTACCCGATTTGGTCGTCACTGATATTGTCATGCCCCGCAAAAATGGATACGAGTTAACCCGTTGGATCAAAAATGAGCCGGATCTTAAGGCGATTCCGGTAATTATGTGTACAACAAAAAGTGAAGAATCTGATGTCTATTGGGGCAAGAAGCAGGGAGCAAATGACTATATCACTAAACCTTACCATCCCGATGATTTGCTGGCCAGAATCAAGCGCTTACTGAAGGTCAAGTCCATTTAGTCAGACGAAGGCCAAGAGGTCTTGCGTCATGATCGGTTCTCCTTCTGCCTTTGAAAGTAGTTCTGTTGTTGGTTGATCCTCAATCATGGAATAGCCCTGATCGTGGAGTGGGTTATAAATCACATCGTACTCAAATACATAGGCCCAGGTCTCGCGGCGGCTCCAATTTGCTAAGGGATTGATCTTCAAGCGTTGCTGCCCATCTAACTCAAAAATTGGTAAATCTGCTGACGTTCCACCCTGATTCCGGCAACGTCCCGTAATCCAACCGATTGCTTTCAAGTCTTTCAACCCCTTTTGCAGGGGTTTACGTTTGGTAACGTCATGGAACTGCTGCAGATCCCTTTTCCAGAGCGAATCGCCATAGCGGGCTGCAAACTCTGCCTGAGTTTTCACCTTGGGCACCTGGCAAATTTTCAGATCTAGCTTGTAAATTTCTTGAGCGTAGGCAACCAATTCCAATGTTTCGGGAAAGTGATGTAACGTGTCGAGGAAGATAACAGGTACCGCTTGTGAGGGGCGTAATGCCCGATAGAGCAGATCGGTAATCAGCATGTCATCTACGTTAAAAGCACTGATCTGTACCAACCCATTGGAAAGATTCACAAGACTCCAGGTCAGAATATCTTTGGGATGAGCATTTTCAAATTTGCGATTCAACTTGTCTAGATCCAGCCTGCTGGGGTTGAGTAACGGTTGGATGGGTTGGGTCATCATGCAGTCAAAATCATTCCAACCCTTGTTTGTATCACACCTGCATCCTGATTGATTGGAATATTTGGTAGGCCTGGGTAGCAAGAGTCTATCGGACAAGCTACTACCAAGACCTACAGGCAAATTGCAATCAGGGGGCTATCCATCTCCGATCCAGGACGTTTCAACCAGATCACTAAAGCTGACCTGACGCAGCCGATCGAGTTCTGCAATCCGCACCTTCTCGGCATAAATTTTCTGCTGGTACAACAGGCCTAATTCAGTGTGATTGGGCTGATCCATGCGCTCCCACAGGTCTAGAAAATGACGACAGCGTTTTTCACACAGTACCCGCTCCATACAAGATGTTGCAGCTCGGATCGTTAAATTTGCTCGCAAAATGTCTCGTTCTGTTTTTTCAGTTTGATGAAACAGATGGTAGACCCGACTCAGTTCGCCAGATTGCTCTGTACAGTGATCCCGGAGGGCAGATAGCAGATTCAGAGGGTCAGCGATTGTTTGTTCGGTTTCTAGAATCAGTCGCCAGAGAAACCGATGGTGGGAGAGGCTAAACTCCAAATCCCTGTCATCCAGAGCCGCCCGAACCGCTTCTCGATGACAGGGGGAGTGCAGGTAAAGACGCAGCAGGTAGGTCTCTGCCTCCTCCAGCAGAGTGCGATCGCGAGTGGTCTGCCACTTTTGCGACCGGCCATGCCACCGTTCACCTCTCACCTGGGTCCGCAGGTCTTCTTCTAAGCGCAGGGCCAGTCGAGAATCGCCCTGACTCAGTAATTCAGCCGCCTGGTGCATGTAGTGGGTGCGCAGTGTAGCGCTGGGTAAGTTGCCCAGTAATTTGACGACCGCCAGGACGCTCTGTTGAAACTGGTCAGCTTGGCGCAAGTCCTGCCCTGCGATGGCCTGCTGTAATTGCCAGTTCAACCAGAGGGGGGCTTGCTGGAGCAGCTCTTGATAGTCTTGTGGACTGTGGCTTTTAAGAAATTCATCCGGATCCTTGCCCGCTGGGATATTGAGAATGCGAAGTTGGACTTCACCCCGGTAAGCCAGTTCTGCCACCTCGCCGATCGCCCGCTCTGCCGCCTGATTCCCCGCCCGGTCAGCATCAAAGTTGAAAATGATTTGTTTTGATTCGGTGTAGCGCAGCAGATGACGAATTTGGCTCAGGCTCAGGGCTGTCCCCAGGGATGCCACTGCATTAGTGATCTCGGCTTGATGCAGGGCAATCACATCAAAGTAACCCTCCACGACTATCGCTTGATCCTGCTTAGCGATAGCAGCTTTTGCTTTATCTAAGCCAAACAGGAGCTTACCCTTGTCAAACAGTTCTGTTTCAGGGGAATTCAGGTATTTAGGCATTTCTTCCCCCAGGGATCGCCCGCCAAAACCAACGATACGTCCTTGAGTATCCTGAATTGGAATCATCAGTCGATTGCGGAACCGATCGTAGTAACCAGCGTCATTTTTCCGAGGCACAATCAATCCGGACTGCTCCACCAGTTCCGCCGGGTAGTGCTTTTGATGGACTAGATAGCCGTAGAGGGTTTCCCAGCCTACCGGCGCATAACCCAGTTGAAACTGTTGAATTACGTCTCGATTCAGCCCCCGATCCAGGGTCAGATAGTCTAAAGCAACCTGCCCCTGGGGATGATAGAGGGCGTGTTCAAAAAAAGCGGTCGTGACTGCCAAGATTTCGTGCAACTGGTCACGCACCGTGAGTTGACGTTGCAATTCTAGGCGATCGGCAACCTCCAGGGTTTGCACCGGTACCTGATAGCGTTTAGCTAAATCCAGCACAACTTCACTGAAAGGTTGCTGCTTTAGCTCCATCAAAAACTTAAACGCATTGCCCCCGGCTCCACAGCTAAAGCAGTAATAAAACTGTTTGCTAGGGCTGACCGTAAAACTGGGTGACTTATCGTCATGAAAAGGACATAACCCCGTAAAATCCTTGCCCTGCTTCCGCAACACCACATGCTCTGAGACAACATCCACAATGTCGGCTCGTTGCTTAACCTGCTCGATCGTCTCTGGGTGAAGCCGGGGAATCTGCATGGCTAAAACTGCCCGAAACATTTGATTAGGTTAACTTTAGCGCGTTTTTTCAACCATACACTCCTTGAGGACAAGGGTAAACAATTGTAACGAAATTGCCGTCAATCCGCCTTTTTGTCTTGACAGCATTCATCCACTTTCGTTATTCTGTCATCCATACCCGGGTAAGAAAACTGAGAGTACTATGCAAGATAAACAAAAAGTTACGTTATACCTTCCTCCTGAGCTACACCGTCAATTAAAAATTCAGGCGGCTGTTGATTCAGAGACCATGACCGACATTGCCCAGCGTGCCATTGGTTTTTATCTGGCCCACCCTGAAGTGGTGGAACGGGTTGAGGAGCACGGTCAAGTTCATCGTGTGTATTGCTGTCCTGACTGTAAATCCTCCGTTGTACTGCGAAATGGTGAGATGTTTTCTCTCAAGAGCCGTTCTCATGTTGTATTGCAGGATAACTTAACGGTTGATAGGGTGAGAGCAGTCTCTTCTGCCCTTAAAGCGGATTCTCAGGGAGAAGGTGAGTTGGTTCCCTGCTAAGTTTTAAGTTAATTTGTCTGACCATTTGTGAAGCTGGTTGTTCCAGTAATTACAAAAAAGGTACTGAGAATTTTTAATCGTCTGCCGTATTCGTTAGGTCAGTAAGTTTATGCAAGAAGAACTTAGTATCCTGATTCAGGCCCAGTATCCTCTGATTTATCTCGTCACTTGTGAAGAAGAGCGGGCTGAACAGACCATTGCAGAACTTGCCCAGACCCGCCCTCAACGTCGAGTTTACGTTTGGACGGTGACCCACGGCATTGTAGAATTTGGCCAACCTCGCAACGTTACCCAACATAATACAGTATCTCCCGAAGCGGCGATTGAATGGGTGACTCGCCAACGAGATCCCGGTATCTTTGTCCTCAAAGATTTACACCCCTTCATTGATTCCCCCGCTGTAACCCGTTGGTTACGTGATGCGATCGCCTCTTTCAAGGGCACACAAAAGACTTTAATCTTGATGTCTCCGGTTCAACAAATTCCTATTGAGTTGGAGAAAGAGGTGGCAGTGCTGGATTACCCAATGCCCAACATGACCGAGTTGAATCAGGTCTTGTCTCAGCAATTGGAGCAGGTCAGAGGGCGGCGGATATCTACAGAAATCAGAGAAAAACTGCTCAAGGCTGCACTGGGTTTAACCCGCGATGAGGCCGAGAAGGTTTACCGTAAAGCCTATGTGACGGCAGGGCGTTTGACCGAAGAGGAAGTTGGCGAAGTTCTTTCTGAGAAAAAGCAACTAATTCGACGCAATGGCATTCTGGAGTACATTGAAGAGGATGAAACGATTGATTCCGTAGGGGGGCTGGAGGAGTTAAAGCACTGGTTACGCCAACGTTCTAACGCCTTCACAGAGCGAGCACGAGAATATGGCTTACCTCAGCCCAAAGGTATGTTGATTTTGGGGGTTCCAGGATGCGGTAAGTCCTTGATTGCCAAAACCACCTCTCGTCTATGGAGTTTGCCTCTACTGCGGTTAGATATGGGCCGGGTTTACGACGGCTCTATGGTCGGTCGATCAGAGGCTAACCTGCGCAGTGCCCTCAAGACAGCAGAATCAATTTCTCCAGTCATTTTGTTTATTGATGAGCTGGATAAGGCATTTGCTGGGAGTGCTGGTTCAGCCGACTCGGATGGGGGTACTTCCAGTCGAATTTTCGGTTCCTTTCTAACCTGGATGCAAGAAAAAACCTCTCCGGTGTTTGTCATGGCAACTGCCAACCGGGTTGAGCGGTTACCCGGTGAGTTTCTCAGAAAAGGGCGATTTGATGAAATCTTCTTTGTCGATCTACCCAACAAAGAAGAACGCCAAGAAATTTTTAATATTCATCTGACCAAGCGGCGCAGCGATATTTCTCGATTTGATCTAGATCAGTTGGCTAATGTCTGTGACGGCTTCTCTGGAGCCGAGATTGAACAGGCGATTATTGCAGCCATGTACGAAGCATTTGCTCAAGATCGGGAATTTACGCAACTTGATATCATTGCAGCCATTAAGTCTACGCTGCCGCTCTCCAAGACGATGACTGAGCAGGTGACGGCACTGCGCGATTGGGCCAGACAGCGTGCCCGCCCTGCGGCAGCCTCGATCGCTGAATACCAGCGACTCGAGTTCTAAAGGTTTTCTCCTGTTCCCAGCAGGAGGAAAGGCTAGCCTTACAGCTAGCAGTCTCTCGAAACACTAATAGCTCTGCTGTTAGTAGCCATAGTTAAATCCACGTTGTTCTCAAATCTCCACAGGAGGAAATTCAAATGTCTCACTTTAGCACTCTGCGCACCAAGATCACCGATGCTGAAATTCTGAAGCAGTCTCTGCGAGATCTGGGTATCTCTGTTAAGACAGAAACAGACGTTCGGGGTTATAACGGTCAGCGCGTTCGTTCTGACATTGTTGCAGTCCTGGATGGTGAATATGATCTGGGCTGGTCTCGCAATGCAGATGGCACTTTTGATCTAATTGCAGATCTGTGGGGTGTCGCCAAGAAGCACAATCAAACTGAGTTGATCAACTCGATCAATCAGAAGTATGCAGTCAATAAGACTCTGGCTGAAGTCAAGCGCCCAGGTCTGCAAAACGCAAACGTTAAGTTGGTTCTGCAAAAGTAGTTTCTCTCAGCGTTCCCAAACTAGCGGGTTAACCTGATCCCTGGTTAACCCGTTTTTTGTTGGCAAACTGACTGTAGATCAGCCTACAGTAGACATGGCTATCTGCTGAATGCAATCAACCCTATGTCCCCTATTTCCTCTGAACTCGTAGGCCAGATTTGTCTGGTGTTACGTAGCTGTGGCCAACAGGCTGAGTATATGGCTGATAAGGAGTTTGAAGTCTTTGAAAAAGGCCCGGAAGACTATGTCACCACCATTGATGCCAGCCTGGATCAACAGCTCCGCATCGCCTTTTCAGTCCTATTTCCCGATGATGGAGTCATCAGTGAAGAAGATGCCCAATCTCGCCTCCAGTTTCAAAATGGTCTTTCTCGTCTCTGGTGCATTGACCCCCTTGATGGTACAGAAGATTTTATCCATCGAGGTCGCAACTATGCTGTGATGGTGGGGTTATTGCAACATTACCAGCCGATCTCTGGTTGGATCTATGGGCCAGCCCAGGACGTGATGTATTACGGTGGGCCCGATTGGGGCATATTTCAGGCAAGGGCTGATCAACCAGGAATCCAGATACCGATTCAAGAACCAACCACTTTTAGTGATCAGTACTGCCCGATCATGATTGGCAATCGAGATCGGCAACGGTATGGTGAAGCCATTGCCCACTCTATTCCCGGTAGTCGCTTTAGTTCTCTGGGGAGTTTTGGCTTAAAGGTGATGGAAGTGATTTTAGGGCGTGCCTCCCTTTACCTGTATTTCAACGGGCGCGTCAAGATTTGGGACACTACAGGTCCGATCGCTTTAGCACAAGCGGCTGGTTTAACCTGTTGCGATTTGGACGGTAACCCCCTTGGGTTTTCTCCCAATGTGGTTGAAGTAGACACCTTAACCCATACTCAACCGATTGTCATTGGCTGGCCTCGCTACCTGGATCGGTGGCTAGGAAACCTGCAAGAGGTCGTACAGGCTATGAAATCCTGATTTCAAGTGTAAAATACAACAAAACGACTCAGTGCGATACTCAGTACAGTCGCTATATTTTTGATCAAGCCCAATTCACGACTCCATGCAGACTGAAGTCTTTAGTGCATTATTCCCTCTGCTATCTACCAGCAGCCCTGAAACAGTGGAATGGCTTTTATCGGTTGCAGTCGAGCACGAGTATCCGGTAGATCGTGCAGTTGTAATGGAGGATTCCTGGGGAAATGCGGTTTATTTGATTGTCTCTGGGTGGGTCAAAGTGCGACGGTTGAGTGGAGCAAATGTTGTCACCCTGGCCATATTAGGGAGGGGTGATTTTTTTGGAGAAATGGCAATCTTAGATGAATCTCCCCGATCTACGGATGTCATTGCCCTTTCTAGAGTGAAGTTGATTAGTATTTCGGCTCAGTGCTTTATTCAAGCGCTCTTTAAGGATTCTCAATTACACCACCGCATGTTGCAGTTAATGGTACGGCGCTTGCGACAAACGAATGTCCGGTTTGAATTGCAGCACCACCCCCCCGCCGTTAAGCTAGCTTTCACCCTGGTGACCTTAGGGGAAATCTACGGGCAACCGACCCCTCATGGAACTTCAATCTTTAACGTGCCCCCCATTGATCTAGCAGATGTATCAGACATCAGCATAGAAGAGACTACTAAAATCATGGAAAAACTGGAAAGTAAAGGTTGGCTGGCGGTTGACCCCAGCCAACAAGTGATTTATCTGACCAATGAGCAGCAATTAGCGAATCTGATTAGTAAGGTATAGTATGACCCAATTCAGTCAACCCCTAATCGCTCCATCACTCGAAAGCTTACTGGCATTGCATTACCAGGTCGCGATACCGCAGCCAACCAATCACTTGTTTGAAGTCACCTTACAGATCGGTGGCTGGCCATTGGAGAAAGCAGGAAAGCCTGTGGATTTAAAGATGCCAGTGTGGACTCCTGGCTCCTACTTAGTGCGTGAGTATGCCCGCCACGTCCAGCAGGTAGAGGCCTATGCAGCTCATGGCGATCGCTTACCTTGCCACAAGGTCGCTAAAAATCACTGGCAAGTTGAGCAACCAGGGGCAACCGATCTGATCATTCGCTATCGGGTCTATGCCAATGATCTATCCGTTCGGACTAATCATTTAGATCGGAGCCACGGCTACTTTAATGGGGCAGCTCTGTTCTTTTACATACCAGGATATACAGACTGTCCCATCACCGTTACGATTCTTCCTCCCTTTCCAGACTGGCAGGTGGAAACGGCACTGCCTCCCGTTTTAGGAACAAACCACACCTACCTCGCCACTGACTTTGACACCTTAGTAGATAGCCCGTTTGAGATAGGTATCCATTCTACCTACGACTTTGAAGTTGCCAATAAAGCCCATCGACTGGTGGTTTGGGGACATGGCAATCTGGCACCAGAGCATTTGATTCCTGACATGCAAAAGGTGATCGAGGTAGAGGCTGACTTGTTTGGTGGTCTCCCCTACGATCGCTACCTGTTCTTACTGCATCTGGCACCCCAAGGCTTTGGCGGTCTAGAACACAAGTTCTGCTGCTCCCTGATCTATCAGCGTTTTGGCTTTCGCGCTAAAGAAAAATACGATCGCTTCATACAGCTGGTGGCTCACGAATTTTTTCATCTCTGGAACGTCAAACGCATTCGCCCCAAAGCCTTAGAAAGCTTTGACTATGAGCAGGAAAACTACACCCCTTCCCTCTGGTTTAGTGAAGGCGTAACTAGCTTTTATGACCTGGTCATTCCCTATCGGGCTGGCATTTACGACACCAAAGCCTATCTCTCAGCCCTCAGTCAGGAAATGACTCGCTATCTCAATACCCCCGGTCGTCTGGTGCAACCCTTAAGTGAATCCAGTTTTGATGCCTGGATCAAGCTCTATCGACCGGATGCCAATAGTCCCAACAGCCAGATCTCTTATTACTTGAAAGGTGAGATGGTGGCCTTGTTACTGGATTTACTGATTCGACAAACCCATGGAAATCAGCGATCTCTGGATGATGTGTTGCGTCAACTCTGGCACCAGTTTGGTCAGGATGAGATTGGCTTTACTCCCGCCCAACTGGAGCAGGTGATTGAGGGTGTGGCACAACAAGACCTGACAGACTTTTTCACTCGCTACTTGCACAGCACAGAGGAGCTACCCTTCAATCTGTATTTACAACCCTTTGGCCTACAGCTAGAACCTGAAAAGATGGAGGAAGACCCTCCATTTTTAGGACTGATGGTTAAAACAGAGGCAAACAAGGAAATGGTGAAACAAGTCGTTATCGGCTCCCCGGCTGAGCAGGCGGGCATGGTGCCTGGGGCTGAGATCCTTGCTATTGATGGTATTCGAGTCAGTGGTGACCGGTTAAACGATCGCCTGAGCGATTACCAACCGGGAGATACCCTGCAAATTGCCTTTTTCTATCAAGACGAGTTGTGCATTCGGCCAGTCGTTTTGGCTGCTCCTCGTCCAACCAAATACACCCTGGTTCCTGTCAAAAACCCAACCTCCCAGCAAGCCGAGGCGTTTCGAGGTTGGTTAGGAGTTGCTCTCACAACAGTCGGCTGAGTAACCGTGAGTGTGAGAAAATGAGCCTCCGCATCTATGGCAATCGTTCGATTAAAACTTTACCGGGCCAGGAGACCCGCCCTACCCTGGCGCGGATCAGAGAAGCTGTATTTAATATCTGGCAGGACAGGATTGTAGGCTGCCGTTGGCTTGATCTCTGCGCTGGTAGCGGCGCAATGGGAGCAGAGGCCCTTTGTCGAGGGGCCGATTGTGTCATTGGAATCGAACAATCTCCTCGTGCCTGTGCTGTGATTCGAGAAAACTGGCAACAAGTAGCCACTGGTAACCAGACATTTCGAGTTTTGCAAGGGGATGTATTAAATCAAATCAAAACCCTGGCAGGACAGAGCTTTGATTTGATTTACTTCGACCCCCCCTACACCAGTGATTTATATCAACCTGTGTTAAGTGCCATCACCCATTACCACTTGCTGACCCCAGCAGGAGAACTAGCTGTTGAGCATTGTCGTGATCCGCGCAAGTACGATCGACTGGGCAATTGTCACAATTGGCAACCGCCCTCCGAACTGCAACTGTGTCGCCAAAAAATTTATGGCGGAACTGCCCTCAGCTTTTACCTTTTACAGAATTGAGGGGGTTGCTGATTCTGGGTGTGAAAAAAGTGCTGTATGCTCGAAACTTCGTTTCGATTCATACTGCTTTTCAGCAACGCCGAATTGAGCGTAAAGCCCACTCCTTAAAGAGGGCATTCCTGGAGTCAGCTATGATAAAAAGAGCGGCCTTAGAGTAATCAGGTCGCCCTTTAGATTAAATTCAAGACAAAAAGCCACTGTTTACCCTATAAAACAGCCGCAGTCGGACGACCTTCTTCCCGGCCAAACAGGATGTAATGGGCAAACCCATTGATGATAGTGCCACTGTTAATAGCAGCAGCCACATCCGGGTTCAGCGATCGATAAGCCTGCTCATTAAAGAGCGGGCTGGGATTTCTGCCCTCACGAGCACCAAATTGGAGGTAGTGCTGATAACCATCAACAAAAGCCCCACGCTGAACCGCTGCCCGTACGTCTGAGTTTTGTTCAAGATAAAAGGCTTCCTGGAACAAAATCAACTCAGGAACTCGCCCTTCAGCGGCCCCATATTCGATGAAGTGATCTAGGGCACTGGTAAAGGCCCCAGAGGCTACAGCCGTCTGCACATCAGGATTACCAGTTAAATAATCTCGCTGGTTAAACAAGGCAGTGGGATTGCGCTCTTCCTTGTTACCGTATAGCAAGAAATGCTGCAAGCCACTCTGGAATTGCCCCCTTTGGACGGCCTGGGCTACATCTGGGTTATGACTCAGATAATACTGCTCGTTGTAGAGCGTACTAGGGTTGCGCCCCTCAAATCGGCCAAACTTAACAAAGTGCTCATAGCCACTTGTAAAGTGACCCGCTTGAATGGCTGCTTTGACATCGGGGTTTTTCCAGTCATAGTAGGTTTCATCAAACAGGAGGGGAATTTGCAGACCGCTGACTTCAATGGGGGTGAAGGGGATGTGCACGCCCGCAACCTCTCCAGCACGGGTAGCCTGCTTAAAATTGAAATACCCATCCGCAGCCGTCAACCCAACTGTGACGTTGCCGGAGATTTGAAGGGTGGGGTCACCAGAAGACCCGCCATACTCGACGACATAGCCTTGAACACTATTAAATAATAGCGGTGTATTGGGAGCGTCAGACCATTTCCCATTAGAGTAAAAAGCGTAATCTTCAAAACCAGGTAGACCAGGCGGCCCACCATCATCTGGTTGTCCTGCATTCCAGTTGGTGTATTGCCCTGGAGGTTGGTCGTTAGCAGCTCCTATCCCAATGCCATTCGGCCCTTGATCACTGATCCATCCGCCTTGCCGGAAAAACAGTTGTCCTGTTTCTGGCCCGGTTACCCAGCGCCAGACCTTATTAACGGCTGCATCAGAAGCTCCTATCCAGGCATTCCTACCCTCCAACTTACTGAGGATAAAGTTATTCTCTCCTTCGGATGTGACAGTTGTCAGATATCCCTGCAAACCAAAAAGATTAGAAGCTGCGGCAGCATTTCTTGCCGTATCCCAAGAAGGGAGGAGTGATTGAGGCACAAACTTATAGTAATGGCCATTACCTGAGTAGGGCAGGCTGTCACCCAGGAGGAAGTTAACAGTTCGAGGCAAACCATTAAACGACACACCGGTTGGGTCATAGGCGACCTGACGCAGGGCAGCCTGATAGGTCGCCGCGCTGGCGGAACCTGTCAGACGGAGGACGCCCGATGTGGAATTATAGTTCCAGTTCAGTCCATTGACGGTTCCACTGGTTCCTGACTGGCCCAAGAGGCCTAAGCTATCTGCCGAAGCATTAAAATTGCCAGTAATGGAAACAATAGCTCCATCCAGGGTATCGGAAGGACCACTAAAATTTGAAATCGTCAGGCCTGGGGCTAAGACTTTAGGGGCTGTGCCAGCGGCACCAACTGAGCTACCGAGACCGCCTAATAGCGGTGAGTTTCCTGCCAAGACTCCTGACCAGTTGGCAACCACATCAGGCACAAACAGTGGCTCCAATCCTGATAGATCCCATTGGCCCTGCCCTAAAGGTTGATTGCTGGCAAAGACCGTTGCTGATGTAACAGTTGCCAATTGCTCAACAAAACTAATATCCTGAGCGACCTGACAGCTCCACAGTTCAATTTTCTTGACACCCCATTCGGCAAGCAGGGCTGTGTAGTGCGAAAGGGTTGTGGTTTGTAAAACACTGTTCCCTAAATAAACTTTGCCAGGTTCCCCGTGAGCAACGATCGCCAGGTCTGCATAATGCCCCTGACTTAAAAAGTATGAAATTTGCTCAATCCCATCCTGAGAAGGGTGGAGAATCGCAAGATCTTGGTTAGGTAGCAACCCTGAAACAAGCTCTTTATAACCCTCAACCTCAGAGTCAATAACAACCAGTTTGGTTACCTGGTCGGGAGTAGTGGTACTGAATTGGTCAGTAGAAAATAGGGTGGGAGCCAGAGTCTCCCTCAAGTGACGGGCGGGCAGGCGACTGATAAAAGCCATGTGCTATCACCATCCTTTGCTTTAGTAAACAGGGATTTTTCTTCGGTTTAACCATTTCACTCTTCTCCACGGAGAATAGTCATCAGGATGATTCCGGCCCGAATTTAGCCTGCATCATTTCATGAGGTCATTAAACTGCTCGTCATTCCCGCGTAGGCGGGAATCGACCCTGGTAGAAGCTGCTCAACCTGAATTCCCATTCCCCACTCGCAGGTGGAAGCACCACAGGAATGACAGCCAATCATTAAGGGTTCGTGAAAATCTAAGTTAGGCCATCGGGGGATGCCCGCAATAGCAACTATTTCTAATGTAAATCCGCTTCCCACACTCCGATATAAATGCGGTTCTGAGCATTTCGCTCAATTACACCCTTCAAGTTGCCTGTGGTAAAAGAGTAGCGGTTAGTTTCTCCACGTTGAACTTGTTCCAGACCAACCAGTGCATCCGTCGGGGTTTGGCCACCTGTCATCCCATTTAAGGTCACTTTCATCTGGAGCAGATCTACCCCTGCGCCAAAAGAAGCTTCGGTCTGGCGCACCTGATTGGAAGAACGATCGTAAATATAGGCCAACGTTAACTGACCTGGCACTACTTCATACAGGGCAGTGCGAGTATTGGGCCAAACACCATTATTGGTGATCGTGGGCTGGCCCAGCTGATCGATCACGGCCTGCTCACTGCTACCCGGTGGAATACCTGGAATCACTGGAATAGGGTCAGCGGGTTGGGCTGGGCTGGGGGAGGGAGAAGGTTCCGGGGAGGGAGAGGGTTGGGCTACGGGTTCAGCAGGCGTTGGTGTAGGAGTGGGACTGGGTGAAAGGGGAGGTATCGGGGACGGCGTGGGTTTAGGGGAGCTAACCACCGGGGGAGAGGGGCTAGTCGGGGGAGCGAGTTTTTCTACCACGGGGGGCGCAACTTGCCGAGATCGCAGCATCAGGGCTGCAATCGCTACCCCAGTAACCGTCAGAGCCGACAAGGCCAGAAACAAAAGAACTGTCCGCAGGCCAGAGGATGGGGCGGGTTTTTCGATGCGGGCGGGCTGATCCGCCACCGGAGGCGGCAGCACCTTGGGTTGGGCCTGCCGAGGAATGACGGGCATGGTGGCCGCTGTGGGGGGAGGGGGGGCAGGTTGGGATAGGGGGGGAGGGGCTACTCCCGTTTGGGTACTGGTTGGACTGGAGAATCGGGGTGCTCCCGGCAGTAAAGCCAGCCACTCTGCAATCGTAACAGGGCGATAGCGCGCTTCAACTGCCAGACCCCGCATCACCGCTTCACTGACCGAGGCACTGATATCTGGCCGCCAGTCCCTGGGGGATGGCATCGGCTGGCGATCGCGCAGAATTGAGGCCACCGGCACCTGGGCCGTCAACAGGGTATAGAGGGTAGCAGCCAGACCATAGACATCGGTGGCAGGAGTGCGTTTTTCGTTAGATAGATATTGTTCTAAGGGAGCATAGCCGGAGGAAATGAGATTGGTATGGGTCTGGATAGATCCGGAAGTGAACTCGCGGGCAATACCAAAATCAATCAACACCACTTCTTGGGTGCCCTCCCGCAAGATAATATTTTGGGGTTTCACATCCCGATGCAATAAGCCATTGCGGTGTACAGTCTGTAGGGCATCCCCAATCTGACAGATGTAATCAATCGCCACAGTTTCTGGCAGGGGTCGATCAGGCAACACGACCTGATCCAATGTGGGGCCAGGTATATAATCCATCACCATATAGGCCAGCCCCGCTTCCACAAAAAAGTCGCTCACCCGCACAATATTCGGATGAATACAGAGGGCCAACCGTCTGGCTTCATCCTGAAACTTGCGTTGATAGTCGGCGAAATCTGGCTCTGATCGCAGCGACTCATTCAAGGTTTTAATCACCACCACTTGATTTAACAAATGGTGCATTGCTTTATACGTCACACCAAACCCCCCCCAGCCCAGCAGCTCGGTCAGAGTATATTTCCCATTTTGAAGGGTGGTGCCAATTTGCGAGTTCATATTGTCACAGTGTTCCCCGATTCGCATCTGTTGAGATCCATCAATCTTGCCTCAAGATTGGCATCTATACCAACTTTAAAACGGGTATTCGCTTAAAGCGGGACAGATTAGTCCCCGCGAAAGTGGGGATTAGAGGATACAAAAAGGAACTGCGTTCCTTTTTGTCCCGCCTTGCGGTGGTAGCCTTTAAAACTTCTGACCAAAGCCAAATTGAAATAGACTACCGCCCTCATTATTAATGCCAAAGTCAAATCGAATAATGCCCAGGGGTGAGTTAAACCGCACCCCCAGCCCACCACCAAATCCACTCCCTGGATTGCCCCGCCCCTCGTTGGGGTTACCGGGAACACTGCCACCACTGCCTAAAATAGAACCCACGTCAAAGAAGACAGCCCCCCCAATAAATCGGTAAATCGGGAAGCGATATTCTGCGGAGGCCAGAATATAACTGCGCCCAATTCCGACATCACCCTGGTAATAGCCACGAATGGAGTTGACACCTCCCAGGGTGAAGGCATTGTAAGGGGGCAAGTCTCCGATGACAGTGCCCCCCTGAAAGTTGAAGGCTAACACCTGAGGAAACTCAGCATCCAAGGGCGGTTGAAAGACTTTTACCGGCATAAAGTAAGCATAGCTACCCTGCAAGGTATTACCCAAAATACTGCCCCGGCCCAAAGGTAGGGTTTGGGTGGTACTTAAGGTCAACAAAGAACCCTTGCCCGTGTTGGTTGGGTTATCCCGCAAATCCTGGGTGGCCGTAAAGGCAATAGTTGTCAAGTCATCGATACCACCCTTGCCACACCCCTGGGTGCTACTGAAGGTGAGGGGTTCATTTGTTGTGCCATCAGGAGCAGTGGCACAGCCAAAAGCCTGCCCATCCCCATCACTCATCATGACATTGGTGTAGGCCACATCTAAGCGGCCGTTCCAACCGCTGGCGATCGGCCGTTGCAGGTTAAAGCCAATACCAAACCGACGATCGCGAACCTCATTCCCATTGGGTAAGGTGTAATCTTCAAATATCAACGACCGCCCCCCCCGACGGAAAAGCGAAGCCCCATACCCCGGCGTTCCTGGATCCGTTTCTCGATAAGGGCTATTGAAGTTGAGGCTGCCCTGGATATCGCGAAGCCCGATTTGGACATTGGCACTGAGCTGCTGGCCCAACCCACCAAAATTATTATCCGCAAAAGAAACAGTTGCATAAACGCCTAGTTCATCACTGTAGCCACCACCAAAATTGACAGAGCGTCCGGGGCGTTCTACGAGGTTGTAAATAATCGTGGCACGGCGAGCATCTCCTGCAAAACTGACAACAACATTACTGAAAACTCCCAACTGATAGAGTCTGGCCACGTCTTCCTGGGCCCGATCCATTTGAAACACCTGTCCCGCTTGGATTTTAATCTGACTTTCAATCAAACCAATTTGAGTACGTCCCCGAATCGGGTTGCCTTTGTCATCGACTAGCTGTCCTTTATCATTCAAAAATTGAATCTTAATATCGCCGATATAGCCTTCTGCCACCTCAATCACCAGAACCCCTTCTCGCAGAGGTTGAATCGTCAGGACACGAGCCAGAGAGTAACCATTTTGGGCATACCATTCATTCAGTTGCTTCACACTACTGGGAAAAGTGGAGGGACGCACTGGTTGATCTAACTGCTCCTTAAATACGGCGTTAGCCACATCCAGGGTGAGGACTCGCGCCCCGACCAATCGCAGCGATCGCACAATCATCGGCGTCACTGCATAGACCACTGTTACCCCCTGAGGATTAGGTACCATGCGGGCCGTAGCAGTGTCGAATAAGCCGGTATCCAGGATGGCGGCAATGTCTCGATTGAGTTGAACCGTATCCACCGATCCACCAGGGCGGGTTGTGATAATGGTCAACAGTGTCTCTTGGAGTTCTGGTTCAACCCCAGTTACCTTGATGTCTGTCACAGTCAAGGCCACTTCCGAGCGGTTTTTGGTGTCCGAGGCTGGCTTAGCGACGGGAACCACCCGGAGAGGGGTGGCCTGATTTGCAGGGGCAGGTTGAAGACGAGAAGGATCAGACAGGGGTGGCGTGTCTGTCGGTACAGTTGCTGCGGGTGGCAACTGATCTGGAATAAACCAGACTGGCTCGCCTAAGTTTTGAGGAGAACCAGGTGAAACAGATGACGCAGGACTTACTGACGCAGTCGGGGCGGTCAGCAGGGGCGGGGGGGGCAAGTCCTCTGACTTTTCAGCGGAGTTGGCAGAGGCTGGCGGTGGGGGTAGCTCGACAGATGGAGGAGAATTTGACCGAGTTGAAGCAGGCTTTGTTGGCGGAGGAGGTAACTGCTCTGTTGTTGGGTTTGACTGGTAGCTCTGATAGTACTGAATCGAAGTTGTATCGCCAGCCTGTCTATCTGCTGTCGAAGTTGACTGCACCTGGGCAAGACCAGGTTGAGCCGTTTCTAAGCCTGATCCGATCGCCAATACGCAGACTGCCACCCATGAGACCGGCAACTGCTGTACAACTTTGAGGATAAATAAATCAGGCATGCAGGTTCAAACGAGCCAACAGCAACTTAATCGCAGCAGAAACTAGCCCCTTCTTGGGGGAACACGCAAGGCAACATCAAGTTGCACAACACTATAACCGAAAACACTACCTATGGTGCTATTTTCAGAAAATAGTTCCTAAATGTAGTGATAGGCAAACTTGGGGTAAAAGCACTAATATTTTGCACGATTTTTGCAAAAATGCTCACTTTTTTGGATTTTGCTGAAAAGCAGGATGACTTGAAATGAATGATCCCACTGTCGAAATGAACGGTCACAATAGCAACGCCTAAGCCGGGAGTACTGATAGGGAAGGAATTCAGGAGGCCATACCTTTGAAACCACAGGTGCAGCAGGCTTAAAACGTCTTGAAAGGAGGCAGGAGGCAGGAACCCATCATAAACTTTAGTAACATTTTGATCCTAGGGGTAAAAAGGACGCTGCCCCGCAGCAAAGTCTACCTAACGCGATCGCAGACCCAGATAAACCCGTGATGCCTCTTCTGGGCCAAATAAATGCAGCAACGCCCGGATATTGCACCACAAAAACAGGAGAATGATCAGCCAAAACTGAATTATCCAGAAATGAGGTTTGCTTAACATTGTTAACAAAGAAGCAAAGCCTCCATGAAATATGACGTGCTCAAGCACCTGAAAAACGATCGCCACCAGCCAAAAGACAAAGGTTTTCCATAACACATTTGAAATGATAGGCACTGCTGAAAACGGCTCCAGAAAAGGCAGAAAACCGGCAATTAAGATTACTTTAGCGACTAAAAGGGAACCAATAGTGGCACCGACAAAGGTGGAAACATGAATGCCATAGCCCTCAAGCATCAGGGACTGGGTAAAAGCCACAGCCTGAAATGTGATAAAAAAATAGGCCGAGGTTGGTAGTAGCTCATAGGCTCCATGTTTAATTGCATCGAAGACCTTTGACATTGCTCAGTCACCTCATGATTGTAACTAAATTATAATCAGCATTGCCAACGGAATTTTCAAGTGCCTTACTTGAAAAACATAAACTTACCGCCAGACCCGCCGGAGTTCATGCGGATTTGTGCAACATAGAATTGGGTCTGAATCACCTCATCATCAGGGGTAAAGGCGATCTGACCCTAGGGGCGTATCATACCGCTACTCGTTGGCTGGCCGGGTTTAACTTCAACGCTACTTTAAGTGAATCGGGGGCCAGGACAGTTACGGGAGATGCCACCCTCGCAATAAATGGCCCAATTATTGAGGGGTTCGTGAATAATCCAGGGCAGCTTATACTGAGCGAGCTTTTTTACGCACTAACCGACTTTAAAAACGTCCTCTAAGACCATCTTTAAACTCTCGCCTCGCGCTTCTTGACAACCTCACTTAGAGGCGCGATCCTGATTTTAGATCCGAGCCCTCGGTTCGCGATCGTCTCCGAGCCGCCGAAGAGTGTTGAGATTCACACGCCGAAGTTGTGAGAATCCAGCACAGATTGCTATATGGGGGTTTGGGGGTAGATAAGCCCCGCACTGTACCGGCGAATTGTATTTACTCAAGAGCCGGTCGGTTAATTTTTCAAGTCTAGATGCTCATAGCTCCTCAAACTGCCCATTCTTTAAAAAAGAAACTGCACTTCTCCAAAAAGCGCCAGGAAGATGCATAGAATAATCTCTGGGGATTTCATTGATTTTAGGAGAGTGGTATGCCCTTGGCGGTCGGTGTCATTCAGACCAACGGATTTCCTCCCGTCTTGGCGGCGGCTGATGCAATGGTCAAGGCTGGTCGCGTCACAGTCGTGTACTACGGCTTAGCGGAACGGGCAGAATTTTTGGTGGCGGTGCGGGGGCCAACATCAGAAGTGAAGGCCGCTGTTGCTGCAGGCATTCAAGCTGCAGAGACAACTCCACCAGGCGATCGCCTGGTTTCCCATTACATCGTCCCCAACCCGCCAGAAAATGTGGAATCGGTGTTGCCGATTGAATTTACTTCAAGAGTCGAACAATTCCGGGTGTAAGCCCTGAATGTGCAAGATACGCCCCCAGAATACCCCCTTTGAACCCACTGAATAGTACGGGAGATAGGTAATGCCTAAAGCTGTTGGATCAATTGAAACGAAGGGATTTCCGGCTGTGTTAGCGGCAGCAGATGCCATGGTCAAGGCCGGTCGGATCACCCTAGTTGGCTACATTCGAGCTGGGAGTGCCCGCTTTACAGTCAACATTCGAGGAGATGTGTCAGAAGTCAAACGTGCCGTCGAGGCTGGCGTTGAAGCAGCAGAAGCGGTATATGGCGGCACGGTAGAGACCTGGGTGATCATCCCCAACCCCCATGAAAACGTAGAAGTGGTGCTACCAATCGGCTATACCGATGAAGTAGAGCGCTTCCGCATGGCGGTAGAAGGGCAACAGTCTCTACTGGGCCCAGGTAGATAATTCACCCATTCCACTCCCCTTGACTGCACCTCCCCATCCCCTATCTACCCTGACCCAGAGCCAATTAGACACCTGGGTCAGATGGTCACGGCAGGTCATTCCATCTGGTCACTTACCTCAATACATTCCCTTACTGGCCCAGGCAGACCCTAAGACGGTTGCGATTCAGGTTCAATTAATCGATGGCTTTAGCCTTAACTCTGGCAATCAGGAGGCTGTTTTTCCCTTAATGAGTGTGGTAAAGCCACTGCTGCTGTTATTTCTGCTGGCCCATCAGGGTGACCGGGCAGTGTTTGCCCGAGTGGGAACCCAACCCTCGGATCAGACTTTTCACTCTTTAGCACAATTGGTCGCCGATCAGGGGTTTCCCCGCAATCCCATGATTAACAGTGGGGCACTGACTCTGGCAGGTCAACTGCCAGGCAGCGATGGAACTGCTCGCTGTGAAGCTTTACGCCAGTGGTTAAACCAACAAGCTGGCTGTCAGTTGGTATTAGACCAGGCAATGCTGGCCTCAGTACGATCGCGGGAGAACGAAGCCAACCGCCACTTGGCCCGACGGTTAGAACAGGCTGGCTACCTTGACGAGATCGATTTAACCCTGGATACCTATAATCAAATCTGCTGTCTGTCGGGCACAGTCGTTGACCTGGCCCAAGTCGGTCTGTTACTGGCTCATCCCAATCCCGGCCTGCCAGTTGAACCCTGCATTCATCTTTGTCATCAGCAGATGGTCAATGCCTTAATGTTGACCTGTGGCCTCTATGAAGTCTCTGGCCACTATGCAGTACAGATTGGGATCCCGATTAAATCTGGTGTTAGCGGAGCCATGCTGGCCAGTCTCCCTGGTCTGGGGGCGATCGCCTGTTATAGCCCGACCCTGGATGAAACCGGCAGTTCAATCGCTGGCCTGTTTCTGCTGCACCAGATTGCAAAAACCTTTGACTTGAGCCTGTTTGCAACTCAGCATCCAAGCAGATAAAATCAACCCTGCCCACTGGCACCCGCCTTCTACCGATAAAATGGGCAACATTAACCCTGTTTATCCAAACTGCAAGCATGCATACCTGGCACTGGCGCTCCTGGAATGAATTGCCTTACCTCACCTGCAGCATTTTAGAACCCCTAGCCCATGGCTTTTTTACGCAGCATTACTGGGCACACCAGCCAGCCGACCTGACCCAGGTGCTACATCCAAGGGCACAGGCCTATCGAGTCAAGCAAGTCCATGGTAATGTGGTGCTCACGCCCACTGAAGTGGCGGCAGCCATGGCCGATGCTGAGGGGGGCATAGGCCCTGAGCCTCCCCCGGCAGATGGCCTGCTGACTGAGCAAGATAACCAGGCTGTCTGGGTTTGTAGCGCCGATTGTGTACCGATCTTGATTGCAGATATAAAAACCAGACAGGTTGCCGCCGTCCATGCTGGTTGGCGGGGCACCGCCCAAAAGATTGGCTCCCAGGCGATCGCCCGCTTACAGCAACAGGGGAGCCATCTGGCCAATTTGCGGGCAGCACTGGGGCCTGCGATTGCAGGGACTGTCTACCAAGTTTCTGAAGCGGTGGCAGCAACGGTAGGCGCTTCGATTACGGCCATTGACCCGGTTCAGGTAGAAGCTGGTCTAGATGCATTAAAACAACTTAAAGACTCTCCTCTGTTAGAAGATTCTGCACCAGGGCGGGTACGGTTAGATGTGCGGCGGGTCAATGCCTTGCAACTGGAACAGTTGGGGCTTGCGGTTGAACAGGTGGCGATCGCTCCCTACTGCACATTTCAAGGAACCGACTACTTTTTTTCTTACCGTCGCAGCGGTGAAAAAAAAGCCCAGTGGTCTGGGATCATCAGTGGTCAATCGATGTGAACCACCGCCCCCTGGGTGTCTAACTTGAGACTTGAGGCATAAACACCGATACCCTGATGTTTCCAGGCAGTAACCAGGGCACCTTCTACAACCAAGGCTTGATCCTGATGGGCCAAGGCCAGCAGGGTTGGGCCAGCCCCACTGATCACTAACCCGCAGGCTCCTGCTGCCATAGCAGCAGCATGGACGGCTTCATAACCAGGGATCAGCGCTTGACGGTAGGGTTGATGAATCCGATCCTGCAAGGCGGCCCTGAGCCAATCCAGATTTCCTGTTTCCAGGGCGCGGAGCAATAACCCCAAATGGGCCACATTAAAGCTAGCATCCTGTCTGCTGTAGTGTGACGGTAAAACACTCCGCGCTTTTTGGGTAGACAGCTCAAAGTCTGGAATTGCCACGATCGGCACAATCTGAGCGTGCCAGGGAATTTCACAGATCAGCCAGCCTGCGGTAGCAGTCTTTGCCTGTGGATTAGAGTAACTGGCTACCGCTAGTTGACAGCCCCCCAAGAGAGCCGGTACCACATTGTCTGGATGGCCTTCCAGGGCAATTGCCAATTGCATCACGGCTTCTCGCCGTAAGGGAAAACCCGCCAGGGCATTGGCACCCAACAACCCGCCCACGATCGCCGTTGCAGAACTTCCTAACCCGCGTGCTAAGGGCACACCCGCCTCTACCACTATGCGAACCGCAGGAACAGGCTCACCGATCTGATCGTATAGCTTGGTAAAGGCCTGATAAATCAAATTACTGGCATCGATCGGCATGTGCTGGGCATCGGATCCAGAGACGATCAGCTCTAAAGGAGCGGCAGCCCCTGCTATGCGGGAAAACGTAAACCGATTATGTAGAGCCAAGGCAGCGCCCAAACAATCAAAACCAGGCCCTAGATTGGCTGTAGTAGCGGGCACACTCACTGTAACAGATGAATTGGACGACATTCTCCTTCCCCATAGACCCTTAGCCTATTCTTGCACCGGAAATCACCCCATTTTTTCTGAATTACTGCTAATTTGGGGATGGTGACAGCAAATCAATGACTATGAAGCGAAAATCCCGGTATGTCGGCCCACGCTACGATACTGATTATGAATCCAGGAATGACTACATGCCACCGGATAGCGGGGATGGCAAGAAGAAAGGTTCCCGGTCATCGTGGGTTAACGCAACCACTCTAGCAGTTTTGGCAGGGGTTTTTATTCTGGGCATTGGGATTGGCATGGGGTTTAGCTCCGTCAGTAACTCCAGCTCTTCTGGCAAAATTGTTACCCTCAGTGACCTGGAAACCAGGGCACCTAACGCGGAGCTATGTGTCCAGTTTGGATCCAGTGCGATCGTCATGGATACCCGTGTGTTTGTCACCCTCAACCCACTGAATGTCTTTGTTTCCCAGCCGTCTACCCAGCCGGGATGCGTCTTGCGTAGCAACAACTGGTCTGTTCTGGAGCAACGGGGGCTGTTGAAGGGCGACCAGGTGCGCTCTTGCCGACAACGGATGAACACCTTTGGCTTTACAGGAACGCTGGAAAGCTCACCTCAAATTGATTGTGTCTATCAAAATGACGCGGCCAAGAATCTCTTCCTGGATCAATCTGGGGTTGGGACGGCTGGAGCGGCTCCTGAAAATCAACGGTTTTAACCCGCATTGCCCGGTTTCCACTTGATATTGCAACCAATGCTGGGTTTCTGGTCGGGACTGACAGTTTTACCATTCAAAACCGCGTCGATCGCAGTTCTGAGGTCTTTGCCAGTTACAGGTTTGCCATTGCTAGGGCGGCTATCATCGAGTTGGCCCCGGTAAACCAGGTGACGATCGGCATCAAACAAAAAGAAATCGGGGGTGCAAGCGGCGCTGTAGGCTTTGGCGGTCGATTGATCGGCGTCATAGCAAAAAGGAAAGGTAAACTCCAGTGCGATCGCCATTTCTTTTAGACGTTCCGGCGCATCATCAGGATAATTCAAAGCATCATTGGCACTAATAGCAACAATTCCAAGCCCCGTCTTCTGGTAATCTTGCCCAAGGCGGGCAAGTTCCTCCTGCACATGCTTGACAAAAGGGCAGTGACGGCAGATAAACATGACAAGCAACGCTGGTTTATCGGCAAAGGTTGCTAAGGAAATCGACTGACCAGAAACCACATCCGGTAAAGAGAAAGTGGGAGCTGGTGTACCCAGCAGTCCCATCGTTGATTCGGTTAGGGCCATAGACAATTCACCAGGGGTAAAAAGCAAGTGACAAGCAAAGAGATTTGCTTGAATTTGCTACCAGGATAGCAGGCTTTATCCAGTAACCGTAAATTCCTGCCGTTCGGGAACTGGGTGCTCAATCATACCCATGAGTAACCAGATCCGGAAAGTACTGCCTTGATCTGGCGTGGATGAGAAGGAAATGGTGCCACCATGTAATTCAGCTAATCTTTTGGTTAAAGACAACCCTAAGCCAGTGCCCTCATGCTTACGAGTTAAAGAAGAGTCAACTTGTTGAAAAGGACGAAAGAGGAGATGCCATCGTTCTTTAGGAATGCCGATGCCGGTATCTGCGACTTCTAGACAGAGATAGGGGGTAGCTGGGTTGATTGGGCTATGGTCAGGGCGCATTTCTTGTTCGAGCTCATGACCGTAGCCCAATCGGCCGCTGAGTTTGACAGAACCGCCCTCTGGTGTGAACTTAACTGCGTTAGAAAGTAAATTAATTACCATCTGACGCACCCTGCGCTCATCCAAAGGCACTTGAGTCAGTTGAGGATCGACTTCTGCGGCTAAAGATAAGTGCTTTTTTTCAGCCCCCGGTTGAATCATGCGCAGGCACTGCTGACAAAGATCATAGATTGAAACCGACTGCAGATTGAGCTCAACTTTACCGGCCTCAATTTTTGCAATATCAAGCAAATCGTTAATAATTTTGAGCAGGTGAATGGCTGCTTCATCCGCCTGGTGTAAAAACTCTAATTCTTCTTCTTCGCTGTCACAGCATCCATCTTTAACCAGGCGAATACAGCCAATAATCGCGTTTAAGGGGGTGCGCAACTCATGGGAGGTTGTGGCTAAAAATTCACTTTTCAGTTCGTTGGCTTCGTGGGCTTCTTGCCAAGCGGTTTCCAGTTCTTCTGCTCGTTCTTCTAAGCGTTTGACCATGCTATCTAGGGCAGTTGCCAATTGATTCATCTCGCGCACCTGAAAGTTTTTAGGAGCTTGCTCAGGGGCAGACTGGCTGTAGAGGTTAAGGGCATACTGGCTCAGATTTTCGATCGGACGGGCCAGGGTGCGAGACACATAGAGGGTTGCCAGCAAGTTAGCGCCAACCAGCCCAAGGGTTAGAATCAGCAGAGCCTCTTTAATCCCCGATAGACCGTACAACGCATTATTTAGAGGAGCAACAGCCAGTACAAGCCAGGTTCGTTGCTGATTAGAACTCACCTGGATCTGAATCGGGTTATAACCGGCCAGCCATTCAGCGCCCTGTTTTTCAAATGAGAAAAGATGAAGGAAGTCCTGCTTACCAGAGCCTGCATTTTTCACTAGTTCTTTTAAGCGATCGGCATCTGGCTCCTGAGCGATATTGAGGCCAATCTTATCTGAACGGGGGTGAGCCAGGATCGTACCATTCTCGTCGATGACAACGGTGTACCCAGAAAGAGATCCGGGCTGGCTGCTCTCCTGCCGATGCAGTGCGACCTGAGCATTCAGGGCATAGCGGAGCCGGCCCCGATCATCAAAAACTGGCACACTGAATACGGAATTGAGTTGGCGCAGCCCTGAGGAAGTCATAAAAGACTGGGGCAGATCGGAGAAGATGAGAACATTGGTCAGTGGATCCAGCAGCACTTGATTTTGGTTGGGCCAGGAGAGCCGTTTTCGATCGATCAGGGGTTGTTTGCCGCAGGTGCTTGCTTCTAACCGGCCATTGCTTAAATTCATTAACTGCAAGCACTGGACACCCTTTGGCAGCCAACGGGTGATTTGGATGGCCATCTCCTGAGTCTGCTCTGGCTGATTCATTTGGTTGACCAACAACTCACTCACAATCAGGAGATTAGAACGAGTTGCCTCCACCAGGTCACGAATATTTTCTCCTTTGCGAACAGCGCTCTCCGTTAAATTCTGCCGAGCCGTTTGCAAGAAGCTAGAACGGGCTTTGGTATAGGCTATATATTCTCCCGCCAACAATACAGGAATACTGAGGAGTAAAATCCTGACGAGAAGAAGACGACGAAAAGAGGACTGACCTGGTTTAGCCATAGACATTTAGCGTGGAATGTGCAACCCAACACCACCATTTTTTCGTGCAAACCAGCTAGCCCCCGTTTACTGGAGCTTGATGTTTGAAAATGCCGCGTTTAACTGTCTTGATTGCCCAGGCAAGTGCAAGGGCTAATCACAATTATTACAAGGGTTGCCTCAATTCTTCCAGTTTTTACGCTGAATCGCTGACAAACAACAATAATCAGGCGGAGTGAGTACTGTGATCCTGGCACAGAGACGAATTGACGCTCAGAATTGGCCTGGAGCAGGATTCCGCTCTTTTAGTTGGGTGAAATCACCAGGGTATAGGGATATTGACCATTGCTGCGATCGCCGACAAAAACCTGATAGACTCCTTGCGGCCATCGCCCTGGAATTTCAACCTTGCCGCCTGAAAAGCTGTCTGCAGCAACACAAAAGATTTGACCTGAAGCCGATTGAATCAGCAATGCCGGTTTTCCTTGAGCTTGCAAAGTAAAGCGTAGGTTGCTGTCATCGGCAACTTGAATCACATGGTTGGGGGAATTCGCAATATTACCGGCACAGTTTGGGTCTTTGCGAGATCCGCCGGAGGCCCCTGTCAGTTGCACAGCCTCAGAAGTTGAGGAAATTGCAATGGTCTGAGCGACTATGGCTTCAGCTGCCGTCAAAGTCATTGCAACAACTAACGGCGCTAACGTGCGATGGATCCATTGCTTCATAGGGGCTCACCTGCGTACAACAGACATTCATTAAGATTAGAAAGGAACACCAGCCTGTTTCACCTTCAGTATTACAAATAGGGCGTTCCTATTCTAGGAATTTGTTCCTGTTCCCCAAGTGTCACTCAACACCGCCGGGAAATATGGGAATAAAAAACTTTCAAACTAACTGATTCACTTCTAAAAAGTTGGGCTACAGTGTTAGCGGAATTGAAGCGGATGCTGCATAGCCGATGAGGAGCCAAATCATGACTCGCATGAAACGTAATAACCTGAATTTTCGGGCTATCTGGCGAGCAAGCGAGATCCACGGAGTGTTTGTCAGTCTCTTGTGTATAGGTGGGTTGTTCGCGGCACAGTCATCACCCGTCCTAGCGCAGGCCGCCTACGGCAGTTACATTGGCGGTGGCATTGGTATTGGTCTAAGTGGAGAATTCGCTGGCAATGTGGCCTTTCGCTATAAGTTTCTCAGGGCACCCATATCCATCCGAACCCAAGCATTGATTGGGAGTTCGTTTGCCATTGTCCCCACGGTTTCCTATGACTTTCCTTTGGGGTGGCAGGCTGATGCCTATATCGGTCTGGGCGCATCAATTCCTTTCTCCGGCGACAATAAAACGCCCGTTGGGAATCGCACAGCCCTTGCCATTCAGCCTGGGATTGATTACGCCATCCCCAACAGCCCGATTGTGGTGTTTGGTAATACAATTATTGCGATCGATGGCTATAAGAATGGCGGAACCGCCGCTTCATTCCAGTTTGGTGCTGGTTTCCGGTATTAAAGCCTGAAAAAACCGGGCTTACATCAGTACTCTCATCCCGAAAAGTAGCTTTTCCAGTCTTTGTTTACTCTTTAAAAGACAGAACAGTTCCGTAGATTTTCTGAGGAAGATCTCTGCCTGCTACTGACTATCAGGTTTTTCCAGGCCAGGATAGGTATTGAAGACGCCTCAACACAGAGGTATTTAACCATACCAAGACCTATGCGGAAGAACACTGAGAACTGTATGCTCAAACTCAAATTGATGCGCCATGTTCTACATCGGCGCAACTCTGGATTTACTTTAATTGAGCTGTTGGTGGTGGTGGCCATTCTAGGTGCCCTAGCGGCAGTGGCCCTTCCCTCCATTTTTAATCAGGCAGCCAAAGCGAAACAGGCTGAAGCGAAAAACTATGTGGGGGCTATCAACCGGGCTCAACAAGCTTACAACTTAGAAAGATCTCAGTTTGCAAGTAGCCTGACTCAACTTGGAGTAGGAGTTCGCAGCACCCCCAACTACACTTACTCAATTCAGGTTGACAGCAGTGGCAGGTATGCATTCCACCATGCGGCGTCCAATTCTAGTGGCCTTCGTTCTTATGTGGGAATGACCGCGATTGTTTACCCGTTTGGACAGGCTGCTGAAACAACCACCTTACTGTGCGAATCAGAAAAGCCGACTACAGGGCAGGCAACGGTTCCAACCTATGATCCTGCATCCCCCTCCTGCACACCCGGTACGCGCCCGTCAACCTAGAGAAGGCCTGCGTTGCTCAGTCCTAGAATCAGCCCAGCACCTAAGATATGCCCAAAACTCATGGTTGCCAATAATTCAGGAATGCCAAAACCTTCAAACAGTGCCGGCACTTGTACAGGCAGTTTGGGGCCCACACCCCGCCGTCGAATCGCATAACGGCCAACGGCGACAGAAAAAAGACAGCAAAATGTCATCAGCAGGCCAACTGAAGGAGACCACCCTACTGTATGAGGTTCAATTACTGCTAGAAGATCAAAAGAAAGCACGTTATACCTCCGTCTACTCAATGAAGTAAGACATATCACCATCAAGGATTATAGGAAGCTCTTGGGAGCGAACGGAAAGCGACCCGAAATTTGTTTTAAGAGTTAACGGATAAGTTAATGTTTTGATACAAAGTAGTCTGGTAGCTGAAGTGCTCAAGGGTATGCGAGTAAAGATTTGCGGGATTACAAAAGCGGATCAGGGTCGAGCGATCGCCGAATTGGGAGCAAGTGCCCTTGGTTTTATCTGTGTCCCGGCGTCTCCCCGCTATGTACCCCCAGAGCAGATTGCATCCATTGTTAGCGAGATCCCTTGGATTGGCGGAACAAAGGATCCAATTTGCGATCGGATTGGGGTGTTTGTCAATGCCCGTCTTGATCAAATCTGTGAGGTCGTAACCAGCGGTCACTTAAATGGCGTTCAGCTTCATGGGGATGAATCACCAGAGTTTTGTGACACCCTGCGCCATCAGATTCCAGATATTGAGATTATTAAAGCATTGCGAGTCAAAACCCCTGACACCCTAGAACAGGCAATCGTCTATGCCAACCATGTAGATACCCTGCTGCTGGATGCTTATCATCCAACTCTGCCGGGGGGAACTGGGCAGACAATTGACTGGCAATGGCTGCGTTCATTTCAGCCGCCCTGCCCCTGGTTACTGGCAGGAGGGCTAAATCCCGATAATGTTGGGGCTGCTGTGCAAGCATTATGCCCTGCGGGAATTGATTTATCCAGTGGAGTTGAAAAGGGGCCTGGTGACAAAGATATAGATGCGATCGCCAAGCTATTTCAGCGCCTTCGTTCTTTAAAAGGATGTGACTTCGTGCCCCAGAGTCGTTAAACTACTTACAGATACTCTGAGATACTGCGATTAATATGAGCGTAATTAGCCAAGTCATTCTTCGATCGGACGATGAGCTGCGCTACCCCAGTGCCGGTGAGCTTAAGAGCATGGAAGGATTCTTTCAAACTGGTGAGCAGCGAACTCGTATTGCAGAAACCTTGACCAATAACGAGAGAAAGATTGTGCAGGAGGCCAGTAAGCAATTATGGCGGAAGCGGCCTGACTTCATTTCTCCTGGCGGTAACGCCTATGGCGACAAACAGCGAGCCCTCTGCCTGAGAGATTATGGCTGGTATTTGAGGCTGGTCACCTACGGTGTGTTGGCTGGCAGTAAGGAGCCGATCGAGACCATTGGTGTCATCGGCGCTAGAGAGATGTATAACGCCCTTGGTGTGCCCATGCCTGGCATGGCAGAGGCAATGCGCTGCCTCAAGGGGGCTTCCCTAGATCTCCTGAGTGATGCAGATGCGACCGTTGCTTCTCCCTATTTTGATTATTTAGTTCAAGCGATGTCTTGATCCTTACGTCTGTTTTATCCTGAAGCCCCCCTCAGGCAGGTTGTTGGCTGGTTGACTGACAAATCTTTTTCCCCTCATCCCTAAATCCCTTCTCCCACAAGGGGCGAAGGGACTGCAAACCGAAAACCTAGTTCGCAAGCCCTTTTCCCGCTCTGGTGAAGGGCAGTGCGTGTATTGTCAGTCAGGGTTGTTGGTTGAGGTCGGGGAAGGAACCACAATATATCCTTCCTGGCGATCGCCCAGTATCTGGTTGCGTTCCTGGCCCCAATACCACCAATGGGCTCCCACATAGGCGCAGATCAGGCTATCTAGTTGATCTTCGACCGCCTTAAAAGCTTTGCCAGTCGTGGGAATGGAGGGGATCACGACAGGGCTATGCTCTAAGCTGAGACTAGGTTCTAACTGAGGTAGCCATTGGTAAATGCAATCCCGCAATTGAGTCAGGGCAAGTTGACGATCGGCAAGCCGTCCCTTTTTGTATTTCAAAATTCGTTCTAACTGAAAAAGTTGGATCGTCGCCGGATGGGGAAAAACTTCAATTTGGTAGCGACCTGCTTGCTGCGGTGCGATCTCTGGTTGATGGCCAAACCCCCTGGCTTCTAAAGCTTGCCCAAAATGGGTAGTTCGATTAGCAAAAGGACGACTCAGATTTGCGGGGTAACAACCGGCATGGTAGCGACCAAAGTATTGATGGGTCAGGCGATCGCAGCGCCGCATTCCCGTAGGGTTGGTAATGATGGTAGGCGCATCCACTGCGATGACACCCGCGTCCCCCGATTGAAATTGGGCATCTACCCACTTCAGGATGTCTGCTATCTCTTCTCGTCGTTGCAGGTCCAAAAGCTCTAAGCGATGCTCGTGCCATTCTAAGCAACACAGGCCAGACGCCCCCGAACTCCACCCCAGATCAATGCCTAAGAATTTCAAAACTTAAACTAAATTACCTGACTTCTATACGTTAGGAGATTTTTGCCCAAAAAAATACCTAAATTCCCGCGTTTCGACTTCGCTCAACACTCGGAATTTGTGGACTGAGCGAAGTCACACTGGCGACTGAAGGGGATGCGGTTTCCCAGAGGTATTTATGAAAAAATGTAAATGCCTTATAATGCCACAGGCAAGAGAGGTTAATAGCTAGCAAGAGGGAAGTAGTAATATGGCCGTTAAACGGGGCGATTTTGTCAAGGCAGTGAAAGATCAGCTGCTCAATAGCCTGGAAGCAAAGGCCAGTGATGTCCGGTTCCCATCTTATATTTTTGAAACCAAAGGGGAAGTGGTTGACATTAGTGGTGATTATGCCCTTGTTAAATGGGGTATCGTGCCAACTCCCAATATCTGGCTAAAGCAAAACCAGTTAGAAGGGTTTGAGTAGCCCCTCCCAGCGATTAAATAAATTATTGAGAATTCTTTATCCCTGATTGGGCTGATGTACCGTAGAAGCAGGAGAGGGTACTTTAGCGATCACCCTTCTCTAATCTGTGGAGGTACAGCTGTATGGTTCTCCGTCCCGCTTCAATTGTTTGTGCCACCAGTCGGGTGGCAGTGATTGGTTCTGGCAATGTCGGGAGCACTTTGGCTCAGCGCATTGCTGAAAAAAATATTGCCGATGTGGTGCTCCTGGATATTGTCAACGGTCGCCCTCAGGGATTGGCACTCGATCTGATGGAGGCCCGTGGGGTTGAACGTCACGATCGCCAAATTATCGGCACCAACGATTATGCAGATACGGCCAACTCAGATGTGGTCGTGATCACCGCTGGCCTGCCCCGTAAACCGGGGATGAGTCGAGATGACTTGTTGCTCACCAACGGGCGCATTATTCAGGATGTCACTCAAAAAGCGATCGTCTATTCACCCAATGCCGTCTTTATTGTGGTCACCAATCCACTAGATGTTATGACTTACCTGACCTGGAAGGTCAGTGGTCTTCCTCCCCACCAAGTTATGGGCATGGCAGGAGTGCTAGACTCGGCTCGGTTTCAAACCTTTCTGGCCATGGAAATGGGCGTATCAACCAGCGATATCTATGCCACTGTCTTAGGTAGCCATGGCGATTTAATGGTGCCCCTACCGCGCTTTACAACGGTCAACGGAGTTCCGATTACCGACTTGCTTGACTCACCAACCATTGATCGACTTGTCGATCGGACTCGTAATGGCGGGGCAGAAATTGTTGAACTGATGCAAACAGGGAGCGCCTACTATGCCCCTGCATCTTCCGCCTGCTTAATGGTTGAGTCGATCTTGTATAGTCAATCTCGACTCTTACCGGTAGCTGCTTACTTGAAAGGAGAGTACGACCTGCATGATGTCTTTATCGGTGTGCCCTGTCGCTTAAGTTGCCGAGGAATTGAAAGTATCTTGACTTTGAAACTCTTAGATGAGGAACTGGCCGCTTTACATGCGTCTGCAAAGGCGGTTAAGCAAAACGTGGATCACCTGCTAGATATGCTAAAAGGAGCAGGCGTAAAAATCTGATGCCGAGCCATCAAAAAGAAACTCGACAGGCTGGCCCCTATTATCGTACTATCTCAGACAAAATGGATATAGCCCTCCGACTTCGGAGGCTCACTTATCTCGCTGGGACAGTTGAGATTTATTTATGGCTAACCCTGAGTCAACTCCTCGTAGGAACCCCCTCCTCCTCTGGTGGCAATCTCTTAACCCAATGGCCCGTCTGTTGACAATTGCCCTGACAGCGCCGCTATTGGTTTTGAATGGTTGGGCGCTTTCGACGATCGTGGGCTATTTTCAATCCATCATGGTTACCCTCGTGGTGGCAGCCCTGTTTTCCTTCCTCCTAAATTACCCTGTTGGCTGGTTAGAGCGCAAAGGGTTAAGGCGCTTTCAGGCAGCCATCCTAGTATTTCTAGTCACCATCCTCTTCTTGCTCGTATTGGGGGTGACTTTAGTGCCGCTGGCCCTGGCCCAGGCCCAACAGTTGGTGACCCGGTTACCTGAATGGCTAGATTCTGGCCAGCGGCAGCTAGTGATGCTGGACGATCGCTTGCAATCCATGGGGTTGCCGGTTAGTTTAGATGGCTTAATTGCTCAAATTAATGATCGGTTACGGGGTCAACTCCAGTCGATCGCAGGTAAAGTGCTGAATGTCACCCTGGATGTGGCGGTCTTCACCTTTGCTAGGGTGGTTGATGTATTGTTGACCATCATTACCACCTTTTATCTACTCCTGCATGGCCATGAAGTTTGGGATAGTTTGATTAGCTGGTTACCCTCCCGGATTCAAGCTCCCTTTTCACAAACCCTGCGGCTCAGTTTTCAAAACTACTTTATTGGTCAGATCATCGTTTCCAGCTTTATGGCCTTTGGTCTGACCTCAATCTTTTTGTTACTAAAGGTGCCCTTTGGGCTGCTGTTTGGTCTAACGATCGGAGCCATGGCTCTGGTACCCTTTGGCGGCTCAGTTGGGATTGCCCTGGTGTCATTTCTGGTGGCCCTGCGTGATATTCGACTGGCCGTTCAGGTAGTTGCGGTTGCAGTGATTATCCAACAAATCGTAGAAAATGGGATTGCACCCAGAATATTGGGCAGTGTTACGGGGCTCAATCCGTTCTGGGTCTTTATTTCAATTTTGACAGGAGCCAGAGTTGGTGGTCTCTTGGGAGTAGTTGTGGCAGTGCCCACCGCTGTTGTGATTAAAGAAGCCCTAGATTCAATTCGCACGGTGAGACAGGAGCAGGTGGCCTTGCAAAATTTACCAGAGAGTCATGAGCAGACAGAAGAATATCATGCAGCGGCTGCCACTGAGATGGTTTTACGGGATCCTTCAACTTCCTCCGTTGAAGAGGAAATAGCAGCCGCTCACTCCTCTCAATTGTGATAACGGGTTATTAAACTATCGCACCTGAGCCCCCCTGTACAATACTTGAGGGGTATGCCCATTGAGCATCTTGGTCAGTCAGACAAAAGGGATATAACCGGCATGAAGAAAAAGAATTGGCAGCACTGGATGAGTCGATGGCAGCAACACACTACTCTGGTGCGTTGTGCTAGTGGGTTAGCAGTTGTCCTGGGGGTTGGAGTTGGGTTAGCTCAGTTGCACCCTGCTAAAGCAGATAACACCATCGATCCCAAACTGCGGCAGCAGGTGCTTCAGATTATTCGTGAGAATCCAGAAGTCATTTTGGAGTCTGTGCAAAATTATCAAGCTCAACGAGATCAGCGTCAAAAGCAGGCGCAAGAGGGGATCCTAAGCCAGATTCAAACGAACCCTAAGGCGGCGATCGGCCAGTCGCCGACAAAGGGGGCTGTGAACGGCAAGGTTGTTTTATTTGAGTTTTCAGACTTTCAATGTCCCTACTGTGGCAAAGCTGAAGGCACAATCAAACAATTTTTAGCCAAGTACGGTGATCAAGTCACCTTTGTCTATAAACACTTTCCGCTGACAGCCATTCATCCCGAGGCGCTACCAGCCGCCAAAGCCGCCTGGGCTGCAGGTCAGCAGGGTAAGTTTTGGCAGTTTCACGACGCCTTGTTTGCCAATCAAGGTCAGTTGGGAGATCCCCTGTATCGTTCGATCGCTCAGAATCTGAAGTTAGATCTGCAACGATTTAATCGGGATCGTGCCAGTGCGGCTGCTCAGGCAGCGATCGAGCAAGACATACAACTGGCCGAGCAAATTGGAGTAGATGCCACCCCCTTCTTTGTGATGAATGGAGTCCCCTTTGCGGGAGCCGTCGATCTGTCAGAGATGGAGAAGATGTTAAAACAGGTGCAAAAGTAATCCATGCTGTATCGACTGTCGGCCGATCGCCTGTGGCAGTGGTTCCTACTTCTGAGCCTCTTTGTGATACCACTGGCTGCGCTTCCTG
The DNA here is from genome assembly GCA_046080785.1 of Leptolyngbyaceae cyanobacterium. Classification (GTDB taxonomy): domain Bacteria; phylum Cyanobacteriota; class Cyanobacteriia; order Leptolyngbyales; family Leptolyngbyaceae; genus JBJTUO01. The sequence goes on along the minus strand of JBJTUO010000261.1, from coordinate 24,687 downwards.
GGCGGGCTCAAACTCGCTTTTATAACCCGATTCCTCTCACACCAGGAACAACAATTAGCGACAAGCTCACGGAAAAAGACATTCCCACCGGGCAGGGGGGGTTTGCCCGTGATTACGTCTTACAGGTAAAAGCGGGCAGCCAACTGGCGATCGACCTGACCTCAGATAACTTTGATACCCTTGTCAGTCTACTGGCTGCGGATGGATCGACCGTCGCAGAAAATGATGATGGGCCAGATGGTAGCACCAATTCCCTGCTGTTTATTCGCGTTACCCGTTCTGGCACTTACTATATCCGGGTGCGATCGTTTGGAGAGGTGGCAGATGGTAACTTTAAGCTAAAAGTTACTTTATTGAAAGCAGTTCAGTAATTTTTTGCGGTCAAGTATGAAAATTATTGTTACTATGCTGCTGCAAGACATTTGAGAAGTCCGTGAACACACCGAAGCGTCGTCATTCTGCAAGATCGTCTCGACCCTTGCCGAAGCAGGGGTCATTCCAGCCCAGCCAACGCAGTGGAGCCTGGCTGGCTATTGGGGTATGCGGTGCCGCTCTCCTATCAGCAACAGCGGGAGCATTACTGGCAATGACGATGACCAGTACTCCATTAATGCAACGGAAGCTGAGTGCCTCAGAAGCCTCTGTTTTTAGTAAAGGAGATCGCATTCTAGCAGGAGGAGGGAATTTGCGTTTACCAGGGCTGACGCGCCCGGTGAATGTGCTAGTACTTGGAGTCAAGGTACTGACGACTGATATCGCAAATCCTCCCCCCAATCTAACCAAACTCAGGTATCAAGCATTGGTTAACTCCTTTGATGGGTTGACTGACACGATGCTCCTGTTGCGGTTTAACCCAGAGACCAAGAAAATTTCCATTCTCTCCATTCCCCGTGATACAAAAACTGAAATTCCAGGGCACGGAGTCACTAAAATTAATGCGGCTAATGTCTACGGCGGGCCAGCCTTGACTGCCAAAAGTATCAGTCAACTATTAGATGGGGTGGGCATCGATCGTTATGTCACCATTAATGTCCAGGGAGTGCAGGCTCTGATCGATGCCCTCGGCGGTGTCACAGTCTATGTACCCAAAGCCATGAAGTATCAGGATGACAGCCAGCATCTCTATATCAATTTGAAGGCAGGCAAACAACATTTAAATGGGGAACAGGCCCTGCAAATGCTGCGCTTTCGGTATGAAGAATATGGTGATATTGGCCGTATCCAACGACAACAAATGGTGATGCGGGCCTTAATGGAGCAGGCCTTGAATCCTGCGACGGTTGCCCGTCTACCCAACATCTTATCTGTCATCCAATCCTACGTTGATACCAACCTGAGCGTAGAAGAATTGGTTGCCCTAGTTGGTTACGGCAGCCGTACCAGTCGGTCTGATGTGCAAATGCTGATGCTGCCCGGTGATTTCAGCAGTGAAGGAGAATATGAGACCAGCTACTGGTTGCCCAATTACACCCAGATTACCAGCCTGATGGCCCAATACTTTGGGGTTGGCACTGCCTTCTCCCAGTCTCTGGCTCCCAGCTCTGTCAAGATAACACTTCAAAATAGTACAAACCGTCAACAGTTGGCTGAGGCACTGGTTAGTCGGTTAGGACAGGTGGGCTACACGAATGTGGCAACGATGGATCAGCCCTTGCATGAACCACTCCGTACAACCCGGATTGTAGCCCAGCAAGGAGACGAAGAAAGTGCCAAAGCAATCCAACAGGCACTGGGATTTGGCGAGGTTTGGATTGAAAATACAGGGGATCTGGCCTCCGATGTCACCATCCAACTGGGTCAGGATTGGGCTGGAACACCCTCATCAAGGACTGCCAAGCCCACAAACCTGCAATAGATAAATCCTATTCTCGCCTTGAACTGAATCTCAGCAACGGTCAGGCGAACTAGTTCATCCCAGGGATGCGATAGCGCCAATTAACTGCATGGGGATTGATCGAGCGGGAAGTCACCTGCCCAGGAGTTGTAGGTTCAAAAACCTGACCAGGAATTTGATGGCGCCAATTAATCGCACGGGGAGGCATGCGGTAGGTGGCTGTTGGAGTAAAGGTATAGGTTTGACCGTTATAAAAGAGTTCCATAATTTGATCTCCAAATGTTATTGCGGTACTAAATTGATACTTCAGGTATGATAAGCGTCGGCCAATGGGATAATCAACTGGGTTTAAACAACCTTCACAGCATTGAGCACCAAACCCACTCTTTTAGGGGTGGGATATAAGCGACATTCCATGCAAGCGAACGGTTCAAATCAGCGGCAGTAACAAAAATAGATGCCCTCCCAAGGTTGACCTGAGCCGATAACCCGTCAGTGCAGCAGATTGACCGGCGATTCTCCGCAGGAGAGGCTTCGCCAACGTTGTGGAGATCGAGGCGATCGGCAACCACTGACCTCAGTCATTAGACTGCGCCAAGTGCATCATCATCAAACGGATTCAGCAGATTAAGTTCAACAATCCAGCGAAAATCACCTACGTTTCTGGTAATCAGTGTTAACTCGTGTACCAAAGCAGTCGCCGCGACAATCGAATCTCCTAAAGATATTCGCCTCTGTTGTCGCAGAACCACTGCTTGAGCCAGCACATCTTGTGATATCGGTAAAATTTGAGCAACGTGGAAAAACTCCTCAAAATACTGGCGCTGCTGCTCAGTCAGGAGATGATAGCCCAATACCTCAAGGTAACTGAGGGCTGATACCGCAGGGGAGTGTTCACCAATCAATTGTCGCAATTGAGGATATTGTGGCTGTGCAGAGTAAATAATGATGTTGCTGTCAAGAAGCACGTTTTATCGCCCCGGCAGTGAACGGTCTTGCCGAGTTTCTTGTTGCCACACAACTGGATCAATGCCCCCCAACACTTGAGTGGCAGCAAGCTTTTCTAATATCTCAGCCATCCTTGCCCCGCGTGTCTTCAATTCAATAACTGGCTTATCATCAAGGAGCGTGACATGAACCTGAAACATTTGCTCTCCCACCTCAGGCACGTCATCAATCCATTCTAGATGGCTTCCTTTCAACCAAGCCTTGAATGTTTTCAGCATGACTACTTCTGTCAATAACTAATGGCTCTATCCTAACTCGGGAGCCGAGTTAGGATAGAGATGCCCCCCCAAGGCTTACCTGAGCGATCGCTGCGCCAGGCTTAGGCCCCAGGGAAAATGCCAATCAATTGATCCGGGCTATCAAAATTACCCACGATCCGTCGCACGGGTTGGGGCCATGCCTTTACCAGAGTTGGTGTAGCAGAGATATGATCCCGTTCAGCCAGGTCTGGGCGTTGCAAAACATCAATTAACTGTAGCGTATAGGGCTGACTCAGAAATTGTTCTAATAACTTGTGCAAATTCTGGAGAGTCCGCTCTGTGGTGTGGGTATAGCCTGACACAAATAGGCGCAAAACGTAGCCCTTTGCCGGGCTCTCAGTTGCCATCAGCGGTTGAGCCCAACCTTCGCTGGTTGTTCCAGATTGATTCAGCCGATCGTAGTGAATCAACAAATCGTGATTATTCCACAGTTGTGGAAACTGCCCTCGATAGGCAGCCAACACCACCGGATTACACACCGCTTCTTGGGCAACCAGAGGTTGCCAGAGCAGACCTTCTGTTTCAAAGATGGCATTTAACAACGGCTGGTAACGCAAAACAGACGGTGATGCTTCTGCGATGGTTCGTATTGTCTGCGTCCGAGGATCCAGCCAGCGATCGATAGTTGCTGTATAGCAAGGCACCAAAAAATGAGGTGGTTCCGGTAACCGGAGTTGTTGTTGCAAGGCAAGGCATAAATCCAGATGCCAGCGTGATTGCTTACTGGGGTCGATGCAATAAATTAGATCGCCCCCTGGAGTAAACAATGCAATTCCTTTAAACAACCTGAGGGAAGAACTCGAATTCACAATACTTCCCCTGATCAGCACCTCTAAATTCGGCCTCTGAGCGCTTGAGCCATTTCATTTTGTTTGGGCGATAGCTCCAGTGCAGTTTCTTCAGTAATGCGGCCCATCTCATAGAGCTTATAAAGTGACTGATTCATTGTACACATGCCATCAAAGGTACACTTGGGCATCAGTTGTTCAATTTCGTCGATTTCACCCCGACGGATGTAGTCTTTCACCGCATCCGTATTAATCAAAATTTCATGGGATGCAGTGCGCTTACCATCGGTCGTACGGCAAAGACTCTGAGAAATAACGCCTACTAAAGATTCTGCCACCGACAGTCGCATCGGTAACTGCTGATCTGGCTCATAGAGCTGCAAGATCCGTTCGATTGTCTTCACCGCACCATTGGTATGCAAGGTACCCAAAACCAAGTGTCCAGTTTGAGCCGCCTTTAAAGCCGTGTTGACTGTTTCACGATCGCGCATTTCCCCGATCAGGATCACATCCGGATCTTCTCGCAGAGCCGCCTTCAAAGCCATATCAAATTTGTGGGTATGAATGCCAACTTCCCGATGTTTAATCAGAGCTTTCTGGCTTTTATGCACAAACTCGATCGGGTCTTCAATCGTAATGATATTTTTTGGCATCTCCTTGTTGATGTAATCAATCATGGCTGCGAGTGTTGTAGATTTACCTGAGCCAGTTGGGCCAGTCACCAAAATCAAGCCTTTCTGGTAGTGGCAAACATCCTTAAAAACAGGGGGCAGACTCAGTTGTTCAATGGTTGGAATCTTGATAGGAATCAGCCGCAAAACCATCGCAGGGCCAAGCAAGGAGTCAAAAATATTCACCCGTACCCGCGTAAAGTCGTACTGAGTGGCACCATCATAGTCCAGTTGGTCTTCAAATCGGCGAATCTCATCCTCACTTAAAATTTCATGCATCCAGCGATAAAAAGTTTCCCGGTCGGTTTCAGGCCAGGATGTAACTTCGATTTCTCCCCGATTGCGATAACGGGGGCTCTCCCCCACCCCCAGGTGAACATCTGAAAATCCCTTTTCATAGGCATCTCGGACAATTTCAGTCAACGTTGGTGCCCCACTTTCGCGATAGCCCAGAGCAGCAACAGGGGTTGGAGGCACTCCGGGACGGTGAGAAACAGTCGGGGGTGCTGGCAGTGGTGGTAGTGGTAGTGGACAGGTAGCTGTAGAGGATGGGGGGCGAGATGCCATTTTGCCAGAAATTGCTGCCGCAGTCGCTGTAGAGCTAGCCACCTGATGAGGACCGGGTACTACCTGTGATGCAACAGTTGGCAGCGAACTTGCCATTTGCTGTGTCCCTGCCGTCGAACCCCGACTTGGCCCAGCAGTGACACCTGGTGGTGGAACCGGAGGCATAGGCGGTGGGGATGGCGGACTGAGATGACGCTGGGAGTCTAGCATAGAATGTTTTCTCTAAATAGCTATGAGGATCACTCCGAAGAAGTTATCCTTTCGTCGCTCTTTAGGGTTCCCAGGCGAGAGGGGTAAATATCATGTTGGGGAGATTTGGTTGAAAAAATGTTGAAAAAATATAGCTTTGATCAAAACAGGTTTGAGCAGTCAAACGCTAACCCCCGATAGGAGTGCTGCCCCACTTCTACCACGTACAACAATAGGAAATCATTCAGTTGGCTTGAACCTGAGAACTGGGTTTTGGGCTGGTTGTCAGTTGTCGGAATAACAACTCTTGCGCTTTTGTATATTGGGGGTCGGCAAGGGTACCAATCCTTTCCCGATCCTGGCTGAGCTGCTTACGTTGATCATCTGACAGCTGAATCACCACATCGGGATCAATGCCATGTTTGTTAATATCTCGGCCATTCGGCGTGAAATATTTGGCGATGGTGACTGCCAGCCCCGACCCATCCCCCAGGGGACGAACTGACTGCACCAGCCCTTTACCAAAAGTTTTTGTTCCGACCAGAAGCGCTCGCTTATTATCCTGAAGCGCCCCAGATAGAATTTCACTGGCACTGGCAGAACCCCCATCTACCAACACAATGATGGGCTTATCGGTTAAGGCACGATTATTGGCTCGCTCCCGGTCTTGTTCACCTTCACGGTTGACAGTCGAAACAATCGAGCCGTCCTTCAACCACATGCGGGCTATCTCCACACTGGTGTAGAGAAGACCACCGGGGTTGGAGCGCAAATCCAGAATGTACCCAACAACCCGTTGTTTCTCTAGCTTGTTAATCGCAGCTCGCATTTCAGCAGGAGCATTAGCACTAAACTGCACCAGACGAATGTATCCAATTTCCCCATTTGGTGTTTGGCGGGAGCTAGCGCGGACTGGGTGAATTTCAATGCGAGCCCGTTTCAGGGGAAATTGAAGTTGCTTGTCTCCCCGGAGAACCGTTAGGGTAACCTGGGTGCCCGGTTGTCCCCGAATTAATTTAACCGCAGCATTGACATCCATCTCTTCAGTACTTTTTCCATCAATGGAAATGATGATGTCTTTTGCTAAGATACCGGCCACGGCTGCGGGTGAATCTTCGATCGGAGCAATTACCGTCAGCTTCTTAGTTTTTTCATCTGCTGCCAGTTGAATCCCAACACCAGTCAACTCTCCAGAAGTATCAATCTGCATATTCTTGAACTCTTCTGGATCCATAAATCGAGTATAAGGATCGCCCAATTTTTTAAGCATATCCCGAATCGCTTTATAGGCTTCCTGCTTATCAGGATAGGTGCGATTGAGGTAATCAGTACGGACTTTCTTCCAATCGACCTGATTAAAGGTACCGTCTACGTAAGTGCGATCGATAATCTGCCAGACCTCATCCACCAACTCTTTAGGGCTCTCACGAAAGAGGGCTTGCCCCTTAGAAAGCTGGATACCCGTGCCAGCTACTGCAACAGCAGCAACAGCCAGTGCAGTTGATCCAAGAACAAGCCCACGCTTCGGAAGTCCCATAGTCTACCAAACCAGTAATCAAAGAACGGTGGAAAGTACGTTCAATCTAACATAGGCAAGCCAGCGATGACAGCTCAAGGTTGACTGGCATGGCTTTAAAGAATCAGGGATCAACCCAGCGGCCATCTGCCTTAATTAAATTAATTAACTCAGATACCCCCTGATTTTCCGGAACTCGTTTAATTTCTTCACGCCCCCGATACAAAGCAATATAGCCAGCCTGCTTACCAACATAGCCATAATCGGCATCTGCCATTTCACCAGGGCCGTTGACAATGCAGCCCATGACCGCAATGTTGAGACCCGTCAGGTGCTTGGTGGCCTCCCTGACTTGATGCAGGACTGTTTCTAAATTAAACAACGTCCGGCCACAGGAGGGGCAGGCCACATACTCCACCATCGTGCGCCGCAGTCCCAAAGCCTGCAAAATGCTGTAGCAAACAGGAATTTCTTTTTCTGGCGCTTCAGTCAGAGAAACCCGAATCGTATCTCCAATTCCTTCTGCCAAAAGAGTACCAATGCCCGCGGTAGATTTGATTCGACCATACTCCCCATCTCCCGCTTCGGTCACCCCCAGGTGCAGGGGATACTCCATACCCAATTGATCCATCCGCTGCACCATCATCCGGTTAGCAGCAATCATCACTGGAACACGGGACGCCTTGAGTGAGATTTCCAGGTTGTAAAAATCCATCGATTCACAGAGCCGAATGAATTCTAAGGCAGACTCCACCATGCCCTCTGGGGTATCCCCATAGGTAAAGAGCATCCGTTCTGCTAAGGAGCCGTGATTGACTCCAATTCGCATCGATTTGTTTTGCTGTTTCAGGGAGAGCACCAAGGGCGCTAGAGTTTCTCGGATTTTGTCACCAATTTCATCGAACTCTGCCTTGCTATACTCTGTACGATTTGACTTAGGTTTTTCAAAGACGTACAGGCCAGGATTAATCCGCACATTATCCACATACCTGGCGGCTTCCAAAGCAATCTTCATGCCGTTGTGATGGACGTCGGCAACCAGGGGAACGGGCTGATAGGCTGCTTCAAGACGCTGCCGAATCTCTTTCATGGCTGTGGCATGGGCCATGCTAGGAACAGTGACCCGCACAATTTCGCAGCCAATCTCATGCAAGCGGCGAATCGCAGCAACAGACCCTTCAATGTCAAGGGTGTCTTCATTAATCATGGACTGCACCGCAACAGGATTGTTGCCTCCAATTGTGATGCTACCAACAGGGACAGGCCGCGTCTTGCGCCGAACGATCGCAGGCTCAGCGGGAATGGTTGTAGAGGAACCAGGTAAAACCGGGCTAGGCAGAGTTTGCATACTGAAGACAAAAAGGGTCAGCGACAGTCATAAAATCTTAGTCTGTCTTTCAGATTGCCATAGAAAGGACATTTTTTCATCGCATTGAGAGATTAATCAATGGCAATTGATTGTGGACCCCGGTTTCCATTGTTATTTGCGGGCACAGTGGGAGAAGTGGCACTGCCTGCCTGACGATCTAGCCAACTTTTGACCGGATCGTCCAATAAATTTAAGCGCAACGCACCGGATGCAACCCCCCCTAAAAAGGCAAGGGGATGTTGAGAAAACGCTTGGAACAGGGGAGTTAACTCATCTAAAAACATGGACTTGCTCCTGAGACTTCATTACAGATTTTGACACACTCCCACGGTTACTTTACCCCATCTGGCCATGTGGTCGCGATCGCTGGCTACAACGAGCAAGGCTTTATTGTGAATGACCCCTATGGAGAGTTGATGTACAACCCTCCCCACAGCTATTACAATACCTACGCCAATGGCCGGGGCTTAACCTACTCCTACAACCTGATACAGCAAACCTGTGTTACGGGTCAGGAGTTTTGGGTACATTTCATTTCGAGGTAACTAGGTTTACCTGCCTAGGGAGTTGCAATTAAACAATGTACCCGCCGTAGTGGGGATTTTATTTTCACGCAACTCCCTTATATCGCTAAGTGAGATTGCACAACCTCAACCAAGTGATTAGTCCAGTGCAAGACTAATTCTTCCGTCTCTGCTTCCACCATAATCCGAACGACAGGCTCGGTTCCAGAAGCTCGTACCAACACCCGACCCTGATTTCCCATGGCCGCTTCTGCAATCGCGATCGCCTGTCGCACAGCATCACAGTCCTTCCAGTTGATCCGGCGAACCCGGTCTTCTACCCTGACATTCCGCAACAACTGGGGATAGGTTTGAAAACTTTGGGTCATCAAGTCAGCTAGAGAGCCATTGGCCTGCTGAGCTAAGTAGGCCAAATGGAGAGCGGTCAGCAAACCATCCCCAGAGATGCTGTAGTGACGACAGAGAATATGTCCCGATTGTTCGCCGCCCAGCATCGCTCCAGAACGCATCATTTCGGCATGGACGTATTGATCCCCGACTGCCGCCCGAATCAGTTGGCCACCCTGCTTTTCCCAGGCCCGCTCAAATCCTAAATTAGACATTACCGTTGCCACAATCTGATTGCCTGGCAATTCGCTGCGCTGTTTAAGCTGTTGCCCCCATAAATAAAGAATGTAATCGCCGTCTACAACACGCCCCGTGGCATCAAGGGCAAGTACCCGATCGGCATCGCCATCAAAGGCAAATCCCACATTCGCTTGATGCTCTAAAACAGCAGCCTTTAATAGCCCTAAATGGGTAGAGCCACAATTAACATTAATCCGATCTCCATCGGGTTGATCATGTAAACAAATGACCTCTGCTCCCAGGGCAACAAAGGCAGCCGGAGCAAGGTGAACGGCTGCTCCCCAGGCCAAATCTAAAACGACCCGTAGCCCCTTCAAAGGGAGAACTTCTGACTGTGCCATCAGGGAAGCCTGTATTGCTTGCAAATATTGCTTCACCAGATCAGGGCGAGGGTAACATTGCCCCTGGCCACCGATTTCAGGGCTATTCATCTCGATGGGCCGCAGCTTACCACGCAGAGCTGCTTCGATTTGATCTTGTAAATCACGGGACAGCTTGGTGCCATCAAACCCAAAAAATTTAATGCCATTGTCTTCCGGTGGGTTATGACTGGCGGAGATCATAATGCCCCCGATCGCAGAACAAGTCTGGGTTAGATAAGCAACTGCTGGTGTTGGACATAATCCTAAATTCCAGACTTCTAAGCCAGCAGCAGTCAACCCTTGGGATACAGCCATTGTTAAGACCTGACTGGAATTCCGGGAATCTTGACCAATAATGACGGGGCCAATGACTTCTGTATTGGCTCGTAGTACATGCCCAGCCCAAAACCCAACCTGTAGGGCTAATGGGGCTGTGAGGAAATCTCCGGCCCGCCCTCGAATTCCATCAGTACCAAATAAAGCGGTTTCTGGCAGTAGAAGATTAACGCCAGCGGTCTTACCTGAAAAACCCGTTGCTGCAGGCTCAACTGCACAATGATCGGATGTCATGACCGCAAACGAAGCTCCAACGTTTAATCCACAACTTGAATTTGTTTCTGAGACAGACTCTAATGCCCTTACCCCTTGAAAAAAAACGCGAGTAGAAACCATAACTAAACTCCACACACACAAGGGAAGGATAGCACTGATCTAACTCATTGCCCCATCGCTGAGCGCCCCTGCCGCCCCAGGCGGACTAAGATAAAGTAAGCCAGGTATAGAACATAAATTACCAGAGCAATAATTCCCAAAAATCCCAAAAAGAAGGGCTTAGTCGTTGCATGGAAATATTCTCGAAAGGCCCAAGGCGGCTGTAGCCAAATTTGACAGAAGGGCTGATTCAAGATTTGCCCCTGATTCATCAAGGCGCACTGTAATACAGGCAACTGCAAGATTGCACCCACCAAGCAATAGATAGAAACAGCCCATCGCCAAGTCGTAAAGCCAAACTTTAAGCGGTTGGGGGATTGTTCCGCAATTTCTTCATTCAAATCAACCCAAAACCAGAGAGCAATGGGGATCAAGATGCGAGCCAACCAGCCACTGATAAAGCCAGTGGGTAGAGCCCCGATGAACAAATACACCGTAATGGCCAGTAAACTGGCAACCCGCCAGTAAATCGTCAACAAGTGCTGGATAGCATCGTTCTTTTGGACAAAGGCCCAAATCAAAAGAATTAACGGCAACAAAACCGTGAAGACAATCGCCAAGCGATAATCAGTCCATACCAACGAAGCCAGCCAAGGCGGGGTTTGCATCATAAATACTGTCAGTAACACAAAGAACAGGCTTTGCTGATTCTAGGCAAGAAAAAAATGCTGAATACTTGAAACTTCGCTTCATACTATCTTATTTTTCAGCAACATTAAAAGCAAGCAACAGATGCCGAATCGCGGCCTCGCTACTTGCTCATGATAATCTTATGAGAAACGGATGTCTGCTAAGCAGGCAATAAATCAGTCATCATAGATTCGACATTCGTCGGCATCAGGGTTTTCATCACAGTACTTTTCAAACGACGTCTTAGGTCGATTTTGACGCTGGTGAGACGCTTCTGCTTGCAGCTCTTCAACTGCTTCCCAAGCTACAGCACACTCAGGAGAATTCGTACCATTTACATCACATACGACACGCGCTGAGGCACGCTCTTGTTCAATCTTTTCTTGAATATCGCTCATGGATAACTATCTCAATTCAATGATGGGTATCAGCAATACCTAACATGCTTGCTAATTTCGCATCTGATGGAAAATATCCCGCCTAAAATGCATAACCCTTATGAGTCATACAAGACACAGATGCTTGAGAGCAAATTTGTACAGGATATTTTAAGTATCCGTAAGAACATCACAGTCCCGAAGTAATTTCAGACCCAGAGTCCCAGGACTTAATCTATCTGTGTTATATATCTTAATACAAACTGGGCAATTCAGCCAACACGAGTTGGTTTCCACAATAATTAGGGGGAATCACCTTGGCGGCAGATCGCTACAGAAAGCAACGTTTCCAGTTACGCTGGTGATATCTTCGTTGCAAGCTGGTGGAGGTACAGAGGATGGAGGTCAGCCCTAAGCCCATGAAATGGGTCAATAGTCTATCAACCCGTCCCTCGCTTGAAGCAGCCATTGATGAAGTTGCCCGACGATCGCAGGAGGCATTACAGGCCGTCCCCGATCTCGCCATTGTTTTTATTTCCTCTACCTTCGCCAGCGATTTTCCCCGGGTAATGCCTTTGCTGAGAGACCGACTGGGCACCCTACCCTTGATTGGCTGTAGCGGCGGCGGCATTGTCGGTACAACACCTACTGGGCAAACCCGCGAAATCGAAGGAGAGCCTGGCATCAGCTTAACATTAGCCTCTCTGCCTCAAGTGAAGGTGCGCACCTTTCATTTAGCTGGCGAAGATCTCCCCGACTTGGATAGCCCTCCCAATGCCTGGCTGGAGTTGCTCGATATAGAAAATGCCGACCAGCCCAACTTTATGCTGCTCGCTGATCCATTTTCATCTCGGATTAAGGATCTCTTGCAGGGATTAGACTTTGCTTACCCCAGTTCGGTCAAGGTTGGGGGAATGACAAGCCCCAGTAGCGGAGAAACTGGATCAACGCTCTTTTGCAACTATCGTATGCACCGTTATGGCACGGTTGGTGTAGCCTTGAGTGGCCAAATCATTTTAGAAACCATCGTCGCTCAGGGCTGTCGCCCGATTGGGCAACCCTATCTGATTACAGAAGCAGAGCGGAATATAGTCCTGGAACTGGAGGAGGAATCGGAGATAACACCAGTCACAGCTGGTCGCAGTTCCCGTATTTCGCAAAAGCGTACGCCCCTGGAGGTGCTGCAAAATCTAATCCAGAGCTTAGATGACGAAGATCGCGAACTCGCCCAACACTCTCTCTTTATTGGCGTCGCTCAAAACGAGTTTAAGCAAACGTTGGAACCGGGAGATTTTTTAATTCGGAATCTGTTAGGAGTAGATCCTCGATTAGGCGCGATCGCCATCGGAGATCGGATTCGGTCAGGTCAACGCATTCAATTTCATCTGAGAGATGCTCAAGCTTCTGCGGAAGACCTCTCAACCTTGCTAGAACGGTATCAGTGGCAAACATCGACCGGAGATTGCTCAACGGCAGGTGCCTTTATGTTCTCCTGCCTGGGCCGGGGTGAAGGGCTATACGGGGAGGCCGATTTTGACTCTCATCTCTTTCAACGCTATCAGCCCAATATTCCTTTGAGCGGTTTTTTTTGTAGCGGTGAGATTGGGCCAGTTGGCAACAGCACCTTTCTTCACGGTTATACGTCTGTTTTCGGCATCTACCGTTCGATTTAAGGGGTATCCACTTAAACCGGGACAAATTAAGGGATACAAAAAGGAACTGCGTTCCTTTTTGTCCCGCCTTGCGGTAGTAGCCGATTTAAGCGACTAACTGTTGATCCGTAAGCAAATCATCTGGTAAGGCAGCTAGAATTTGTATGGCCTGGTTGAGTAAATTCGTACCCTGCTCCAAGGACTCAATTTGACTCAACTGACTCCGTAATTCAGGGGCTCCGACAAACCCCCTACAATACCAGGTCATGTGCTTACGGGCCTGACGAATGCCTCGATCTCCTTTATAGTGCCACAGCATCTCCAAATGTTCTTTGGCACACTGCAATCGCTCCAGTGCCGTCACAGGCTTGAGCCGTTCTCCTGTTTTAAGAAAGTGGTCAATCTCTCCAACTAAAAAGGGATAGCCTAACGTGCCACGGGAACACATAACTCCGTCTGCCCCTGTTTCCGCTAAACACTGCACGGCGGCCTCCACAGAAAAAATATCGCCGTTGGCAATGACTGGAATCGAGACCGCCTGCTTCACCTGTTTAATCCAATCCCAGCGGGCAGATCCGTTATAACCCTGGGTGCGGGTGCGACCATGAACGGTGATCATCTGAGCCCCAGCCTCTTGCATCTGGGCGGCAAATGGCAAAATTGTAATGTCTTCATCGCTCCAGCCAATCCGAGTTTTGACTGTCACGGGTACAGACACCGCTTCTGTTACAGCCTGGACAATTTCTGCCGCCAGTTGAGGCTGCCGCAGGAGGGAAGAACCACCGCCATTACGGGTGATTTTATTCACCGGACAGCCCATATTGATATCAACCGTATCCGCCCCTTCATCTACGGCTTTGCGAGCCGCCTCTGCCAAAAAATCTGGACGGCAATCAAACAATTGGATGCTGATGGGTCGTTCTCGATCGTCGATTTCCATAATTGGAGGTACCTGTTTAAGGTAACGCAAACTGGATGCCTGCACCATTTCGGTGTACATCATGGAATGGGGGGCATAGCGACGCACGAATCGGCGAAATACTAAATCAGTGACTCCAGACAGGGGAGACTGGAAAACCCGGCTATGTATAGCAAAATCTCCAATCTGAAGCGGGGTCGCGAGATTTTGCCGTAATTGCTCTGATAGCACTACCATAGAACTACCTAACTGATGCAGTCTCGCATTCTAGCACGGCTCTGCCCTCGAAAAGAAAGGCTTGTAGAAAGGTAGAATTTTCCTCTAAGATGCTGGTCAGCAGGATGCCGTTGTCTTAAACCATTATTCTTAGGCAATCTAAAGGAGTTAACGGTGGAGATGACGCTTGAAAGTCTCTGGCAGCAAGTCTTAGAGCAATTACAGACCCAATTGAGTCGTCCCACGTTTGAAACCTGGATTAAATCAGCAATGGCTGAGAAGCTTGAGGGGGGTTGTCTGGTGATTCGGACACCAAACCCCTTTGCTCGTAATTGGATCCAGAAATACTATATCAAAACGATCGCTGAAGTCGTTCAGGAACTTTTGGGCTACCCGGTAGAAATCCATGTCCTAATTACCCAAGGCAGTGAGGAGATGGCAGATGAGTCCATCCTGAACTGGCCCAGTGGCTTTACCGACAACCTAGCGGAGCTAACAACCCCTCCAGTAGCAACAACTAATGCAGATCAATCCCGTTCAACCGAATTAAACCCTAAATATATCTTTTCTCGCCTGGTGGTTGGCTCTAACAATCGCATGGCCCATGCCGCATCCTTAGCTGTGGCAGAGTCTCCAGGACGGGAATTTAATCCACTCTTTCTCTGTGGTGGGGTGGGTCTGGGTAAAACCCATTTGATGCAGGCGATCGGCCACTACCGGTTAGAAATTTGTCCCAGCTCTAAAGTTTTTTATGTTTCCACAGAACAGTTCACCAATGACCTGATCTCCGCGATTCGAAAAGACAGTATGCAGAGCTTTCGTGAGCATTATCGGGCCGCCGATGTGTTGTTAGTCGATGACATTCAGTTTATCGAAGGCAAAGAGTATACCCAGGAAGAATTTTTTCACACCTTTAACACATTGCACGAAGCAGGTAAGCAAGTCGTGCTGGCGTCCGATCGCCCCCCCAATCAAATTCCACGCTTACAAGAGCGCCTCTGTTCTCGCTTTTCGATGGGGCTGATTGCCGATATCCAATCACCAGACTTTGAAACTCGGATTGCAATCCTGCAAAAGAAAGCTGAGTATGAAACGATGCGGCTTCCTAGAGAGGTGGTGGAATATATTGCCTCCACTTACACATCCAACATTCGGGAACTTGAGGGTGCCTTAATCCGGGCGGTGGCTTACATTTCTATTTCTGGCTTGCCCATGACCGTTGAGAATATCGCCCCGGTACTCAATCCCCCTGTAGAAACAGCCGAAGCCTCCCCTGAAACCATTCTTATGGCTGTGGCAGAAACGTTTGATGTCTCAATCGATGACCTCAAGAGCAGTTCTCGTCGACGAGAAATCAGTGTCGCTCGCCAAGTTGGCATGTATTTGATGCGCCAGCATACCGATTTGAGCCTTCCCAAAATTGGTGAAGAGTTTGGGGGTAAAGACCATACCACCGTCCTGTATAGCTACGACAAGATTAACCAACTGAAAGACAGCGATGCCTCTATGGCGCAAACCTTACGTCAGCTCAGCGATCGGATTAATCAGAGTAGCCACTCCCCCTATCGGAAGTAGGGATTAATTCCATTGATTCAGTTGTTGGCCGTTTATATCATTATCCGGCCTAACTTTTTGTAGTTGTAGCGACTTACACTGCTGCATCGATGGAATTCAGACGCCTATTGGCTATCATTCCCGTTGTCAAAACGGCACAACGTTTCAAAATGTAAAGGCTAGTTTTCCTGTGGAAAACCCCTGTTTTTTCTGTGGAAAACCAGTGAAAAAACCTGTCTAGAACCTTGGGTTGATCGTGGAAAAACCCATCAGTACAGGCGATCTGTGGGAAAGTCGGCATCTTTTCCACAAGTTTTCCACAGGAGGTGATCAGGCTCCAACCGACATGCTTCAAAGATCCCAACCTTTTTTCCACATTTTCCACAGCCCCTACTACTACGGTTTAAATAAAATATTCTTAGATCCGGAACCGTTTAAAGTCAGAGTGGCGTCGTGAAAAAGTTGATGGGATAGCCAGTAGATCCTTGGAAACAAGGGTGATACCATGCTCAAGCAACGATCTCAGCACCACTCTCGATCTCTGCTTTTTTCAGTCCAAACCCCTGCTTTTTCCTACGGTTGCCCTATGAAACTGGTCTGCTCCCAAAGCAATTTCAACGCCAATCTCTCCCTTGTCAGCCGTGCTGTCTCTCCTCGACCTAGCCATCCGGTGCTGGCCAATGTCTTGCTGGCTGCTGACGAAGAGACTCAACAAGTCAGTCTCTGTGCCTTTGACCTCAGTTTGGGGATTCAAACCAGCTTTCCGGCTCAAGTGGAGGTGGGGGGTAAATTAACCCTTCCAGCTCGCTTATTGAGTGATATTGTGTCTCGCCTGCCCGATGAAGACCTTACCCTGGATAGCGGCGATGATGAAGAATCCTCTGGGTTAGTGACCCTCACCTGCTCCACTGGACGCTATGAGGTGCGGAGTATGGCAGCGCAGGAGTTTCCTGCCCTACCCACGATTGAAGATGGCGAAACTGCCAACCTACCGATTGAGCATCTAATTGATGGGCTGCGCGGTTCCCTATTTGCCACCAGTAGTGATGAAACTAAGCAGGTTCTGACCGGGGTTCACCTCACCATCCAAGCCGATGGGTTAGAGTTTGCTGCTACAGATGGTCACCGATTGGCAGTAGTGCAAACGGTAGATCAGGAAGACCAGCCAGCTAAAACAGAGGATCTGGCTGTGACAATTCCCGCTAAAGCTTTACAAGAGTTGATCAAAATGCTGGAGCGGCAGACTAGCAGTGCTGTAACAGTTACGTTTGACCCCAGTCAGGCCGTGTTTGAATGGCCTGAGCAACGCCTGACCAGCCGCCTATTAGAAGGGCAATATCCAAACTACCGTCAGCTGCTGCCCAAGGGCTTTACCCGCCAGATGACGATCGATCGCCGTTTGCTGTTGAGTGCTCTCGAACGGATTGCAGTTCTGGCAGACCAGCGTAATAACATCGTTAAACTCAGTCTGGACAGCGTCAAGCAAGAGTTGGCCCTCTCAGTAGATGCTCAGGATGTGGGCAGTGGTAAGGAGACCGTCCCCGCCCAAATTACTGGCGAAGACCTAGAGATTGCGTTCAATGTTAAGTACCTGATGGATGGCTTGAAAGCAATTCCCACAACGGATGTGCAACTGCAAACCAATACTGCTACCAGCCCTGCAATTTTGTCACCGATCGGAGGGGTCAAAATGACCTACCTGGTGATGCCGGTTCAAATTAGGAATTGACCCACTATTTATTACCCTACTGAGGGCCAGATACACTATTTTTGAAGTTACGAGGCCCTTTGTAGCCAGACCAATCAGCTAATTCTTGTAGGGTTTTGGTTCCCGATTCCTGCTTACCATTAATCTCCCAGGTTGGGAAGCCTTTAATTCCGGCATCTAGGCATTTCTGTGTTTGAGGATTGACCCCATCGCTGGCACACTCAACGTAGGGTAATTCTCTGGTTGCTTCTTTGCCAAACAATTCTTTTTGCTCGTAGCAATGGGGGCACCAGTAAGCCGAATACATCCGGGCTCCAATCTGCTTCAGGTGGCGGGCCAGCTCCAGTTCAGATTGACCCGAACTATTTTTTACGGTAAAAAATACCTGCCCACTAGCAGAACGAATTTCGTAGGCATCATCTCCGCCACCTTGATTAGAGGTAATGGGCGCATACAAAGCTAAAGTACCGACTAGGGCAACAATGGCCGCGATCGCCCCCATAAATAACAACTGGCCCCGGTCTTCCCAGTCACGCCCTAACAAGGTCAAAACAAAGAAGCTCAAGGCAAATAAGGCTGAGCCGATGCAGTAAAAGCAAAGCCCACCGGCACCCAAGGGCACCACAAACTGGGAGACCATGATGTACATTAAGTAACCGCTAAACACGGTCATGACAGTGGCCAGCAGGAACATCAGAGGCCAACTCCACTGCTCCAGTTTCGTTCTCAAGGGCTTGTTGGTCTCGACATTCACCGCCAGGGGCCCCAAGGAGAGCGCAGCCATCGTAATATAAGCCAACAGCCCAAACAGGGAGAGTGGCAGGCCAAAAATGGTGGCATAGGGACTGGCCAATACCCGTTCGCAGCCCTCGGTGGGGCAGGCGGCGGTGGTTTCAAAAAACCGGGTGGCAGTGAGATAGCCTGTTAATAGCGCTCCTACCAGGGCGATCGCACCAATAATAGGGCGGGCGTACCGCTGCAGCCAGGGGGTATTACGCCGCCGGCTGGCTAGACTTTTAGACATAGACCTTCCCTCAGGAGTGTAGCGTCACAGACGAGACAGATTCATGCTCTACTTTAGCAGCACAACTGCGGCGTGTGGCTTCTACAAAGCGGCTAACTCGAATTGGATCGATTGGTTGCTCTCGCCGACCATGCCGTTTTAGAGAACTGGACACAATCACACCATTGGCTGCCTGCATCAGCGAGGGAATATTCTCCCAATTGGCCCCACTGCCGATTAAGACTGGTGTATTATTGGCGGCAGCCCTGGCCAGTTCTAGATCTTCTAATGTGGGAGGACTGCCCGTGGCCCAGCCAGATAGAATCACCGCATCAGCCAACCCCCGCTCGATCGTATCCTGCACGGCCACTGTCAAGTTAGGAGCACTTAGGGGACGGGCATGTTTAACCAGCACATCTGCAAAAATTTTGACTTCACTGCCCAATTCTCGTCGATAGCGTAGGAGCTCATGGGCCCGCCCCTCAATCAAGCCCTGGTCAGTGGCCATCACGCCAGTCAAGACATTCACTCGAATGAACTGAGCTTTAGTGCAGGTCGCGATCGCCATTGCACTGTGGGCATCATTGCGCAGCACATTGATCCCCACTGGGATGGCTACCATCTGCATCAGGCGATGCACAATCAGAGTCATGGCACTAACGATGGCTGGATTTACCTGATCTTTGGCAAACGGCGCATCAAAAAAATTTTCTACAATCAGGCCATCAACGCCGCCAGATGCCAAGGCGGCTGCCTCTTGCTCTGCCCGATCGATGACGGCCTTAAGATTGCCCCCCCAACCGGGTGAGGTCGGTAATGGCAATAAGTGAACCACACCAATAATCGGGTTCGCTGTCTTAAAAATCTGGTTCAAGTCCACAGGTATCTAGTTTTGGCCCTACTTTGCAAGGATCTACCCTACCAAAATCATAGCGATTTATTGTCGCTCAGTTTGCCAGATTTTCTAGCGTTGCTGAATAGCGGTATGATTTCGCAAGATTTCAAACGAGTTTTGAGGGCTTTCAGCCAGCGGTTCATAGCTTGAATCAGCAACGCTGATTTTCTAGCGTTGCTGCAAAGCAGTAGGAATCGAGACGAAGTTTCGAGCATACAGCCCTTTTTTCATACCCAGAATCAGCAACGCTGATTTTCTAGCTTGATTGAGAATGGGTCAGGGCTGCATCAATTTGCTGATATAGGTCAACAAGATCAGTTGTATTACTAAGAATAACATCCGCTCGTTTTAGTTTTTTCTCGATTTCCAGTTGACTTTGAATCCGCGCCTCAATTTGCCCTGGGGAGTGATGATCTCGTTGAGATAGACGGGTAATCTGTTGCTCTTGTGTGCAGAAAACAACCCAAATTTCGGTAACCAGCTCCGTCATGCGAGCCTCAAACAGCAACGGAATCACCATTACAATGATGGGAGAAATGTAGGGATCATTCAGAGGCGGAGTTGTCATTGCCTCCAGTAAGCGATTGTAAACATAGGGATGGATTTGCCGCTCAACCCACAAGCGTTCGGATAGGCTGTTGAAGATAATGTCGCCCAGGCGAGATCGATTTAGACTACCGTCTGGCAATACCATCCCAGAGCCGTAGCGTTCTGCAATGGTTGTCAAGATGGGCGACCCTGGGGCCACTGCATCTCTGGCAAACAGGTCTGCATCTAGGATGGGGAGATGGTGTCTGGTTGCCAGGTAATCGGAGACAGCGGTTTTACCCATACCAATGCCGCCAGTCAATCCAATAATGCGTTGCTGAGTCGGTTGGTGGGTAGGCAACTCGGCCATTGATCGCTACTTTATCCTTACTGAAGAGCTCTCCCAGGTTGTTGGGAGAACTCTATGGTTGCTCTTCAAAGGTATAATACCCAGCCTTACAGTCAGAAGCACCATCCCCCTTTAGAATAGAAAAGCTATGCAATTTTTACTTGACCCAGTCCAGTGGAGTTTTTTTGATGCTGCTAAAGTCCACAACCCGTCATATCCATATTTTTGCCGCAACCATTGAAGATAACGCACTGGTGCCCAGCGATTCTGTTTTGACTCTGGATATCGACCCGGACAATGAATTTAACTGGAATGAAGATGCAATTCAAGCGGTCTACCGCAAGTTTGACGATCTGGTCGAGTCTTACAGTGGGACAGAACTCTCTGAGTACAACATTCGCCGCATTGGCTCTGATTTAGAACACTTTGTGCGATCGCTGCTACAAAAGGGATCCATATCCTACAACCTGGGTTGCCGCGTTTTAAATTACAGCATGGGTCTACCGCAGGTTGTTGCTAGCCAGGGCTGAGGGCTATCTGCTTTTAAAGCGGGGTATTTTACGCGGCCAGGAGTCAGAATTCAGGAGCTAGGAGTCAGGAGCCAGAATTTAGGAGCCAGAATTTAGAATTCAGAATTTAGAATTCAGGAGCCGGAATTCAGCAATTTGCCTAAACTAGATTATTCATGAACTCCTCAATTATCGGCTGTCATTCCCGTAGAACTTCGCGGGAATGGCGAGCGTTCATTTCTGCGAGGGAGGCTAGGAATCAGGCCAGATTTGACTCAATGCCCAAGCTAAGTAGTTACCTTGACAGACCAATCAGGCTGCGTCACCATACTTCAAAAAATTTAATGAAATCTCTCATCAAATCGGTCTACCGTAACAATTTAGGTGCTTAATTGATCATTCAAACCCATTCACACCAAGTACGTCTAAACCTCAGGTAGAAGATTTAGTATGAGTAGTAATCTGGCGCAGAAACTTCGCGAGGGGACTAAAAAATCCCACACGATGGCAGAAAACACAGGCTTTGTAGCCTGTTTTTTAAAGGGAACTGTTGAAAAAACCTCTTATCGCAAGCTGGTCTCTAACCTTTACTTTGTTTATTCGGCGATGGAAGAAGAGATGGCTCGTCACCAAGGCCATCCAATCCTCTCCCAGATTTATTTCCCTGAATTAAATCGGAAGGAAGCACTGGAGCGAGATCTGGCTTACTACTATGGCCCCAACTGGCGGGCTGAGGTTGCACCCTCAGTGGCCGCTCAGGCCTACGTCGATCGCATCCGTGAAATTTCTAACACCGCGCCAGAATTGTTGGTTGCTCACTCCTACACCCGCTACCTGGGTGACCTGTCGGGGGGCCAGATTCTGAAGGGGATTGCTCAACGAGGCATGAATCTGACTGATGGGGCAGGGACAAACTTCTACGAGTTTAAGACCATCTCAGACGAGAAAGCCTTTAAGCAAACCTACCGTCAGGCTCTTGATGCGCTCCCAGTTGATGATGCCACCGCCGATCGCATTGTTGATGAAGCCAACGACGCCTTTGGCATGAACATGAAGATGTTCAAAGAATTGGAAGGTAGCCTGATCAAAGCGATCGGCCTGCAGCTGTTTAACCTGCTCACCAGCCGTCGCCGTCGTGGCGGCACTGATGCCTCTGAAGGGCTGGCAGTCGCTGAATAGGGGTTTTTAAATGCTTCCCCTGCAATGGTGGGAAGCGCCCCCTTGGCTGTATAGATAAGGGGGGTAGGGTAACAAAGCTTTGTACCGGCAAAACGTCAGTACAAAGCTTTGTTGTAGCGCTTCGTCCTCTCCTTGTGGGGGCGGGGGCTTGCCCCCAAGGTTTGAAAATGTAAACTCTACGCCCCGGCAGAATATATCTAAAGTTATGGCAAGCAAAATTCCCGTTACTATCATTACGGGCTTCCTGGGAAGCGGCAAAACCACTCTCATCCGTCATTTGTTGCAAAATAACCAGGGTCGGCGCATTGCCGTATTAGTCAACGAGTTTGGCGAGTTGGGCATTGATGGTGAATTGTTGCGCTCTTGCCAGGTCTGCCCCGAAGGGGAAGCTGCTGCCTTAGATACCACTTCCAGCATTGTGGAACTCACCAACGGTTGTCTCTGTTGCACCGTCCAAGAAGAATTTTTACCCACCATGCTGGAACTGCTGAAACGGCGAGATAGCCTGGATTGTATTTTGATCGAGACTTCTGGTCTGGCCCTGCCCAAGCCTCTGGTTAAGGCTTTTCGCTGGCATGAGATCCGCAATGCAGCGACCGTTGATGGAGTGATTACGATCGTAGATTGCGAGGCTGTTTCGAGTGGCACCCTGGCCAGCGACATTGAGGCACTGCAAGCTCAACGCCTGGCTGACCCCAGCTTGGAACACGACACTCCTTTGCAAGAATTGTTTGAAGATCAACTGGCCTGTGCCGATCTCGTCATTCTCAACAAAACTGACCTGGTCGATCCAGAAACCCACCGGCAGGTGACTGCATTGGTGGAGGCAGAACTCCCCAGGGCCGTCAAGATTGTCTCCAGTTGTCATGGTCAGTTGACACCAGATTTGCTATTGGGGTTTCAGGCCGCCGTTGAAGAAGACCTAGACAGCCGCCCCAGTCACCATGATTTTGAAGAGGAGCATGACCATGATGACGATATCACCTCGACCCACCTGATCTTCGATCGCCCTTTCCATCCCGAATCTCTGCGCCAACGGCTAGAAGCGATCGTCCAGGAGCAAGAAGTTTATCGAATTAAGGGTTTCGTCTCAGTTCCCCAAAAGCCAATGCGGCTGGTCGTGCAGGGGGTCGGAACCCGCTTTGACCAGTTTTACGATCGCCCTTGGCAACCCGATGAGAGCCGTCAGACCCGGCTGGTCTTCATTGGTCGCGCTCTGAACTCAGCGCAAATTGAATCTCACCTGGCAACCCTCCCCCATTAAGAGACCATAGATTACACATGGATGGTGCAAGGGCTTTGTGAGCAGAATTTCCTGCGGAAACCTCTCCCAAGCCTGATGGATCACTATATCTACGCTATATCTACGATTAAAGGTGGTATCCCTTATGGTTTCCCAAACCCCCCCATCTCCTGAAGTAGAGGTCATTTATCCCGACAGCGATGGTCAGCCGATGGCAGATAACACCAAACAATTTCGTTGGATTGTCGTGATTAAGGAAAATCTGGAAAACTGCTTTCGCGACCGGGCAGATGTGTTTGTGGCAGGAGATTTGCTCTGGTATCCGGTGGAGGGGAACAACAAAATTCGGCAGGCCCCCGATGTCTTGGTGGCGATCGGCAGGCCCAAGGGCGATCGGGACTCCTATATGCAATGGCGAGAAGGTAATCTCCCACCTCAGGTTGTCTTTGAAGTATTGTCTCCCGGCAATACCCGGGCCGAGATCAATCGCAAACTGCTGTTTTATAACCAGTATGGGGTTCAGGAGTATTATCTCTATGACCCGGATACCAATGCCCTGAGTGGATGGTTACGGCGAGATGATTTCCTGGATGTGATTGACCCTGTAGCGGGCTGGGTCAGCCCCATACTGGGCATTCGGTTTGACCTCTCTGGCTCTGAGTTGCGGATCTTTGGCCCCGATGGTCAGCCTTTCTTAACCTATGGGGAGATTGCCCAGCGGGCAGAGCAGGCAGAAGAGCGGGCAGAGCAGGCAGAAGAGCGGGCAGAGCAGGCAGAAGAACGAGCCCGTCGCCTAGAGGAGCGGTTGAGAGCGATGGGGATTGATCCCAATCAGATTTAACTGTTTAGGTATTGACGGTAGCCGACCTGATCTATCTTGGTCTGTTTATCCAAAACCATCTGTTTTAAGCCCTGGCGGTACTGTTGCACCTGTTCCAACAGATCTGGGCATGAAGTTGCTAAAATTTGGATTGCCAGTAATCCGGCGTTTTGGGCATTGCCGATCGCCACTGTGGCGACTGGAATTCCGGCAGGCATCTGCACAATGGAGTAGAGAGAGTCTAACCCCTGGAGGTGACGACTGGGGACTGGAACCCCAATCACAGGTAGGGGGGTGAGGGATGCAACCATTCCTGGTAAGTGGGCCGCCCCTCCAGCCCCAGCAATGATCACCTTCAGGCCCCGTTGGTGAGCCGTTTGGCCATATTCCACCATCCGTTCTGGGGTGCGGTGGGCAGAAACAATCGCCACTTCCCAGGGGATATTAAACCCTTCGCAGACTTCGATCGCCGCCTTCATCGTCGGTAGATCGGAGTCACTGCCCATAATGATGCCAATCAGGGGGAGATTCATTTACGTCATTACTAACCCAACTGATTCCACTCTAGGGCAATCGGTTGATCAATAGCCCCGCTTGCTGCGGCCACCCCTAAACCGCCTTGACCTACATAATTCATAAGGTAACTGAATTTCCGTCATTCCCGCCTACGCGGGAATCC
>JBJTUO010000260.1:0-15807 GCA_046080785.1 Leptolyngbyaceae cyanobacterium | reverse complement strand
CGAAGGGGGGCTAACAGGTCTCTGGCTCTTGGCTGAAGAGAGTTGTTCCTCCGCGATCGCGTACCAGATTTGCCCGAAGGTACGGGGATTGAGAGGTTTCCCCTGCATTTCAGGAAACAGTTGATAAAACCTTTGATCTGCCAGAGGGTCTAAAATCCGACTTTTTTGTACGCCTGCTTCCCCTAGCTCGCTTAGCCACTGGTCATAATTGACTCGACGGTAAGTTCCCAATTTGCGCAGCGTTTCCGGTGGCAGGCCCGCGAGTTTATTTAACAGGCCGTTGGCAATGGTATTCCACTCAGTTTTATATTGACTCTGCTGGGCATCGCTACCTGCACCCTGAGTCTGTAACTGGGGATACCGGGTATAAAATATCTCATTGACCAGAGGGGTAAAAAATTGCAGGTCAATCCCTAATTGACCCAGGCGGTCGCGCAGTGCCTCAGGCGCAACAGTGCTGCCAGGGGATTGATTGGGGGATGGCAAAGTTGGTTGAGAGGGGCTAGCAGTTTGCGCTGGAATCGGCCGTAAAAATGGGAGGGGAAGCTTCGTCACACCAAAGTGGACAGCTAGTCGCCACCCTACCACAACCACAAAAAGGCCCAGAGCCGCCATGACCGCCAGTGACGCAAAAGAATCTGGGTCAGACTGAGTCACAGGTTTTGGCCGGGGCCGGGACGGATGTGAGGGGAAATCAGTGGATGGAGGGTGGGTGCCAGATGGTTGATCGAGGGGTACT
This sequence comes from Leptolyngbyaceae cyanobacterium, assembly GCA_046080785.1. Taxonomy (GTDB): domain Bacteria; phylum Cyanobacteriota; class Cyanobacteriia; order Leptolyngbyales; family Leptolyngbyaceae; genus JBJTUO01. Next base: position 15,068 of record JBJTUO010000260.1, on the reverse strand, counting down.
GATGCCTGAATGGGTGGATTAAGTGCCTGAAATACTTGTGTTACAGAGGCAAACCGTTGGGCCGGATCTGGGTGCAGCATGTGACGTAACAGGTTGAGAAAATCGGGATCAATCTGAACGAATGCCTCCCACTGAAACCGTCGTTTTTTGCGATCGAAAAAAGCTTCTGGCAGTTGCCCCGCCAGCAGAGTCACAGCCACCATGCCCAGAGCAAAGATATCTGTCGCGGGAAGCACCTGTCCCGTTTTGCGCTGCTCTGGCGCAGCGAAACCCCAGCGTCCTACACGAACGGTAGGGGGAACCGGATGTAACTGCAAGCGGATCACCAGTTCTCGCACCAAACCTGGGTTAATCAGTACTGGAACCCCATCGGGTTGCCCCTGAATCAGGTTACCCAGGGATAAATTACCATGAACAATTCCCACCCCATGTAACGCTTCCAGGACGGGCAACACCTGGAGTATGAATAATCGAACTTCTGACTGGGAAAATCGCTCTCCTCGAATTTGGCGCTCTTCTAATAGGACGGTGTAGTTCTTGCCTTCGATGTATTCACAGGCTAGATATAGACGACCAGCCTGGGCAAACAGGGGTGAAAGTCGGGGCAATTGGGGATGGACGAAGTTAAGTAACGGAGCCGCTTCTCGATTAAATTGGTGTTGACGGGCCTCCAAAATAAGAGGGTCAATATTAATTGGACAAAACTCTTTGATCAGGCAAAGCTGATTGCCTGCGTAGCTATCGCGAGCCAGGTAGGTCTGCCCAAATGGACTTTGACCGGCCGCTCCCACCAGAGAGTAACGATCTTGAAGTAGGGTACCCGTAGCGATCGGCGCTGCCATGAATCAGATGATCGAGACTTTTTAAGACAATTGTACTAAATCTATAGTAGATGAAGCAATTCTTTTTTCAGATTTTTTGAGGGTGATGGTTATGCTGGCTCGGATTACCCACATTGGTTTGCTGGTAGCCAATCAGCAAGAGGCATTGGATTGGTATATGGATAAGCTGGGGTTTGAAAGGCGTTCAGACTCAGTGCCCCGACGGAAATGCCCTGGGGTGTCTCTGCTGTATTAAAAGACCTATACGGTAATGTTCATAACTTACTGCAACCTTTCCCGGTAGATAGGAGTTCATGAACTTTCGATTAGGGTGTTCCATTTGGACTGATAAAGACTGGCTGAGTTTGGATCAAATCAGTCAAAGTCGTACTTCGCTTACTTAAATAGATGGCTATGGGAATACTGGTTACGGGTGCTGCCGGGTTTATTGGGTTTCATGTCTGTCAACGCTTACTGGCCAGGGGTGAAACCGTCGTTGGCATTGATAATCTCAATTCCTACTATGAGGTCTCTCTCAAACAAGCTCGGTTAGCCCAGTTAGAGCCAGTTTCTAACTTTTCATTTTATCGCTTAGATATTAGCGATCGGCCCGCGGTCTCTGATTTCTTTACGGCCCACTCCTTTGATCGGGTGATTCATCTAGCCGCTCAAGCCGGGGTGCGTTACTCCTTAAAAAATCCCCATACCTATGTAGATAGCAACCTGGTTGGCTTCGTCAATATCTTAGAAGGCTGCCGTCAACTAGAGATTCACCACCTGGTGTTTGCTTCCTCCAGTTCTGTCTACGGGGCCAGTAGTCGGGTGCCATTTTCAACCCATGATTCAGTCGATCATCCCATTAGTCTTTATGCCGCGACCAAAAAAGCTAATGAGCTGCTCGCTCATAGCTACAGTCATTTGTATCGACTGCCAATGACGGGGCTGAGATTTTTCACGGTCTATGGGCCCTGGGGCCGCCCTGATATGGCACCAGTTTTGTTTACAAAGGCGATTCTGGCAGGTCAACCGATTCAAGTGTTTAACTATGGCAAGATGAAGCGAGACTTTACCTACGTAGATGATGTTGTGGAAGGGGTAATCCGGGTGTTAGATCGGGAGCCATCCCCAGATCCAACCTGGTCGAGCGATCATCCCACTGCCAATACCAGTAGTGCCCCCTACCGCCTTTACAACATTGGCAACCACCAGCCTGTAGAGTTACTGAATTTTATTGAGGTATTAGAAGCCAGTCTGGAAAGGAAGGCCGTTAAGCAGTTACTGCCCATGCAGCCCGGTGAAGTACTGAGTACCTATGCTGACGTGAGTGATCTGATGCAGAATACAGGATTTCAACCCGGTACCCCCCTAGAAGTCGGAGTTCAGCAGTTTGTGAGCTGGTATCGGCAGTACTATCAGGTTTAAGGCTCTTAGTCCCGTCAGGATAGGTTTGAGGGGTTCCTCAAACCTACAAAAGCCATTTATTCAGTATTTTGAGGACGCTTCACCCCTTAAACCGTCTTGACAGACCCCTATGTTTCTGATTCTTCTTCCTGCTCAAGGGTCAGTCGCTCAAGGTCATGACGCAAAAACTGGATTTCCTGGTGTTGCGATCTGCGAGACTGGCGACGGTATTTTCTGGTGTCTAATTTCGGTTCAACCTGCTGCCGACCATCGCGTCCACTCTTGACCTTGATGGTTGACTCTGCATCCCCCTGCTTTTCCAGGGTAGACTGGCGGGCAATCGCCTCTTGCAGAAAGCGAAGATAATACTCATAGCGCTCCCATTCTCCCCGCACTACACAATTCGGCTCATCCCAATGGAGGCAGTCGCCAAATTGGCAATCGGCTTCAGCCAATCGTTGACGGGCTTCAGGAAAGTAGTCAGCCAGTTCTTTGGGGGTGCAGTTGAGACCGGGCTGATTAAACCCTGGGGTGTCCGCCAGGAGTCCCCCATTTGGCAACTCAAACAGCTCCACATGGCGAGTGGTATGACGACCACGAGCCAGTTTGCCAGAAACATCCCCTACTCGCAGATTAACCTGGGGAATCAGAGCATTAATCAAGCTGGACTTTCCAACCCCTGAGGGGCCTGATACAACGGTGAGTCGGTGATGCAGCTGTTGAAGCAAGGGGTTTAGGCCATCCCCCTGGCACACACTAATCGGTAGTGGATCGTAACCCCAGCGCTGAATCCGCATTTGCCAATATTCCCAAGCAGACTGATTAACCAGGTCTTGTTTACTCAAACAAAGACAAACCTGCAACCCGGTTGATTCTGTCTTGACTAAAAAGCGACTGAGCTGCAAGGGGTCGAGTTCGGGGGCCGACAGGGCAAACACTAATAGAATTTGATTAGCGTTGGCAATCGGCGGACGGTCTAGCTCAGACTGGCGGGGGAAAACCTGGGCGATCGCACCCCGCTGTCCAGCCCAATCAGGTTCCTCAATCACCACCTGATCTCCGACCATCACCTGTTGCCCAATCTTCTTTAAGCGGGCACGTCGAGTGCAGAGTAGGGGTTGGGTCAGAGGGGGTTTCAAGGATTTAGGGAGACCATCCAATTTCACCGAGTAGTAGTTGGCCTGAATTGCCAGGACAGTACCAGTGATTAATGAAGCGTCCCCATGGAGGAGAGCAGACTTAACCTGATGCTCAGCGCCCATGGCTAAGGCTCAGTATCATCTACGGAACAACAGACCAGAACCGCAAAATAATCTTGTCGGTCGTCAATCTGCTCAATCCGGTAGCCTTCCATCCGCAGGCTATCAGGCACCTGTTCGATCGGCTCACCCGGATCAAGCCAGACTTCCAGTACCTCTCCCCCTGCCATTTGCTCTAACCGCAGTTTCGTTCGCACAAAATTAAGGGGGCAGGGGGTTCCCCGTAGATCGAGATGGGCATCGGCCTGACTCAGGCTCATACTGATCGGACTCACCCTCCAAACACCTTGCCAAAAAAGCCTTCAATACCACCTTTGCCAACTCGATCACCGCGGATTTTGGCCAGTTTTTCCAGGAGCTCCCGTTCTTCAGCAGATACCCGACCGGGAATATCAACTTGCACCGTAATCAGATGGTCTCCTCGACTAACAGAATTACCTAGGCGAGGCACACCCTTTCCCTCCAATCTTAGGATGGTGCCGGGCTGGGTTCCCGCAGGGACGTGTAATGCTTCTTCTCCATCGACAGTATTGACAGCAATTTCAGAGCCAAGAATCGCCTGTAAATAGCTGATCTTGATTTGGGAGAGAATATTGATTCCTTCTCGGTGAAAATCGGAATCTTCCTTGACAAACAAATAAACATACAAATCACCGGGAGGCCCATTGCGCTGACCGGAATCTCCCTCACCCGATACTCGCAGGCGGGTGCCATTATCCACCCCGGCCGGAATTGTAATTTTCAGCTTTTTCGTTTCCTGACGCTGGCCATTCCCACCACAGACTTCACACTTGTCTTCGATCATTTGGCCGGTGCCGTCACAGGTAGGGCAGGCAGATACTTGCGTGAAGCTACCAAATGGAGTACGGGTAGCACGGCGCACCTGGCCCGCTCCATTACAGGTAGTACAGGTGCGGGGTCTGGTGCCGGGTTTTGCGCCTGACCCACTACAGGTGGTACAGGTTTCTAAATGGCTAATCCGAATCTCTTTTTCACCCCCAAAAACGGCTTCTCGAAAATCAAGCTCTAAATCAAGGCGCAGGTCATCTCCCCTAACGGGGCCGCTGCGACGACGGGGTGTTTGACCGACACCACTACCAGCAAAGCCACTAAAGAAGCTTTCAAAGATGTCGGCAAACCCACCCATGTCGCCAAAATCCTGGAAACCGCCAGCTCCAGCACCCACCCCTGCTTCCCCAAAGCGATCGTAGCGGGCGCGGGTTTCGGGCTCAGACAGCACCTCGTAGGCCCGGTTAATTTCCTTAAACCGTTCCTCCGCTCCAGCCTCTTTGTTGACATCTGGATGGTATTTACGTGCTAGTCGACGGTATGCCCGCTTAATTTCTTCCTTATCTGCGTTGCGGGAAACACCAAGAATTTCGTAGTAATCACGCGCCATAGAGTACTGCCTGGGATGAGGGATATAGAGATTTGGTCAGAACGCTTAGGACAAAGTTGATCGGTAAACAGTATCAAGACGGATGCCCGGTTAAAATCTCTTCTCTAGCTTAACTAATCTACCGCTTCATAATCCGCTGTAACCGTTGCATCCTCATCATCGTCATACTCTTCAAAGTTAAATTCTTCTGGGCTGGGCAACTCAGGCTCGAACAGATCTGCACTGGGGGTAGAGGTGAAATCACTCTCCTGAGACTGATTGAGCTGCTGGTAAACAGATGACCCGATCACAAATAAAGTTTGCTGCAAGGCATCCAGTTGTTGCTTGACGCTATCCGTTGTGGCCGCAGGATCAGCCAGACTGGCCTTTAATGCTGCACTCCGTTCGTGAGCTTGAGCCTTAAGCTCCTCGGTAATAAACTCGCCATTATCTCTTAGGGTTGCATCATAGCTATAGAACAGATTTTCTGCTTGATTTCTCAGTTCTACCAGACGTTTGCGCCGATTATCCTCGTCAGCAAAGACCTCTGCTTCCTGGCGCATGCGCTCAATTTCGATCTGACTTAACCCACCTGTATTGGTGATAGAGATGCTCTGTTCTCGCCCTGTGCCTTTGTCTCGCGCAGAAACTTTCAAAATTCCATTAGCATCAATCTCAAACGCTACTTCAATTTGAGGCACACCACGAGGTGCAGGCGGAATGCCATTTAAGAGGAATTTACCCAGACTTTTATTATCTTTTGCCATCGCCCGTTCTCCTTGCAACACATGGATCTCAACGGAAGTTTGCCCATCTGTAGCGGTCGAGAAGACCTGGGTTTTGCTGCTGGGAATGGTGGTGTTGCGATCGATAATTTTGGTAAATACTTCACCTAGGGTTTCGATCCCCAGAGAGAGGGGGGTGACATCCAGGAGCAAGAGATCCTTGACCTCCCCTCCCAAAACTCCAGCCTGGATTGCAGCCCCCAAAGCAACCGCTTCATCCGGGTTGACGGAGCGATCGGGGGATCGCCCACTAAAGTAAGTACGAATGGCTTCTTGAACAGCAGGGATACGGGTAGAGCCACCGACCAACAAAATGCGATCGATATCTTCAATTGTTAAGTCGGAATCCTTCAATGCCTGAGTAACTGGCTCGATGGTGCTATCCACCAAATATTTCACCAGTTCTTCAAATTTAGCACGGGTGAGATCGGTTTCTAAGTGTTTAGGCCCAGTTTCGTCTGCAGTGATAAAGGGTAGATTGATCGGGGTCGTCAGTGTACCAGACAATTCAATTTTAGCTTTCTCGGCTGCCTCTCTCAGCCGTTGTAAAGCCATTTTGTCAGTCGATAGATCAATCCCCTCTTGTGTCTTAAAGTTATCTACCATCCAACGAACGATGCAATCGTCGAAGTCGTCTCCCCCTAGATGATTATTACCTGCGGTGGCTTTAACCTCAAACACACCATCACCAATTTGCAAAATGGAAACATCAAAGGTGCCGCCGCCCAAGTCAAAAACCAAAATACATTGCTCTTGGTCTTGCTTATCAATACCATAGGCAAGGGCGGCAGCAGTTGGTTCATTAATAATCCGCAAAACCTCTAGACCAGCAATAGTCCCTGCATCCTTGGTGGCCTGCCGCTGGGCATCACTGAAGTAGGCCGGAACCGTAATCACCGCCTGGGTAACGACTTCTCCCAAATAATCTTCTGCATCCTGCTTCAATTTCTGCAAGATCATGGCAGAAATTTCTTGAGGAGTATAGGCCCGTCCCCGAATTTGCACATCAACCGTATTATCTTTACCGGCCAGGCAGCGATAGGGAACCCGGGCTCGTTCCGATTCGGTATCCGCCCAGCGCCGTCCGATAAACCGTTTGATGCTAAAAACCGTATTTTCAGCATTGGTAACGGCCTGTCGCTTTGCCAGTTGCCCCACCAGGCGGTCACCTGATTTGCCAAAACCAACCATGCTAGGGGTTGTTCGTCCCCCTTCTGCATTCGTAATCACAACTGGTTGGCCACCTTCTAAAACAGCAACACAGCTATTTGTTGTGCCCAGGTCAATTCCAATGACTTTTCCCATAGTTTGCAGCAGTGAAGGTCTTTTTTAATTGGAGATAAGCAAAAGGCGATAGAACTCTAGCCCGATTAGGAAGGATTCACCCCCTTTTTGTAGATATCTATAAGAACAATATTCCCATTTTCCTCAAGTATGGTTCATACCCGGAAAAACGGACTCGCCTAAGTGCTGGCTTTATGAACTGCTGACCTGATCTGTTTCACTAGATGCCGTCGACTCAGGAACAACAGCAACTTTAACTAGGGCATGGCGAAGGACGCGGTCGCCAAGCTTATACCCCCTTTGTAACTCTTCCATGACTGTTCCTTCTGGATACTCATCCGTTGGTTGTCGCATCACGGCCTCATGAAGATTAGGATCAAATTCTTGCCCTTCCGATCGCATAGGGGCTACTCCAACCCGCTTCAAACAATCTACCAGTTGTTTGTAAACACTTTGATAGCTCTTGTGGATATTGGTCTCCTGATCCGTCTGGGGTTTAATCTGAGAGCGGGCTCGTTCAAAATTATCGACGACTGGCAACAATTCATTAATTACAGAACACTTGATCTGCTGCTCCATGTCTTCCTTCTCCCGCTGCACCCGCTTGCGGAAGTTTTCAAAATCTGCCGCAATTCTCATATACTGGGTGCTACGCTCATCCAGTTGGCTTTTTAGCGTTTTCATCTCCTCGTCCATCTGGGCGATCGCAGCTAAAAAATCAACTCCTGTCTCAGGTGTTTCAGGCGCTTCTCCTCCTGCCTCGATTCCCTCTGCTGCGGGAGAGCCTGATTCAACAGGGAAAGCAGTTCCTTCAGATAGTGTAGATGGGGGTTCTGAAAGATCGTCTGTCGGATTATGTACGCTACTAACCTGATGCTCTTCACTCATTCTGTTCAATCCCAATCGCGTTACGACTGTTTAATACTGAATCTGGCTGTTGAATTTCATTGGCCAAACCTATCCTATCCTGTTACAGCGGTCAACGTTTGTAGGAAGTTTACCAGCTCTACTGCAAGTAGCAGTCGAAAATTGAATGCCTGACGAAATCAACAACAGGCGTTATGATTTTGAACAACCTGGTTGGTAACTGGGCCCGTTGCGACAGAACTGATTCCAATCCGTGGCTTTTGACCATTGTCAGGAAATACTTTAAAAGGAGCTTTACTGCAAGATCTATGGCCAACTCCTCCTCCCAGCGTCGTGCGCTCATTGTACAAAATAACTTCTCCCCCTTTAGCAATAAGCTGATTCAATCTGGCTATGTGAATAGTGAGCAGATGCAGCAGGCTCTGATTGAAAGCCGTAACTCTGGCCGTTCTCTAACCGACGTTTTGGAGGCGATGACGGGCCAGCATCTACCACCGGAATTGTTGCGTCAGTACAAGAAACAACAGCTATTTGAACTTAAAATTTTATATGGGGTTGAGTCTCTTGATCCAGAGATCAATCAGTTTCCCACCCAGCAGGTCAATCATTTAATTGATACCCTGGTTCCGATCGACATCTGTCGTCGCTACCGGTTGGTACCCTTATCTCGAGAGGATCGTCAACCAGCCTCAGTGCTGGTGGCCATGGTTGATCCTGATAACTTGGACGCTCAAGATGATCTGAATCGGATTCTGAGACCTCAGGGGCTTGCGCTCCACCGTTTGGTTATTACCCTCGATGACTATCAGCACTTAATTTCGGGTTATTTAGATGAGCAGGTCGAGCGCCAAAAGCAGATTGAGCAAGAAGCAAAGGTTGATATTCAAGCAGATTTAGAAGGCTTAGGCTATCTCGATTTACAGGAAGCCCCTGAAGATGTGGAAACCAATCTGGACGTGGCTGACGCGGAAGCAGCCCCGGTCATTGCCCTGGTCAATAAAATCATGATCAAGGCGTTGCAAGAAGATGTTTCTGACATTCATGTGGAGCCTCAAGAAGATTATCTCCGCATCCGATTCCGCAAAGATGGGGTGCTACGTCAGGCGTTTGAGCCCTTTCCTAAAAAAATCATTCCAGCGGTAACGGCCCGCTTTAAGATTGTTGCCAACCTGAATATTTCGGAGCGTCGGGTTCCCCAAGATGGTCGAATTCGTCGCATTTTTGAGGGTAGAAAGATTGACTTTCGGGTCAATACGACTCCGATGCGGTACGGTGAAAAGGTTGTTCTGCGGATTCTCGATAACTCAGCAACCCAACTAGGACTGGATAAGCTGATTACCGATCCCGACTCTTTGCGAATAGTACAGGATATGGTTCGGCGGCCCTTTGGGCTGATTCTCGTAACTGGCCCAACGGGGTCTGGTAAAACTACGACACTCTATGCCGCTTTGGCAGAGCGAAATGACCCCAGTGTCAATATCAGCACAGTCGAAGACCCGATCGAATATACCCTGCCCGGTATTACTCAAGTGCAGGTGATTCGGGAAAAGGGGATGGACTTCCCAGCTGTATTGCGGGCATTTTTACGACAAGATCCGGATGTGATTCTGGTGGGTGAAACACGGGATAAAGAAACCGCCAAGACTGCGATGGAAGCTGCTTTGACGGGGCACTTGGTGTTAACGACGCTTCATACCAACGATGCGGCAGGGGCGATCGCCCGTCTGGGCGAAATGGGAGTTGAGCCATTCATGGTATCTGGTGCATTGATTGGTATCGTTGCTCAACGTTTAGTGCGGCGACTTTGCGATGAATGTCGCATTCCCTACGCGCCTTCCCTGGAAGAATTATCTCAATTTGGCATCTCCGCAGCCCGTGAAGGAGAAATTACGTTTTATCGAGCAAATGCGCTGCATCCCTCTGACATTCAAGCAGCTAAAGCCAGTGGTACACTTTGTCCTAAATGCAATGGGGTGGGATACCGGGGGCGCTGTGGCGTTTATGAAATTATGCGTGTCAACGAGCGCATTCAGAATCTGATTAATGAAGGGGCTCCTACTGAAGCCATCAAGGAATTAGCGGTAGAAGATGGGATGCAGACGCTCCTGGCTTACAGTCTCAATCTTGTTGCTCAGGGGCTTACGACTCTGGATGAAGTAGAACGGGTCACATTTACAGATTCTGGACTGGAGGCGGAACTGAAAGCTAAACGTAAAATCTCTCTTACCTGTCGCTGCTGCAGTGCTGACTTAAAGCAGGAATGGCTGGATTGCCCCTACTGTCTGACGTCTCGATTTCAAGATTAGATTACCATCGGGCCATTTGCGTTGATTATCTACCCTACCTACTATTAAGGAGCCAAAGATTATGGAATTGATGATTGAAGACCTGATGGAGCAATTGATCGACATGGGGGGCTCAGATCTTCACTTGACGGCTGGCCTGCCTCCCTATTTTCGCGTTAGTGGCAAGTTACAGCCGATCGGAGACATGCCCTTGAGTGCAGAGGAGGTACAGCGGCTGATCTTTAGCATGCTGAATAATACCCAGCGCAAGAATTTGGAGCAAAACTGGGAATTAGACTGTTCTTATGGAGTGCGGGGGTTGGCTCGATTTCGAGTCAACGTGTATAAGGACCGGGGCACCTATGCCGCTGCTCTGCGGGCCTTGAGCTCTAAAATCCCTTCCTTTGACAAGTTGGGACTCCCCGATGTCGTGCGTGAAATGGCTGAAAAGCCTAGAGGCTTGATTCTGGTAACGGGGCCGACGGGTTCCGGTAAGACGACGACTCTAGCCTCGATTATGGATTTAATTAATCACACACGGGCTGAACACATTCTCACGATTGAAGATCCGATCGAGTTTGTGTTTGAGCCAGTTAAAAGCTTAATCCACCAGCGGCAGTTGGGTGAAGATACCAAAAGTTTTGCCAATGCCCTGCGGGCGGCGTTGCGCGAAGATCCAGACATCATTTTGGTGGGTGAAATGCGAGACTTAGAGACGATTTCCCTGGCAATTACCGCCGCGGAAACCGGTCACTTGGTTTTGGCAACCTTGCACACCAGTTCTGCGGCCCAGACCGTTGACCGGATGGTGGATGTGTTCCCCGCAGATAAGCAAACCCAGGTACGGGTGCAATTGTCAAACTCTCTGATTGCGGTATTCAGTCAAACGCTGGTGCCCAAAAAGAATCCCAAACCCAATGAATTTGGTCGTATCATGGCCCAGGAGATCATGATTGTGACGCCAGCGATCGCGAACCTGATTCGGGAAGGAAAGACTGCTCAAATCTATTCCGCCATTCAAACAGGAGGTAAATTAGGCATGCAAACTTTGGAAAAGGTGCTGGCGGATTTGTATAAAGCGGGCATGATTACCTTTGAGTCTGCTATGTCAAAGACCTCTCGCTCAGATGAGTTGCAGCGGTTGATTGGTAGTACGCCAGCAGGTGCATCATCCCACTCCGGTCTATCAATGCGTTAACTTAAGCAGGAAAGTGGTACTGATGAAAAAATCAAGTGCATTATAGATGCGTGGAGTGGTTGAGCTACTTCATTCCGACTCCATAGGGTCAGTTTTTCAACACGATTTCAACTATCGTCATCCATTCAGGTCGCCAGTATGCCAACCTTCGTTGCCCACGTCCAGGATACCCAAGGAAACGCCAGAAAAGAGAAGATCGTTGCCGATTCGATCAGGGATGCCCGCGCAACTTTGCGGGAGCAGGGGTTTTTTATCCAGGATCTGAAGGAAGCTCAAGGGCTTTCATTGAATCTTGATCTGAAAGACATTCAAACCGCTCTGTCAACAATTTCAGTTAAAGATAAAGCCATTTTTTCGCGGCAATTTGCTGCTCTTGTCAATGCGGGTGTCGGGGTTGTCCGAGGGCTGGGGGTGCTATCAGAGCAGTCTACAAACCCAAAACTGAAGCGAGCACTCATGAGCATCAGTGCAGATGTGCAGCAAGGGATAAGTTTATCGGATGCCATGCGCAAGCATCCAGAGTGCTTTGATAACCTTTATACCAGTATGATTCAGGCTGGCGAGGTAGGCGGTGTTTTAGATGAGGTTTTAAATCGCCTCTCTAAACTACTGGAAGATATGGCCCGACTGCAAAATCAGATTAAATCGGCTTTGACCTATCCGGTTGTCGTTGGCTTGTTGGCAGTCATTATTTTTTTGGCAATGACGGTTTTTCTCATCCCCATCTTTGCTGGCATCTTTCAAGAATTGGGGGCAGGGTTGCCCCCTTTCACCCAATTTATGCTCTCCCTCAGCGAGTTTATCCGCAGCCCGCGAGTGCTGATTCTGATTGTGTTAGTTCCTCTGGTCGTTTTTGCCTTTCTCCAATACTACAAGACACGGGTAGGCCGAGAAACGGTCGATCGCTTTATGCTAAAAATGCCGCTGTTTGGAGACTTAATCCAGAAATCGGCTACAGCGCGCTTTTGTCGTACCTTTGGAGCGCTGACCCGCTCAGGTGTGCCAATCCTGACGTCGTTGGAAATTGTTCGTGATACAGCGGGAAACCAGGTGATTGCCAATGCAGTGGATCAAGCCCGCCGGGAAATTCAAACCGGTGGCATGATCAGTCTGGCCTTACAAAAGGAACAGGTGTTTCCACCAATGGCAATTCAGATGATTAGCATTGGGGAGGAGACAGGGGAAATTGACAAGATGCTGATGAAAGTGGCGGATTTTTACGAAGATGAAGTTGAACAAGCGGTAAAAGCTCTCACCAGCATTATTGAGCCGATTATGATCATATTTTTGGGGGGGATGGTCGGTTCGATTCTGTTGGCCATGTATCTCCCGATGTTTAAGGTGTTTGACAAGTTGGGATAATAATACCCAAGAGCCTGATTTAACTTCTTCCCAGTTCGAACTACAAGCTTGATTGAGCTCATGACAGTTCACAAAACCCACTATGAAGAACTGCTTGCAACTTACTGTGATGCATCTGCAGCGATCGCATTGCTGCGGCAATTTCGCCCCTATCTGGAGTTGCTGCCCAGCATGAGGCGACCGCATGAGAGCGTGATCACCATTCCACTGCCGGTTGTAAAACTTCAAACTGGAGCTACAACTAATGCAGTAGGGGCTTACATTGCAGCTCGTGAGTCAATCACATTGCCCTGTGATTTGGCGATCTTGATGTGTGATCCAGAATGGAAGATCAAAACTGGGGCTGAGATTTTTATTTTTATCCATCGTCCCCATGAAGACTTTTCTGAATTACTTAGCCGTTGGCGGCAGACCCAGGTCTGGTTGAGTCAGGGCTACGAGTGGGAGATGCCACTGCAACACCGCCATATCTTGAACGAAGGGGCAGAGCATCTGTATCCCCTATTTGTCTTACTGAATACGACTCCCGATCGCATCAAGCGCGGTCTTAAAGGCGCTTTCCTCCCTTTTGTGACCTGTGCAAGCCGAGAAGATGACCTCTCCTCCGCTGTTATTGATTCTCAGGATCCAGAAACACTCTGGCTGGATCAGCAGGATCACTGAAGGAAATATTACAAACTATTACGGGCGATTTTGGAGGGGGCGCTCCATGCCGCAAAATATTGGCGGAAGGTAACTAAGTCTGAAACCTCTGTGCGGGTTTAGGGATTTAGAAGCCCACTGGGCAGCCCCCCATTTTAACAATCGGTTACATTCTTATTGGAGGAATCCATCAATGAGTATTGTCACGAAGGCAATCGTGAGCGCAGATGCCGAAGCTCGTTATCTGAGCCCTGGTGAATTAGATCGGATCAAGACCTTTCTTGTCGACGGCGAAAGGCGCCTGCGCATTATTCAAGTTCTGACTGACGGTCGGGCCCGGATCGTCAAGCAAGCTGGTGACCAACTGTTCCAAAAGCGTCCTGATGTTGTCTCCCCTGGTGGCAACGCTTACGGCGAAGAAATGACCGCTACTTGCTTGCGCGACCTAGACTACTACCTGCGTCTTGTGACCTATGGCGTTGCTTCTGGTGATGTGACCCCCATTGAAGAAATCGGTGTGGTTGGGGTTCGTGAAATGTATAAGTCCTTGGGCACCCCGATCGACGCCGTAGTCGAGGGTGTGCGGGCAATGAAGAGTGCAGCAACTTCTTTGATGTCTGCTGATGACGCGGCTGTAGCTGTCGACTACTTTGACTACCTGGTTGGCGCAATGAGCTAAGCAGGTGATGCGTAACCGGTGTCGGGTTTCTCGATTTACCGCGCCCATTGCTAAACATTTCGTAAGATTAAGCGATTTTAAGGGATTCCAATCATGCAAGATGCAATTACCGCTGTCATTAATTCATCTGACGTTCAAGGCAAGTACCTGGATGGTCAGGCCATCGATAAGCTAAAGGCCTACTTCGTTACTGGCGCGTTGCGCGTCCGCGCAGCTACTGCGATCTCAGCTAATGCTTCAGCCATCGTTAAGGAAGCTGTTGCTAAATCACTGCTGTACTCTGATGTCACCCGTCCTGGTGGCAACATGTACACCACCCGTCGCTATGCTGCCTGCATCCGTGACCTCGATTACTATCTGCGCTACGCCACCTATGCCATGCTAGCTGGAGATCCTTCCATTCTGGATGAGCGGGTACTGAATGGTTTGAAAGAAACCTATAACTCTCTGGGTGTACCCATCGGCTCTACCGTTCAAGCGATCCAAGCCATGAAGGAAGTCACCGCTGGCCTAGTCGGTGCAGATGCTGGTCGCGAAATGGGTGTCTATTTCGATTACATTTCTTCTGGCTTGAGCTAGATAGCTTGCAATTGTCATTTGTGCTTTTTGCAACTTAGCTGCAAAGCCGATGACAAGTCATCAGGTCGGAGGTTAAGCCCAGGTATTAGTCTGCCGCAGGCTAGAGAAACTAACTTTGGTTTGGGTGGCCTAATATTGCGTATTATCTTCCGACCCTGGCCCTCTCTCAGTTGCAAGTGTGGTGGTATTGCTGATTTTAGAGATGAAAGGGATGGTGGATGCTTGAAACTTGGTAGCAATTCATCCTGTTTTTCAGCAACCCCGGTGTGGTCGCCTGATCAAGAAACACTTTTACCTTTTAATGACAGAAGGCCCGCGCTGTAGACGCGAATTGTGTTTACTCAAGAGCGGCTCAGCGACGGGATGAATGGCGGATAGGGAGGTACTTGCGACTTGCTACAATAGAATTGCTTCAGGTTGCAATGCCGCCAGCACGTTAAATCCGCAGTGCGGAACGATAGGCTGGGAAATACAACAGCAAAGCGGTAGCGAACACGCTCTAAACAGCTAAGCCAATCAAACGATGGC
>JBJTUO010000259.1:0-12652 GCA_046080785.1 Leptolyngbyaceae cyanobacterium | reverse complement strand
TGTTATCGAAGCGTCAACAGATGAAGACGCGCCGGATTCTGTTGAAAGCGAATCGGCAAGTCTATCAAATCCGGCCAGATAACGTGCTGCCGTACATGATAGGCAAGACGGAAGAGGTGGAAAAAGGGCTATACCTGCGGCGGTATGGGGTGCCCTATGAGGGGATTGCTCATGTGTTAGGAAAAAGTCCAATGTACTGGTACAACGCGACCCAGGCGTTAGCCCGAGTTTCGATTGTAGGCAGTACGGTGAAAGACCCGGACGCACTCCCCTCTGACCTTGTGGCCGATGAGAAACACAGTTGGTGGAGAGGGCATCGCATCTATATTACTGTGCTGCCGAAGAGGATTTAACCGCTGCCTATGGTATCTTTGCCCAAGAAGCCCAGGCGCATCAACCAGACTACCAACCGCAGATGGTCAACCTCGATGGCTGGGAACCCACCCAAACAGCTTGGAAACGGCTGTGGGAATGGGGCAATGCCGCGACCGATGTCCCCCAGGTCATTGTTGAAAAAGTCCCAAAACTCAAGGCAAATGCCGCGAACTTCAAACTCACCTTTGAGTATCCCAATGCCTATCGCACCAGCAACACGGTAGACCGATTGATGAACTACCAGGATCGCATGCTGTATGCAATGCAGTATTTTCATGGCTCCAAAACTGCGGTTCAACAGGCACTCCGAGCGATGGCGATGCTCTGGAACTTCCATCCCTATTGTCGTAAGATTCAAGCCCAATCGCCTCATTCCAAATCACCCTTTGTAGGCTGAAAGCCGTGCGAAGCGGATCTCAATGGCTTTCGTTACCATGACCACTGGCTTCGCAACCTGCTGATTGCTCCTCCCTCAATGGCAGACACACTGGTAAGCCTGTTCTCTACAAATCTATGGAGAACTAGAACTGTTATTGCACTACCTCTCACCAAGAACTCAAGTAGGCTAACGGGTCGCGAGATTAGCAGAACCCCGACTTGGCCGATCGCTCGCATTGGACGACCAGGGGGGAAGTACAACAGCAGCGGCAGGATTGTGTTGTATCGTGGGGTGGGCCGATCGATCTCCCTCTGAGAGGTACCACGATCGCGGTTTTTGGGCGATCTGGGTACGCTTTTTGCCCTGAAATCTTTGCCAGTCATGGGCCAATTACCTTCTGAAAAGTAGCACAATCTCGTCGCGGTACCAGGGTTATACCACTGCAACCATCATTTCTAAATGTGAATCAGTCTACCAGTTATTGATGTGCTTCCATATACGCTCGCAGTAATTGATTGATTTGTGTTTGATAGCCCCGCCCTTGAGACTTAAACCACTCCAACACATCGCTATCAATGCGGAGTGTAACTTGAGTCTTAGCTTTTGTAGCCGGTAAACCCCGTCGCACGATCGCCTTAGCAAACATTTCTGGCGTCATCTCTGGACAATCTGATAAATCAATATCTTCATCACTCATTGCATCCAATCGTTGCCAATCAGTTTGAGATCTGTTCAAAGTAGGTTCGTTGTTCATATTTCGTTGCTTTTCTTGCAGAAATAATACGGATGCGATCTTCACGTTCTGTATGGACAACGGCAATCACTCGCCCTTGTAACAAACCGAATGTGATAAAACGTTGCTCTCCATAATCATAACGATCGTCTTCAACCGCCACGATATCGCCATCAAACACGGCTGGAACATCGATGAAGTCTATTCCATGCTTACCCAGATTAGCAAAGCGCTTGGCTTCATCCCATTCATATTCCATAACCGGAGGACAACTACAATAATCAATTGTAGCTACAAATCGTGGTTACAATTACTTGGTTTAGGCAAGTTCTTGAGAACAAATGCATCGTAACCCACAAGTAGATTTCAGCCCCTATTCCAACCAAGGACTTGTGGCATAACAGGGCGCGAGATCAGTAGAACCCGGACTTGGCCGATCGCTCGCATTGGACAAGCAGGGGGAAAGTACAACAGCAGCGGCAGGATTGTGTTGTATCGTGGGGTGGGCCGATCGCCCTCTGAGAGGATGTTTTAAAAGCCTGTCTCTCTGTCACCCCGGCGACTGAAGTCGCGGCTATAGGGAGAAAACCTGCCGCCGCAGGTTACTGAAAACCTTATTTGATTCAGTCCGCGTCGGCGGACTTTGTTGGTGTAGCAGCGGTTTTAACCGCCGGATACCTTGCAAACGCCGTTTGAGCGGTAATACGATCGCGGTTTGCGGTCGATCTGGGTACGCTTTTTGCCCTGAAAGCTTTGCCAGTCAAGGGCCGATTGTGTCTCATTTGTTGAGAAACCGCCATAGAAAAGGCTTGATGAAGTGTCGCACCCCGTTGAGTGAAGATTGGGGGCTCAGAGATGAGATCGGCCAGCGGGACACTTGAGCGGCGGCACGAGCTTTCGAGACATTCCGAGGTTTTGATACTGTCTGTTGCAACAGCGTTGCTATGTTGCACTATGCAGTAACCATTTCAGGTTTTAAGTCAGGTGATGCTGGCTGAAAATGCAACACCATGAATTGCTCTGGACGCAACCCGATGGACTCAAACGCTCGTCCATCACGATCGCTAAATTCAACCTCAAACGCTGTACCACCAGCCAGCAGCTCAACGATGGTTCCGACTTGTCCACGCCACAAGTTGTATTCAGGCAAGTCTACTGTTAAAGCTACAACATCTAGCAATTTGGCGCTATTCTTCGTCACTCGTATCACCTCCAAACATTAGAGAGGGTAACAGGTTGTTAATCTTGGAATCTCCGAGCCATGCTCGATAATCCAACCACTCCGAAGAGTTGCACTTCTATTTTGCCATTCAATTGGAAAGTCACCCCGGCGACTGAAGTCGCGGCTATAGGGAGAAAACCTGCCGCCGCAGGTTTCAGAAATTGCCCAAATCTTTGCGACTCGCCCAAGCGGCTTCAGTTAATCCGCCGCTCCAGGATTGTTAGTCATGTCATCAAGATAGGGTACAAGCAAGGTTATCTACGAATTTTCGCAATGATTTGTACTGCATAGTAAACTCAGTATCTGTCAACTCTTGTGTCCGCATAGGGTGCGTAATCTTTCCTCGAAACTTTCTCCATTTTGGAAAAGCGGAAAAATCAAGACTTCCGAGTATATGTTCCCCTAAAAGACGGACTATTCCGGATTGTAAGAGTTCCATTGAATTTTCTTTTTTCAGTCCCTTCAGAAGTCCGCGTAGTCGTTCGACAAAAATGTCATCTAGAAGGTTAGTTTTACTCACTTCATCCATTATTGTAGAAATGGTTTCATCGCTTAACTTTGAAGATACTCCTTCTGAAATCACCACCTCAACTATTTGAAATAGAAGCAGATAAGATGTAAATATACTCTGGCTGGTTATAGCGTCGTTGTACAGTTCGTATATCAGTCCCTTTGTACTTCGGTATTCATCGACTCCATGAAAGTGGTTGAGAGAACTCAAATCTCCTGTCACACGAAGATTTGAAGCATCAATGTCAATCTTGTGAGCTGGCATTGTAATATGAATAAACTGAGCCTGTTTCTGCTGTTTATCACTGCCAATTATGATAACTAGATCTGATTTGACAGTTTTACCTTCTGTTTGATAAATCGTTTCATTTCTTTCTCTCTCTATTGACAAAGTTTTATCAAGACAGTAGATTTCTTCAAAACCCCCAGCGTCTGAATACTTAATATAAGTATCCTCAATACTCCAAGAGTCGTTTACATTAGTGATTGTATAAATATTTTTGTAAGAAAAGCTCTGGCCCATTCTTGTAACTTTAAATAATTGGATTCCAATATTTTTTATATACACATATGCTTCTTCAAGAGACTGATTTGTTAGAGGTTTTCTGTCAAGCAGGATAAACCAAATATTTGCCTTTCCTATCCACTGATCACTTGATTTTTGATCAATTAGTATCTTCAGCCTTCCGTCAAAAATAGTGTTGTTGAGAAACCCGATATCAACACTAGATTCTATAAAGTGCAAACCGATATGCTGATTGGAGTCAAAAGAAATATTGTTTGATAATGATCTTACCAAATAAATTGTTTGCATATTTATAGTGATTCAGTATGACTAGCTATTAATATACTGAAACTTTTCGCCTAAGATCCCATCATGGGTGAATAGGCAGAATGATTTAGCATAACTTCCTAGAGTTACCCCTTATCCAGGTTATTTCTAAATAATACGTCGCTTCAGCTCAATAACCGGAACCTTTCTGCCCGTTTTCAGTGCCTTACAGGGGTAAGCAACCGCACCCTTCTCACCCCTCTAGCCATCGAGCCTTACTAGCCGTGGGCCTTGCCATATCCCACCCATCAAAGATATCACCGCATTAAAGCACTCCAGGTACCGGGCCCAACGATGCCATCCACCTCCAGAGCATATTTCTTCTGCGCTTCCTTGACAGCGGCTTCGGTTTCATCACCAAACACCCCATCTGCTCCCCCCTGCAACACCCCCACTGCCTGTAACCGTTCTTGTAAAGCCACCACCGCTGGGCCTTTCATCCCCTTCCGCAAAATAGGAAAAGAGGCAACAGCCGGAGGGGTTTGGGTCACTGGGGAGGGGGCCGGTTTCTGAGGCGCTGTCACCGGGCGATTGGGGGATGGGGGCATAGGTTGCCCAGGCATTGGTGTCGCGGCGGCGGGGGGCAGGGTGGGGGTTGGCGCTCCTGGTGCCGGGGGGTAGAGGCGATTCCAGGTGGCGGGCCCAACGATACCATCAGGGGCAAGGCCCGTCGCTTGTTGAAATTGAGAAACCGCTGCTACCGTAGGTGCCGTATAGACCCCATCTACCGGGCCGTCATAGAAGCCTAATAACTTTAAGGTTGCCTGTAATTCTGAAATATCAGCCCCCCGGGCACCGGCTTGCAAAACCGGGCGTGTCGGCCCAGCAGTGCTAGCAGGGAGTGCCTGACTGATCAGTAGAGCTTGAGGCGGCACAGACCCTGCGATCGCCCGCCCCGCCCCTATACTGACGCTCCCCAACAGGCCTGCCAGGAGCAGCCAATCACCGGCATGACCAGTCAGAGTGGGATGAGAGTACAGGTGGCGTAACATGGTTAGAATTCCTACTAATTTTTTGCCTTTGAGTTTACCCGTAAAATGATCGATCTGTTTAGAAAAATCAGCGTTTCATCTTAGTGTTTTAATAGTTGGACGCGATTGAATACACCCCCTATAGTCCCCCTTATCTCTAGCGCAGCGGCGCGAAGCGCGGGGACGGCGACAGCCGGGGGGTAATACCAGCTAATTTTTCATGTTTAGGCACTGATGCATTATTCCCTCGTCAATCGGTTTCAGGGGGCACTATTGGGGGTGGCTCTGGGAGACTGTTGCGATCAGGTCGTCCAGGGTAAGCGGGTGGCCCCCGATCGCTTGTTTCACCCCCCTGTTCCCCTCCTGATTTCATCAGCCTCTGGCCCTCATCCGGAAGCTTTGCCCTCAGAAGCTAATTCAGTCGGGGAACCCCTGATTGAGTTGATTAGACACCTGATTCAAATCGGAAGCTCCGCCCCAAGTGCGTTACCCCCCATGGCAGGGCTGGGGGCCTCGACCTCTGCCAGTCAGATGGCGATTCAGACTTTACCGCTCCACCTCTTTTACCACGAAAACAGCCAGATCCTGGAGCAGCAACTCAGTCAGGTTCTTGCCGGGTTGCCCCAAGCATCCACCAGCTATCAGCAGGTACTCATGGTGGGGCTGCTGGTGGGGCAGATCTTAACCCATCAGTTTCACCCCCGTTCTTTTGTCGCCCCCCTGCAAAAAGCGTTGACCAGGTTGCTAAATACCCGGCCCAACCCCGCCTTAGTCATTGCCCTAGAAACGGTGCAGCAGTTGCTCCAGCATCGGGCCAGCCTCCAAACCGCCTGGGGGCGTCTTGCTTCCCTGTCTGACCTCGATCCAACCATTGCCCTGGGCCTCTACTGCTTCCTCAGTGCGCCACAGCATCTGGAACTTGGAATCCTGCGATCGGCCCGACTCAGCTATCAGCTTCCCCATATCAGTGCCTTAACGGGCATGCTCGCCGGGGCGTCGATCACCACTGGGGGCTTGCCCCTGGCTTGGCAGGCGGTGCTTACAGATCCTGCCTATCCCCTGATGGCAAATAGGACGGGCAGAGAACTGCGGCAGTTGGCAACTTACCTGCTGGCTGTCTGGTCTGGAGCGGAGGACCCCGCAACATTCAGCGATCTGGGCCCTGCGATCGCCGCACCGGGAGTGAGTCGCCGCTGAGCCCCTATAATAGTGCCATTGCCCTATGATTAGGATCCACCGATTAATCAAACAAGTTGAGCTGTCGCGGGTGGCCCTGATCCAGCGACTCAGGATGGTGCTGTCCATCAATCAGCGTCCTTTCTCAGAACGAGCGCTGCCGGTGATCGCATTGAGCCTGACCGTAATCTCCCTGACCGGTGCCTTGGGTTTGCGGTTTTACAATGCGCCGGGCTTAGCGGTGGGCCGGGTCGCGCCCCAAGTCATTCAGGCCCCTGCCGATGCGGTGGTTGAAGATCAGCAATCGACCGAAATCAAGCGGAGAATGGCTCGGACTCAAGCAGTCTCGGTACTAAAGCTAGATTTAGCGATTAATCAACAGATTACAGCCGATCTACGCCAGGCGATCAGCCAGGGGGGAGCGCTCCGGCGGGTGGCAGGGGCCTTTCCCTTTACCCCAACGGCAACCCTGACTCAAGCGGTGCAGTCCTATCTCCGCAGGGCACCAGATCCAGAGTGGCAAATCATTCTGCAAGCCTTTCGGGCGGGCTCCCATTCTAACCAACCAGCCCCACCCAGTCCTGGGGCAACTCCCCTTCAAGTAAATACGCCAGCCTGGGCGATCGCGGCCCTACAGACCTACCGTCAAACAGCGACGCCTACGGCCTATAACCAACTGCTACACCTAGTTAACCAGGCTCGTCGGCGCTACACGGCGGCTCTCACGGCGCTACCCCAATCAACGGCAGGGAGCACAATAGAGGGCACAATAGGCGGCACAGCCATTGTTTATGACCCAACCCTGCTAGAGCTCACCGATGGGGAATGGCAACAATTGCTCGATCGGTTGCCCCGGCTGGCCCAGCCCATCCTGGCCCAGGGCATTGCCCCTGGCCTGCCTCCATCAGTGTTGCAGAGGGCAGTGACTTTACAGCTTCAGGATGACCTACCGCAACCAGTCGTTGAATTTTCAAGTCGCTTACTGGTCAGTATTCTGCGTCCCAATTTGATGCGGGATGAGGAACAGACCCAGTTGCAAGCAGAGCAAGCGGCCAAGAATATTAAACCCGAACTGGTCACCATTCGCCAGGGGGAAGTGATTGTCCGGGCGGGGGAGGTCATCACTGCGGCAGACTTTGCCCTGCTAGATAGCTTTGGTCTCAGCCGCCGGGGCGTTAACTGGCCAGGGCTTCTGGCCTTTAGTGTGTTAGTCAGCGGTGCTGTTGCCACCGTTGCTTTGGTTGCAAGGCACTTCCATTCCCGCTTAAGACGGCGTGATCAACTGTTGATTTGGCTGTTAAGCTTGACGACACCGTTGATGATTATGCTGCGGGTGCCCGCCACCAACCTACCGGCGATCGGGCTCTTAGTGAGTGGTTTTTATGGGTCTGCCCTGGGCGTCGCCCTCCCCGGTGCATTGGGGATTTTAGTGGCCCTGGGCATGCATCTCAGTTGGGCTCAGTTACTTCCCAGTGCCGTGGGGGGGGTGGTCTGCGGCTGGATGGGTAGTCGCCTGCGATCGCGGGAAGAACTGGCCAAATTGGGGGCGCTGATTGGCCTGATTCAGGGGGGGCTTTATTTACTGCTAAATCTGGCTTCGGGGGCGGTCTGGCATGAAATATTGGGGTCTGCAACCATCCAGGCCTTGATTGGTCTAGGCTGGGTGATTGTGGCGATCGGCAGTAGCCCTTATTTAGAACAACTGTTTGACCTGGTTACCACCCTCCGGCTGGTGGAGCTGGCCAATCCTAACCATCCCCTGTTAAAGAAACTCGCCGCTGAAACCCCTGGCACCTTTCAACACACCTTATTTGTCGCGACCCTGGCAGAAGCTGCTGCCCGTGCCCTGGACTGTAATGTAGAACTGGTGCGGGCAGGGACGCTTTATCACGATATTGGTAAGATGCATGACCCCTTGGGCTTTATTGAAAACCAAATGGGTAGGCCGAATAAGCATGATCAATTAAATAACCCCTGGGAAAGTGCCGCCATCATCAAAAAACATGTGACGGAAGGGCTGGTGATGGCTCGCAGGTATCACTTGCCCAAAGCGGTGCAGGCCTTTATTCCTGAGCATCAGGGCACCCTGTTAATTGCCTACTTCTACCATCAGGCCCAACAGCAAGCCAATCAAACCCCAAACCCGGATGGCAGCACGGCTCTGGTTCAGGAATCTGACTTCCGCTATGATGGCCCCATCCCCCACTGTCGCGAAACTGGGATTGTGATGCTGGCAGACTGCTGTGAGGCGGCTCTACGATCGCTGAAAGACGCCACCACTGAAGAGGCGCTATCGATGGTGAATAAGATCTTCAAAGCCCGCTGGCAAGACAACCAACTGGTTAACTCTGGCCTCACCCGTGAGCACCTATCCCAGATTGCCGTTATCTTTGTTGAAATCTGGCAGCAGTTTCACCACCAACGCATCCCCTACCCAAAGGCAATACAGCCCGCGATCCATCGGGTCTGACTTATCGCCACACCGTTCCAGCTTGACAGTCGCGCAACCAGGTCCGAATGGCCTGGGCGGTAATGCCCTGACTACTATCCCGCAGTTGAGTGAGAGACTTTTCTGCCCCAGGGTAGGCACCAAACCGGGAAAATAGGAGGGCCAGTTGCCAGCCCTGTTCAGTTTTTGCTAGAAACAACCAGTAGTAATTCTGCCATTCAAACAACTGCTGACCGCTATACTGCCTTTCTAGAACCGTGAAAAAGACTTGGTGTAGGTTGGGGTCTGGCGGATTAAAGGCTTTCTCTGCGGTTAAGGCAATCGCTTGAAAATCGGGTTGACTGGCAACGATCGCGTAGGTCTCTGAGGTGATCGGCTGATGCCCCACCAATCGACGATTGCTGCGATTGATGTAGGCTGGTAGGTCAACCAGCAGTTCTCTAGTTAAGGCCTGCACCTCTGGGGGACAGGTGAGCCGTTGCCGGGGGCGTGGCTTTTGATTGCTGCGGAATAAGTCATTTAACGAAAAGGCATATCGAGCAGGGGCTGGGCGGGGGTTGGCCTTTGCCTTTGCCCCACTGGCCACCAGCCCAAATAGCAGAATTGCTACGATCGCGCTGTAGCATAGGGCTTTGGGGGGCAACCGCTTCAGCTTGCTTGCTCTGATCACTGGGCCAGCACAGTCAGCTCTTCACAAATGCGATCGAAGGCAGCGGCTGGCTCTGCTGCTGCCGTAATGGGCCGCCCAATCACCAGGTAGTCTGCCCCAGCTTGCAGGGCGGCAGCGGGGGTCATCGTCCGTTGTTGATCGGCTCTGGTTGCCCAGGTGGGCCTGACACCAGGACACACCAACACATAGCCAGGGCCGCAGAACTGCCGCAGTTGACCCACTTCTTGGGGAGAACAGACTGCCCCAGAGATGCCACTCTCCTGCCCCAGGAGGGCCATAGTTAGGGCATAGTCTGGTAGCTCTAAGGGAATTTTGAGATCAAAGGCCAGGTCTCTAGCCGAGAGGCTGGTTAAAACGGTAATTACCAAGAGTTGGGGTGGTGAGACCCCCGCGGCTCTTGCTCCCTCCAGGGCTGCACGCTGGGCCGCCATCAGTGCGGTTTTGCCGGCTGTGGCATGTACCGTCAATAAATCGACCCCATAACCAGCGGCTGCTTGACAAGCGCCAGCCATGGTATTGGGGATGTCGTGAAACTTTAGGTCTAGAAATACCCGCTTTTGTCGGGCCTTCAGCTCTTGCAACAGACGGGGGCCACTGCTGACAAACAATTGCAACCCAACCTTCCAAAACTGAACGGTAGGCAACTGGTCTAGCAGGGCGATCGCCTCAGCTTCAGATGGCACATCCAGCGGCACAATCACCCGATCGGCAACAGACATTTTGACTCCTCGCTTAATCAACTCCAGTGTACATCCTGAAGCAAAATCAAATAGAGTCGCTGTGCCTTCACCCCCCTCTCCCTAGCTTTCGTGTACACACAAGTCAATCGCGGACTCGTTCCCTCTAAAACCTTGATTTCTCCTTGCTAATTCTCAATAAACCTAAGGGAATTGCGTGAAAACAAAACCCCAATGATGCGTTACAGCTAGCGCCTAACACATCCTACAGCGGGTAGATTATTTAATTGCCAATCCCTAACATGATTAAGAACTAAGTCATTTTCCGAAATTTAGGCTGGGCGAGGGTTTCAGACTGATTGGTTATAGTGCATCAACACTGGGCAAAACAATCATTACCGTTTGCAGACGATTGGGATGCTGCTCACAGGTAATAGCACCGCCCTGCACCTCAACCCGACGGCAACAGAGCATAATCTCAGTGGCAAAATTTCGATTTCCCGGTGGGGCAAAGTGCTGAGCCGTCACCCGTAGCTCAATTTGGCCCGAGATCGCCGTAGCCATCAAGGCGATCGGGGCGCTTCCATCAGAATAGCGCAGGGCTCTGCCCAGTAGGTCGGTTAAGACCGCCTCGGTTAACTCCTGATCGACGTAGGCAGAAGGCAAAAGCGGGTCAATTTCACAAATTAACCGAGACCATTGGCTTTGGTCTGGCTTCAGGAGGTGACGGGTGACCCCCCGCAGCAGGGTTTGAATGTCAAGCAATTCTCGCTTAACCTGGACTTTGCCCGCTTCTAACCATTGCAGCAACAAGGTATCGGTCAACAAATCGGAGAGGCAGTCTACCTCGTTTTGCACATAGGTCAACTGTTGTTGCCAGGATTGATCGTCTTGAGCCGCGATCGCCAACAGTTGTACATGGCCTGCCAGAGACTCAAGCGATTGCCCGACTCGCCGCTCTAAAGAGGAGACAATCACCCGTTGGGTATGGAGATAGACCTGCAATTCTTGATTTTCTGCCTCAAGCTCCGCCTCAAACGGTTGGGCAGCAGGCGGTTGGGCAGACAGTTGATCTGCGGGGGCAGTGCAATGGCGGGACAGAGTCTCCATGGAAGTGAGGAATGAAACATTAATAGGCCTGTTAAAAAACTTAACAAAATTTTGCTGACTCAGCCAGTAGTTCAGCTTTATTTAAGATTTCCTTAATTAAGATTGGCGCTGATTCAGATTGGCTTGGGCATTGCGCCGCATCATCCAGGGCTTGATCCGCCGAAAGGCTGAGCCGGTAAACCGTTGCTCATACTCGGCGGGGCTAAGATTTGCCAGTTCTTCTAGGGTGGGGGCTACATTCCAGGGGTAGGCTTGAAAGGCCTCTAACTCGGTGGGTTGGGCAAATCGCTGATTCCAGGGGCAGACATCCTGGCAGATATCACATCCAGCCACCCAGCCCTGTAAGTGGGAGGCAATCAAGGGCGGTAATGCTTGAGCCCGGTTTTCGATCGTGTGGTAGGCAATACAGCGGTTGGCATCGACCTGGTAGGGCTGGGGAATTGCAGCGGTCGGGCAGGCCTCTAAACAGCGGGTGCAGGTGCCACAGTGGGCTGTATGGGGGCGATCGGGGGTTAAGGCCAGATTGGTTAAAATTTCGCCTAAAAAGACCCAGGAGCCATAGCGGCGGGTAATTAGGTTGCCGTTCTTGGCGATCCAACCCAAACCGGCCCGCTCTGCCCAGACCTTATCTTGCAGGGGGCCCGTATCTGCGTAGTAGCGCACCTCAATCCCTTCTCCCTGTTGTTGCAACCAGGTGGATAGGGCCTTTAGTTTTTTAGCTAAGACCTTGTGGTAATCGCGCCCCCAACCATAGCGGGAGAGCTTGGCGTATTCATGACCTGCTGGCCTTTGGGTGGGGGTGTAGTAATTTAGGGCGACCGCAATAACAGATTGCACATCGGGCATGATTAACCGAATATTTTGCCGCCTGGGGTTGCCCATCCACTCCATGTCTGCCTGGTAGCCCTTGTTTAACCAGGCCTGTAGCTGAGGAGTCGCCCGATCGGGGGTAGAGACTGGGGCAATGCCAACCAGATCAAAACCAATCTCAATCGCCTTTTGTTTAACTTGAGTTGTTAGGGTTTCAGGATGGTGCATGTTTTTACCATTGCTTGAGCTACGGGGAACCTGCAATCTCTGTATCAGTCATTTTATTCTGAGCCTGGAGTTGCTGACTGGCCCGTCTCCTATCTGACAACCCCGATCGAATTTGTTATCCTAAGTGTGAATTGACTTTAGACCCTTAGCCCCCATGAAGCTACTGCACCGCACCCTAGCCCCCCTAGCGTTGACTGCCGTGATGCTGCTCTCTGGGCCTGGTTTGACCCAGACCATCGATCAACTGTTGCAGCAAGGAATTGAATCAGGTACGAGCGGTCGGTATGTCGAAGCAGAGCGCATTTTTCGTCAGGCGATCAGCCAGGATCCCAAAAATGCCGCTGCCTACTACAACCTGGGCCTTGCGCTGTATTACCAGAAGAAGCTGGATGAGGCGGTCAAGGCCTACAACCAGGCGATCGCCCTCGACCCCAAATTTGCCGCTGCCTACAACAACCTGGGCATTGCGCTGAGAGCCCAGAACAAGCTGGATGAGGCGGTCAAGGCCTA
>JBJTUO010000258.1:0-9212 GCA_046080785.1 Leptolyngbyaceae cyanobacterium | reverse complement strand
CTCAACGCTAGTGAATACAACCCCTTTAGTCCCCCTTTTTAGGGGGACGGCGACAGCCGGGGGTTAGGTCGCTCAACGCTAGTGAATACAACCCCTTTAGTCCCCCTTTTTAGGGGGACGGCGACAGCCGGGGGTTAGGTCGCTCAACGCTAGTGAATACAACCCCTGTAGTCCCCCTTTTTAGGGGGACGGCGACAGCCGGGGGTTAGGTCGCTCAACGCTAGTGACTAGGTACTTACCCCTGACAATTTTTGAAGCAATGGCTTGATCCAGTGCTTTTTGCAGCCAAAGTCCTTATGCTTAAAGCTGAACAAGACCATACCTGGCCTATTTTTGCTCTCGTTAATTTTTGCTTAATTCCCATGAGCTTTCACGAAGAGTTTGAGTTATTGCTGCGAGCCCGCTACCCGTTAATTTATATCCCCAGTCGTGAAGAAGAACGGGTGGAGTGGGCGATCGCCCAGTCAGCCAAACAACAGGGTAATCGAGCCATCTATACCTGGGATTTTGTCGATGGTTATCAGGGGAATCCCAATGATGCAGGGTTTGGTAAGCGTAACCCCCTACAGGCTTTAGAGTTTGTGGAAAAGATACCAGCAGCGGCAGCGGCTATTTTTATCCTGCGAGATTTTCATCGCTTCTTAGAAGATGTGTCAGTTTCTCGTAAGTTGAGAAATCTGGCCAAAACCCTAAAATCCCAGCCTAAAAATATTGTGCTGCTGGCTCCCCAACTCACCATTCCGGATGACCTGACAGAAGTATTAACCGTGGTTGATTTCCCTCTACCTGGGGGGGCAGAGATTCGGACTGAAGTAGAGCGGTTACTGGCCGCCATGGGTCAGGCTCTCCCCAGCCGTACCCTCGATGATCTGGTGGCTTCCTGTCAGGGGCTGTCGATGGAGCGGATTCGGCGGGTGCTGGCACGGGCAATTGCCACCCATGGGGAAGTGCGCCCGGAGGATGTGGACTTAATTTTGCAAGAAAAACGCCAGACCATCCGCCAGACCCAGATTTTAGACTTCTACCCCACCACGGCCAACATTTCTGACATTGGCGGTTTAGATAACTTAAAAGAATGGCTGTTGCGACGGGGCAGTGCCTTTTCAGAAAAAGCGCGGCAGTATGGGCTGCCTCACCCCAGGGGCCTGTTACTGGCGGGAATTCAGGGAACGGGTAAATCCCTGACAGCAAAGGCGATCGCCCATCACTGGCACCTCCCCTTGCTGCGCTTAGATGTGGGGCGTTTATTTGCCGGGCTAGTGGGAGAATCAGAATCTCGTACCCGGCAGATGATTCAACTGGCGGAGGCGTTGGCACCCTGTATTCTATGGATTGATGAAATTGATAAAGCCTTTGCGGGGGTGGATGGCAAGGGGGATGCCGGCACAACCAGTCGGGTATTTGGCACCTTTATCACCTGGATGGCAGAAAAGACCTCCCCTGTTTTTGTGGTTGCCACGGCCAATAACATTCGCTCTCTGCCTCCAGAAATGTTGCGTAAGGGGCGGTTTGACGACATCTTTTTTGTGGGGTTGCCCACCCAAGACGAACGGCGAGAAATTTTTTCGGTGCATCTCTCTCGCCTACGGCCCCATAATCTCAAGCAATACGACCTGGAGCGGCTGGCCTACGAAACCCCTGATTTTTCTGGGGCAGAGATTGAGCAGACGATCACAGAGGCGATGCACATTGGCTTTAGTCAAAATCGGGACTTCTGCACCGACGACATTCTGGAGGCCGCCAGTCAGATTGTGCCCCTGGCACGAACGGCTCAAGAACAGATTCAGTTTTTGCAAGATTGGGCCGCTGCTGGCAAAGCCCGGCTAGCCTCAAAGCATACTCCCCTTTCTACCCGCATCCAACAACAGATGCAGCAACCGGACGATCGTGATTTTTAATCGCTGAATAGGCTGCCATCTCTTACAATGCTGCCATTGTTGATTAGGAGGAGAGGGGGGATGACCTGGTCAAATCTAGCCAAACTCGCGAGTGGGTTTGTGCTTGCGATCGCCTTGATTGTGGGTGGGGGTTACCTGATGGCCCAGCGACTGATTACCCAATTTATGGCCCCTCCCCCCAAGCCCACCTTTGCCAACGATAAACCAGCCCTGGTGGCAACCGCCTCACCTGCGGCGAAGCCTACAGCGGGGCAACCTTCCCCCTCGCCCCAGGCGAGCCCCCAAAGTAATAGCAGCCCTTCTCCTGCTCCTTCGCCATCCCCAACCAATGGCTACCCCGCCCGCATCACCTTAGATATTGGGCTGAATCTGAGAAGCGCTCCCAACCGGGATGCAGAACGAATTGGGGGAATTGATTATAACCAGCGGGTGATTGTATTAGAGGAGAGCCCCGACAAGGAATGGCAGAGGGTTCGAGTCGAGGGCACCAACCTGGAGGGCTGGGTTAGAGGGGGGTATGCGGAGAAATTGAATTAACAAAAGGAGTCAGGAGAGAAGGAGTCAGGAGGCAATGCTTTTGAAGCCACAGGCGCAGCAGGATTCAAAAGTATTGAAAGGAGCCAGGAGAGCAAGAAGTCAGGAGAGAAGAAGGAACTGGATTCGGGATCAACTTCACCTGCATCATTCATGAGGTAACTGAGCTGACAGCCAATATATTGAGGGGTTCGTAAATAATCCAGGCTAAAAGAAGTGAAGCAGCTTCTGGATTGGCTTTCAAAATTAACAATATTAAGCCCAAAAACCTCCCGGAGCGCAGAAATTTTCCGGAGAGGGATTTTCAGATGGATTGGAAAAAGATAGAATTTTGATTATAGACCTTGTGCCTATAAACGCACGAAATATTTGTCAGAATTCAACGAAAACATTATGCAACCGCTTGCCTTTTTCCATCAGGTCTGTGTGGCTCGATCTATTGATGCATCCAATTTTTCTGCAATAGAGTCTCTCCCTGCCAGTCAAAAAGCAGGTTGGCAGCGGTTATGGGGGCGTTTTAGCCTCTCTGCCTTGTCCCTCATGGCCCCTTTTGTCGGGGTTGCAACTGCCCCGGCCCTGGCCTGCAACTGTAATTCGGCGACGATCGTTCCTGTGAGTCTCAGTGGCTTGCCCCAACTGGGTAGCTCTGGCCCAGAAGTGGTTGTCATCCAACAACAGCTCAATCAAGCAGGGTTTACAGTTGGGGTCGATGGGGTGTTTGGCCCAGATACCGATCAGGCCGTGCGATCGTTTCAATCTGCTAATGGGTTGGTTGTAGATGGCGTGGTGGGGCCAGCGACCCGGCAGGCCCTTGCCAGTGATGGCGGGGTCTATCGCCCAGTCTCCACCACCCGCCCCTCTGGAACCTATTGGCAACGGGGTGACCAGGGGCCAGATGTGCGGCTGTTGCAAAGCAGTTTAAATCAATTGGGCTACTACTTTGGGCCGATCAATGGGGTGTTTGATGGCCCCACCGAGGTGGCAGTGCGCCAGTTTCAACGAGACAACGGCCTGGTGGCGGATGGGGTCGTGGGGCCTGATACCAGGGCAGAATTACGGCGGGTGCTGGTTGCCTACTCCGGCAATCCTTCCTACTCTGACCGTCCACCTTCCCGACCCATGCCCCCAGTGGGCGGCCCAACCTGGTCTAGCGATCGCTATGTGGTTGTCATTCCATCCTCTAACGGGGCAGAGTTAAACCGTGTGCGTCAATTTGCCCCTGGAGCCTTTTTTGTTAAAAAAGATTCCCGTGGGCCATTTATTAATGCAGGTGCCTCTCCCCAGCTAAATTGGGCCAATCAACAATCCCAGTGGCTGCGTAAGTCGGGTTTTGATGCTCGTGTCGTTTATTTCCGTTAGGGCAGCACAGACCAGGCAGCGGATTGGGTCGCAGCGCTGCCAGTGGTCACATGGGCAAGAGCGATCGCTGACAGGCGGGGCAAACCGCATGGATGGTCAGTTGGCAGTCTAGCAGATGAAAGCCCTGTTTTTCAGCAGTTTTAGACCCCACCTTGAGGATGGAGTCGCTCTTAAACTCGATCGTCTTGCTGCACCGCACGCAGATCAGGTGATGGTGATAATGGGGATGGGGTTGATTTAATTCGTAGTGTTTGTGACCTTCTGCCAATTCCAGTTCCCTTAAAATGCCCATGCGGGCCATCAACTTGAGGGTTCGATAAATCGTAGACAGGCTGATTGCTTCCCCTTGACTCTGCAACACGTTGTAGAGGTCTTCGGCACTGAGATGATGTCCTTCTTCCAAGTTCTGAAAGACCTGTAAAATTGTCTCTCGCTGGGGAGTTAACCGCCAGCCCCGCTCATTTAACTCGGCTTTTAAAGAGGTTGCAGTGTAGGAGGAGGCCATAGTTGCTTTCTCAATAACGCTGTCTTAATGAGAAGGATACACAATATGGGTAGATCTGACAATTTCCTTAAGACCAGCCCTCTTCCCAATTTCTCGGTAGAGAATGCGATTTATTAACAGTGGGCCGCAGTTTAACCATATCATTCATTTTCTTCGCTGGTTTCTATAGAGTGACGCCATGAGTAGCCATCAAATGCCATTGAGTCAGGGGTTATACGATGCTCAATTTGAGCACGATGCCTGTGGGGTTGGGTTTATTGTCCACATGAAGGGTCAGCAGTCTCATGCCATTGTGGAGCAGGCATTGACGATTTTGCTCAATCTGGATCACCGGGGGGCCTGTGGATGCGAACCCAACACTGGCGATGGGGCCGGGATTTTATTGCAACTGCCCCATCGGTTTATGCAAAAAGTGGCTACCGCTGCGGGGTTCTCCCTCCCTGAAGCGGGCCAGTATGGGGTAGGGATGATCTATGCTTCCCCCAATCCTGATCAGCGGCAGCAGAGTCGTCGTATCTTTGAGCAAATTGTGGCAGATGCGGGGCAACAGGTGATTGGCTGGCGCGACGTGCCGACCAATCACGCTTCTTTGGGCGATACCGCTAGGGCCAGTGAGCCGTTTATGGAGCAGGTGTTCATTCGTCGTTCACCTGAGTTGACGGATGATCTGGCCTTTGAGCGCAAGTTATATGTGATTCGCAAGCAATCCCATCGACTGATCCGTGCTGCCCATGTCGATGATTGGTGGTACCCTTCTAGTCTTTCTAGCCGCACGATTGTCTATAAGGGCATGCTGATGCCCGTCCAGGTGGGGCTATACTACCCAGATTTACAAGATCCAGATATGGAGAGCGCCCTGGCTCTGGTGCACTCTCGCTTTAGTACCAATACCTTCCCCAGTTGGGAGCGTTCTCACCCCTACCGCTACATCGCCCACAATGGCGAGATCAACACCCTGCGGGGCAATATCAACTGGATGCACGCCCGTCAATCTCTGTTTGAGTCTGACCTGTTTGGGGATGATATTAAAAAGATTCAGCCGGTGATTAATATCGAAGGCAGTGACTCCCTGATTTTTGACAATGCCCTGGAGTTGTTGGTGCTGGCTGGCCGATCGCTGCCCCATGCGGTGATGATGATGATCCCGGAACCATGGACGGCCCATGAGTCGATGAGCGATGACAAGAAAGCCTTTTATGAATACCACTCCTGTCTAATGGAGCCGTGGGATGGCCCTGCCTCTATTGCATTCACAGACGGCACCATGATGGGGGCAGTCCTCGATCGCAATGGCTTGCGCCCTTCTCGCTACTACGTAACCAAAGATGACCTGGTAATTATGGCCTCTGAAGCGGGGGTGCTGCCGATCGAGCCAGAACGGGTTGCCTTAAAAGGCCGGTTGCAGCCAGGGCGCATGTTTTTGGTCAACATGAAAGAAGGGCGGATTGTGGCGGATGAAGAAATTAAACATCAAATCGCCACGGCCCATCCCTACCGGGAATGGCTAAATCAGCACATGGTAGAGCTGGCCCAGTTGCCCGATGGCCCTGCCCTGGAAGCATTTAATCCCATTCCTCTGATTCAACGGCAGTTAGCCTTTGGTTATACCTTTGAGCAATTGCGGTTGTTGCTGACGCCGATGGCCCGGGATGGGGTAGAAGCCGTTGGCTCTATGGGGGCTGACACCCCTCTGGCGGTGCTCTCCGATCGGCCCAAGCTGCTCTACGACTACTTCCAGCAATTGTTTGCCCAGGTCACCAACCCGCCGATCGACTCAATTCGGGAAGAAATTATCACCTCAGCAGAGACCACGATTGGGGCAGAACGGAATTTGCTAAAGCCGGAGCCGGAGAGTTGCCATTTAATTGAACTGAAAACTCCAATTCTGACCAATCAGGAGTTGGCCAAGCTGAAGGCGCTCAACAGTAATGGTTTCCGTTCCCTCACCCTGCCGATTTTGTTTGACCCCAAGGCCGGGGTGGCCGGGTTAGAAGCCGCCATGGAGCAACTCTATACCCAGGCAGACCAGGCGATCGCCGACGGCATCAACATTCTCATCCTCAGCGATCGGGAGATGAACCAAGACCGGGCTGCCATTCCCGCTCTATTGGCGGCGGCGGGGTTGCACCATCACTTGATTCGCACCGGTAGCCGCACCCAGGTGGGGCTGGTGTTAGAGTCGGGGGAACCCCGCGAAGTGCATCACTTTGCCACCCTGATTGGCTATGGCTGTGGCGCGATCAATCCCTACCTGGTGTTTGAGACGATCGACGACATGATTCAGGAAGGGTTGTTGGTTAACGTAGACTACAAGACTGCCTGTAAGAACTACGTTAAGTCGGCCACTAAAGGGGTGGTGAAGGTCGCCTCCAAGATTGGCATTTCCACGATCCAGAGTTACCGGGGGGCCCAAATTTTTGAAGCGATCGGGCTCAACCGCTCTGTGGTAGACCAGTACTTTACCTGGACGGCCTCTCGCATTGAAGGGGCTGATCTGGCGGTGATTGCCAGGGAAGCGGTCTTGCGGCACAACCACGCCTTCCCCGATCGGGAGGTGAATGGTCACACTCTGGATGTGGGCGGCGAATACCAGTGGCGTAAGGATGGGGAAGCCCACCTGTTTAGCCCGGAAACCATTCACACCCTGCAAAAGGCGGTGAGTCTGACAGATTACGAGCTATTTAAAAAATATGCGGCTTTGGTCAACGACCAAAACCAGAAATTTTTTACCCTGCGTGGCCTGCTAGCGTTTAAGCCGCGTCAGCCGGTGCCCCTAGAGGAGGTGGAACCGATCGAGTCAATCATGCAACGGTTTAAGACCGGTGCCATGAGTTACGGTTCTATCTCCAAGGAGGCCCATGAAGCGCTGGCGATCGCGATGAATCGAATTGGGGGCAAATCTAACACGGGGGAAGGGGGCGAAGACCCGGAACGCTATACCTGGAGTAATGAGCAGGGCGACTCTAAAAATAGTGCGATCAAGCAGGTGGCCTCTGGTCGTTTTGGGGTCACCAGCCTTTACCTGTCTCAAGCCCAAGAAATTCAAATCAAGATGGCCCAGGGGGCGAAACCGGGCGAGGGCGGTCAATTGCCCGGCGGCAAAGTCTATCCCTGGATTGCTAAGGTGCGTCACTCCACGCCTGGTGTGGGTTTAATTTCTCCCCCGCCCCACCACGATATTTATTCCATTGAAGATTTGGCTGAGTTGATTCATGATCTGAAAAATGCCAATCGTGCGGCTCGCATTAACGTCAAATTGGTTTCCGAAGTCGGTGTGGGAACGATCGCGACAGGTGTAGCGAAAGCCCATGCGGATGTGGTCTTAATTTCAGGCTATGACGGCGGAACGGGAGCTTCTCCCCAAACTTCGATTAAACACGCAGGATTGCCCTGGGAATTAGGTCTGGCTGAAACCCATCAAACCCTTGTTCTCAATAATCTGCGATCGCGGATTGTGGTGGAAACCGATGGTCAAATGAAAACAGGACGGGATGTAATCATCGGAGCCTTACTTGGTGCAGAGGAATTTGGCTTTTCGACGGCCCCCTTAGTTTCTCTCGGTTGTATTATGATGCGGGTTTGTCATTTAAACACCTGTCCAGTAGGAATTGCCACCCAAAACCCTGAATTACGGGCTAAATTCACAGGCGATCCAGCCCATGCGGTGAATTTTATGACCTTTATCGCCACAGAAATGCGAGAAATCATGGCCCAATTGGGTTTCCGCACCCTTACCGAAATGGTCGGTCGCACCGATATTCTGGAACCGAAAAAAGCCGTTGACCATTGGAAAGCCAAAGGGATTGACCTATCAGCTATTCTTTACCAACCCGAAGTTGGCCCCGAAGTCGGTCGTTATTGCCAAATGGCTCAGGATCATGGTTTAGAGAAGTCTTTGGACATCACCACGTTATTAGATCTCTGTAAACCTGCGATCGAAAAGGGTGAAAAAGTCAAAGCAACTTTACCCATCAAAAACATTAACCGTGTGGTCGGAACCATTGTGGGCAATGAAATCACCAAACGCAACTGGGAAGGCTTACCCGAAGACACCATTCATCTGCACTTCCAAGGCAGTGCGGGTCAGAGTTTTGGAGCCTTTGTGCCGAAAGGTGTCACCCTCGAACTAGAAGGCGATGCCAATGACTATCTAGGCAAGGGTTTAAGCGGTGGGAAGTTGATTGTTTATCCGCCTGTGGGTTCCACTTTTGCCGCATCGGAAAATATCATCATTGGCAATGTGGCGTTATACGGTGCAACCAGTGGTGAAGCCTATATTGCAGGGATGGCGGGCGAACGTTTTGGGGTTCGTAATTCGGGGGTCAATACGGTGGTGGAAGCTGTCGGCGATCACGGTTGCGAATACATGACAGGCGGTAAGGTCGTTGTCCTAGGCTTGACGGGTCGTAATTTTGCGGCGGGGATGAGTGGCGGTGTGGCCTATATCCTCGATGAGTCGGAAGATTTTGCGACTCGTTGTAATCAGTCGATGGTGGGATTGGAATCTTTGGAAGACCCCGAAGAAATTCAGGATCTTTATGATCTGATTCAAAGCCATGTCACCTATACGAATAGTGAGAAAGCTAAGGCTGTTCTGGCGGATTGGGAGTCGATGATTCCTAAGTTTGTGAAGGTGATGCCGAAGGATTATAAGCGGGTTCTCCAGGCGATTAAGAATGCGTTGGAGGCTGGTTTAAGTGGGGATGATGCGCTGAATGCGGCGTTTGAGGAGAATGCGCGGGATGTGGCGCGAATTGGAGGAAGTTAGGATAAAATAGGCTCAGGAGCTTAGTTTCTATTGTTTCTAGGCTCTTGAAATATTATTAATAGTTATCACGAAAGCCTAGCTGGCACTGGTTCAGTCTAATTGTTGTGCTAAAAACCTTACCTGATAAGGGATTAACAGAGAACACGAA
>JBJTUO010000257.1:0-16161 GCA_046080785.1 Leptolyngbyaceae cyanobacterium | reverse complement strand
GGGTCTGCGACTACTCGTTACCAAGCTCCCACTAAAGCCCTGCGGGCATACCAGAAAGGTAACTCTTCCAGGAAGCTCCCGCTTCCCCTGCCCTAAATTGCCAGAAGCCTGCGATCGCTCTCTGCCTACCTACTCGTTTGGCAACGAGGGGAAGGGGTATGCTGGAGCTTGGGAACGAGAGAAACAAAAATTCTTGTTTGGGCAGGAGGGTTGAGCAGTGAGTAATTTGCAAATCAGACCCCGCACGGATACCTGGATTGTTGCCTCCTGGGATGAATATATTCGCACGATCGCAGACCCCCTATATAAACAGGCAAAGGGCTATTACTACAAGGGGCATATGAGGATTGAGATGTCACCAGTTAGCTTTGATCACGGCAACGACCATGTAGTGATCATTTTTGCAGTGAATTTATTTACAGCCCTCAAGGGGATTCCAGCAACAGGATTAGACACCACAACCCTTCGTAAAGCAGGTGTGCGAGAATGTCAACCAGACGTGTCTTACTATTTGGACGATCGGGCTCAAGCCATCCCATCAGGAACGGGAATCATCAATCTAGATCAATACCCTGCACCCAATTTAGTGATTGAGATTGCCAAAACTTCCTTACTCGACGATGTGGGTACAAAACGGGCACTGTATGAAGAATTAGACGTGAGTGAATATTGGGTTGTGGATGTGCAAAATGCCGAATTACTTGCCTACGCCATTGCGGCTCAGGGCAGCACACGAATTCAGGTATCGCAAGTTTTACCAGGGTTAAATATTGAGGTGTTAGAAGAGGCTCTACGCCGTAGTCGAAAAACCAATCAATCCCAGGTGGGGGCCTGGTTGTTGGCTCAGTTTCAACAACAGGAGGGCTAAATTTTGGCAGTTTGGAGTGTTGTTCAAAGGATCAGCGGGTTTTGGGCCACCTCTCACCACTCCTGCAGGGCGATCGCGATGCCCTGACCCAGGGCGGGGGGGAGTGTGGCCTGCCTGGAGAGCGTCATCAGTTGATGGTGAGCGTCTACCCGGTCTAGTTGCTTTAAGGCTGCGATCGCATGGAGCCGGACGCCCATCTCTTCTACAGCCAGCAGTTGGATTAAGGGTTGCAAGGCCGTGGGTTGCCCTAATTGCCCCAGGCTGAGGGCGATCGTTTGTTGCAGGGTGCTCTCCTGGGGGGTGAAATCATGGGATTGCAAAAAACTGACTAATGCCTCGGCTGCCGCTGGTTTCAGGGTTGGCTCTGACCAACGGCCCAAGACTGCCACGATTTCTTGCCTGACGGAGGGGGGCAACTCCGGTTGATGCAGGCCTGGGGTCAGTTGTTCTAGAGCGGCTGCACTGCCAATCCACCCTAAAGAACGGACTGCTTCCAATTGCAGGGAGAGGGGGCTGAGGGCAGATTGCAAGACTTGCATCAACGGCGCAATCGCCGCATCCCCAACCCGACTGAGGCTGATCGCCGCCTGGTGGCAAACCTCCAGATTGATATCCCAGAGCCGATCGGCCAGCAACGCGACTAATTGAGTGGGGGGCATTTGACCAGCTCGCCGACTCAAGCCCGTAATCGCGGCCTGCCGCACGGAAGCAACCGGGTCGGTTAAAGCCATCTCCTGGATTGCTAAAACCCGGTCGTCCTGAAATAACGCGAGGGCATCGATCGCAACCTGTCTCACCAGAGGGTCGGCGCTATCCACCACAGATAGCAAAGCAGGTACCGTATCCGGGTGATCAATCTGAGCCAGGGCCTGGGCTGCGACTAAACAAGTGGTGGGTTGGGCCAATAGGGGGCAGAGGGCAGGGATGGCAGCCGGCCCAATCATGGAGAGGGCCGTGGCGGCTATTTGACTCAGGTCGTCATCCCTGCCAGTCGTGATCACCAGGGCTAAGGTCTGAATCGCAAGGGGATGATCCCAATTTCCCAGCGCCCGCGCCGCAAACCAACGAGCTTCCAGGTCTTGTTCTGGATCTTGCACCAGGCCCACTAAGGGAGCGATCGCCCCTTCTCCAAACTGGGGCAAAACCTTGGCCACATCCCAGCGGTCTTGAAAGCAGCCTGACTCTAGTACAGCGATCACAAATGGCAAAAAATCTGCGATCGAGGGGGATGAAGCCCCCGCTGGCTCACCTAAAATTGCCTGTTGCAGGTATTGGCTCAAACTGGCCCAATCTTGTTGCTGTGCGGCTACCCTAGCTTTTTTTAGCAGATTGGTCATATCAGGTTAACAATACTCCGAAAAATACTCCAACCCAATTCGGGTTTGACATGGGGCTTATGCAAAATCTTCATGATTAAAAATGTTTTGTAACTATAGATACGAACCAACCGGATCAAACTGATTACTCTACCTCTAGAAATCCATTGAACCGGCGAGATTTCCCTGTTTTTCAGGATCTCTTAACCAATCGGCAATGGCAATCGGGCGGGGTATATTTTAAGGCGGGAAGTCTTACGGGGAAAGGACTCTATTCCACAACGGCTTCAGCCGTTCTTGGTGATAAATCTTTCCCGTCTTAAGTTACAATCCAATCGGGCCAGAGTTTGGTCTTAAAAAAGCAGGTGAAAAGCGATGACAAGTACTGTCCCCGCAACGGCAAGTCTCAATAAGTTTGAGCGGTTAAAAGCAAAAAAAGATGGGCTGGCAATTCAAGCCGAGCTGGATCAGATTGCCCCCATGGGTTGGGAAGCGATGGATGAGGAGGATCGCGACTACCGCCTCAAATGGGTAGGGGTGTTCTTTCGTCCCGTAACGCCGGGTAAATTTATGCTGCGGCTGCGTATTCCCCATGGCATTCTCACCAGTGAGCAACTGCGAGTGCTGGCCCAGATTGTGCAGCGCTACGGCGAGGATGGCAATGCCGACATTACCACCCGGCAAAATCTGCAACTGCGGGGCATTCGCCTGGAAGACATTCCCGGCATCTTTCAGCAACTCAAGCAAGCTGGTTTAACCAGTGTGCAATCCGGTATGGATAATGTCCGCAACATTACCGGGTCTCCGGTGGCTGGCATTGATGCCGACGAGTTAATCGACACCCGTGACATTATCCGCGATGTGCAGGATATGTTGACCAACAATGGGGAAGGTAATCCCACCTTCACCAACCTGCCGCGCAAATTCAATATTGCGATCGCGGGCTGTCGCGATAACTCCGTCCATGCAGAAATCAATGACTTAGCCTTCATCCCCGCCTATCAGGATGGGGTCCTGGGATTCAATATTCTGGTGGGTGGGTTCTTCTCCGCCAAGCGCTGTGATGCCGCCATTCCCCTCAATGCCTGGGTTGCCCCTGGGGATGTGGTGGCGGTCTGCAAGGCTGTATTGCTTGTTTACCGCGATCATGGGTTACGGGCCAATCGCCAAAAGGCCCGCTTGATGTGGCTGATTGATGAATGGGGCCTAGAGAAATTTCGCGCCGCCGTGGAGCAGCAGTTGGGCTTTACCCTCCCAGCCGCCGCCGCCAAAGACGAGATTCTCTGGGATAAGCGAGATCATATTGGCATTTATGCCCAAAAGCAGGCGGGGCTGAGTTACATTGGCCTCCACGTCCCCATTGGTCGCCTATATGCCGCTGAGATGTTTGACCTAGCCCGTCTGACAGAGGTCTACGGCAGTGGCGAGTTACGCCTCACCGTTGAGCAAAATCTGATTATTCCCAATGTCCCCGATTCCCGGGTAGCGGCCCTGTTACAGGAGCCCTTGACCCAAAAGTTTTCAGTCACCCCATCCCCTCTAGAAAAAGGGTTGGTTTCCTGCACCGGTGCCCAGTTTTGTAACTTTGCCCTGATTGAAACTAAAAATCGCGCCCTGGCCATGATTCAAGAACTGGAGGCCGAATTGCAGGTCGATCGTCCGGTTCGGATCCACTGGACAGGTTGCCCCAACTCCTGTGGTCAGCCCCAGGTCGCCGACATTGGTTTGATGGGGACTAAAGTTCGCAAAAATGGCCAGGCTGTCGAAGGTGTCGATATCTACCTGGGCGGGCAGGTGGGTAAACACGCTCAATTAGGCAACTGTGCCATGAAGGGGGTTGCCTGTGAAGACTTGAAGCCCGTGCTGCGTGACCTACTGGTGCAGCGGTTTGGGGCTCACCCTCGGGGGGATGCCTGCTGACTTGGCAGGCTGTCAGCCTAGCCCCAGGCTGGCGAATGACTCAAGACTGGTAATCCACAGGAATGTTTTCTACTTATTCTCTTGATTGAACAGATGACTCATTTTTCACGACGCAAATTCTTGATTACCGTCAGTGCCACCGCTGCCGGGTCCCTGTTAGCCCATGGTTGTAGCTCCCCTACAACGACCTCTTCCACTTCACCCTCGCCAGCGACCTCTCCCGCCGCGACCACGAGTGGCACCGGGGATACGCCGGAAGTCACCAGTGCTAAGTTGGGTTTTATCGCCTTAACAGACTGCGCTCCCTTGGCGGTGGCTAAGGAAAAGGGCTTGTTTGCTAAATATGGGATGCCAGATGTGACCGTGACGAAACAAACCTCCTGGGCGGTCACCCGTGACAATCTGGAATTAGGTAGCGAGAAAGGCGGCATTGATGGTGCCCATATTCTCAGCCCGATGCCTTACCTAATTACAGCGGGTAAAATTACTAAAGGCAATACACCCATCCCCATGTATATCCTGGCTCGACTCAATCTTAATGCCCAGGGCATTTCTCTCTCCAACGAGTACAGTGATTTGAAGTTAACCACTGACGCCAAGGCTTTGAAGCCTAAAGTGGAGGCAATGAAAGCGACTGGTAAAAAGTTTAAAGCGGCCATTACCTTCCCTGGCGGTACCCACGATCTGTGGATGCGCTACTGGTTAGCAGCCAATGGCATTAATCCCGACACAGAGATAGACTTGCTAGTGGTTCCGCCTCCCCAGATGGTGGCCAATATGGAAACTAAAACCATGGATGCCTTTTGTGTTGGGGAACCCTGGCCTCAGCGCCTGGTTGAGAAAAAACTGGGCTACAATGCCCTCACCACTGGCGAACTGTGGAAAGGACACCCGGAGAAAGCCTTTACCCTACGGGCCGATTGGGTAGATAAGAACCCCAAAGCCGCCAAAGCCCTGCTAATGGCGATTATGGAAGCCCAAATCTGGTGTGACAAGCCTGAGAACAAGGCAGAAATGGCCAAGATTATCTCTGCGGATAAGTATGTTAAAGCACCAGCAGAATCGATTTTGGGACGACTACAGGGCAACTTTGACCTGGGCAATGGCCGGGTCTTGAAAGACAGCCCCCTGCTGATGCGGTTCTGGAGCGAAGATGCCTCCTATCCTTTTAAGAGCCATGACACCTGGTTTATTACCGAAAACATTCGTTGGGGCAAGTTTGGTGAAGCAGATCTGGCGCTGGTGGATAAGGTAAACCGCTCTGACCTCTGGATCGAGGCGGCTAAAACCATGGGTCAACAGGCTGCGATTCCCAAGGATGAAGCCTCCCGCGGGGTAGAAACTTTCTTTGATGGCGTCAAGTTTAACCCGAAAGAGCCAATGGCCTACCTAAAAGAACTCAAAATCAAAAAAGCTTGATCATTTCTAGGGTTTGGTAGCAATTCATTCAGAATTTAATTGCCAAACCTCAGACGCTTAGTCTAGTTGCTGAGTCATGCGTCTGTAAGCCTCCGGCGAGGCGGTGGGGGGTAGCCTGTTGCTTGATGCGATCGCTCAACCCATGGTCTCGCCACTTCTTGACCCTTTATGCCTGAGGAACCCTCTCACGATGACTGCTAATCCATCTGTCCGCGCCCCTTCGCCTTCGCCTTGGGCCAGTTGGTTCAGTAAATATGGTCAAGTTATTTTACCTGCCATTATTTGTACCGGTGCCGTGCTGTTACTCTGGCAGTTGTTGTGCCTGGGGCCTGAGTCTAAAATGCCTGGCCCGATTAAGGTGGTGCAACAAACCTGGGGGTTAATCATCAATCCATTTTTTGACAATGGCGGTACAGACAAAGGGTTGGGCTGGCAAATTTTGATCAGTTTGCAGCGGGTGGCGTGGGGCTATACCCTGGCGGCCCTGGTTGGCATTATCGGTGGCGTTTTGATTGGCTCCAGCCAGTTTTTGCGGCGGGGGTTTGACCCCATGATTCAGGTGTTACGCACGGTTCCCCCCCTGGCTTGGTTGCCCATCTCTCTGGGGATTTTTCAAGACAACAGTCCAGCGGCGATTTTCGTAATTTTTATCACGGCGATCTGGCCAATTTTGATTAATACCACTGTCGGTGTGCAGCAAATTCCGCAAGACTATACTAATGTCGCTAAGGTGTTGCGCCTGTCAAAGCGGGAGTATTTCTCCAGCATTATGGTGCCCTCTACCGTGCCCTACGTCTTTACTGGTTTACGGATTGGGGTGGGGTTAGCCTGGTTGGCGATCGTCGCGGCAGAAATGCTGAAGTCGGATGGTGGCATTGGCTTCTTTATCTGGGATGCCTACAATAGCGGCGGCGATGAAGGCATGAGCGAAATCATCCTGGCTGTGTTGTACGTCGGGCTAGTCGGGCTGTTACTGGATCGACTGGTGGCCTGGCTTGGTTCCCGCATCGTTTCTGAATAGTAAATGTTCGCTGCATTCATAGCATTTTCTTGCTCAGGTAATCTGCATGTCTGTCTTTGTTGTCGTTGATCACATTGATAAAGTCTTTTCCCTCTCCAATGGGGAAAGCTATGTCGCCCTAAAAAATATTGATCTCAACATTCAACAGGGCGAGTTTGTCTCCCTGATTGGCCATTCTGGTTGTGGTAAGTCTACCCTGCTCAATATTGTGGCGGGGTTAGACCAGCCCACGACGGGAGGAATTGTGCTTGAAGGCCGGCAAGTGACCGCTCCTGGCCCCGATCGCATGATGGTGTTCCAAAACTATTCTCTGTTGCCCTGGCTGACCGTGCGACAAAACATTGCCCTGGCGGTGAATAAGGTGATGAAGCAATTGCCTAAGGGCGAGCGCATGGAGATTGTGGATCACCACATCAATCTGGTCGGTCTGCGCCCTGCGGCCCATAAGAAACCCAAGGAACTGTCTGGGGGCATGAAACAGCGGGTGGCGATCGCTCGTGCCCTGGCAATTCGGCCCAGGCTATTGCTGCTGGATGAGCCCTTTGGGGCGCTGGAT
Source organism: Leptolyngbyaceae cyanobacterium (assembly GCA_046080785.1). Lineage (GTDB taxonomy): Bacteria > Cyanobacteriota > Cyanobacteriia > Leptolyngbyales > Leptolyngbyaceae > JBJTUO01. The sequence continues at coordinate 9,061 of JBJTUO010000257.1, read as the reverse complement.
GCTCTGACACGGGGTAACTTGCAGGATCAGTTAATGCAGATCTGTGAAGAGAGCCACGTCACCTGTATGATGGTGACCCATGACGTGGATGAAGCCCTGCTGCTCTCCGATCGGATTGTCATGATGACCAATGGCCCAGAGGCCCACATCGGCCAGATCTTAGCGGTGCCCATCCCCCGCCCCCGTCATCGCCTAGAGGTGGTAAATCATCCCAGCTACTATGCCCTGCGCCATGAACTGGTGTACTTCCTGAATCAGCAGAAACGGGATAAGCAGCGCAAACGTCGCAAATCGGTGGCCGTGGCTCGCCATGGCCTGGAGAAGGTCAATCTGGAGATTGGCTTTATTCCCCTGACTGACTGTGCCCCCCTGGTGGTGGCCAAGGAGAAAGGCTTTTTTGCCAAGCATGGGTTGGAGGAGGTGAACCTCTCCCGCGAGTCAAGCTGGAAGGCGATCGTTGATGGCATCACCGATAAACGATTGGATGCAGCCCACATGGTAGCGGGCCTGCCCCTGGCCATGACCCTGGGCTGGGGCGGCAATGCTCCCCTACCGATCGTGACGGCCCTGGTGATGGCCCGCAATGGCACCGCCCTGACCATGGGCAAACATCTCTGGGATGCTGGGGTGCGATCGCTGTCAGACCTACGAGCCCATCTCGATCGCACTCCCGATCAACGGCATACCCTGGGGGTTGTGCATCCGGCTTCCATGCAAAATCTGTTGCTGCGTTACTGGTTAGCGGCGGGCAACATTCACCCTGATCGGGACATTAATTTAATCACTATCCCTCCAGCCCAGATGGTGGCCACCCTGGAGAGCAAAGCGATTGATGGTTATTTCGCGGGGGAGCCCTGGAATGCTCGGGCCGTGGCAGAAGGGTCAGGGGTGGTGATGGCCACTGACCTGGAGATCTGGCCAGGTCACCCTGAGAAGGTGCTGGGGGTGCGAGAAGATTGGGTTGAGCAATACCCCCAAACCCACATTGCCCTGGTGAAGGCCTTGCTGGAAGCCTGCGACTATTGCGATGACTACCGCAACCGGGAAGAGATCCTGGAGTTGCTCTGTCAACCAGCCTACGTGGGCACCTCCCCAGCCTACACCCGCCAGGGTTTGATTGACCCCTACGACCGGGGAACGGGGGAGGAACCTCAATCTTTACTGCGGTTTAATCAGTTTTATGTCGATCAAAGTAACTGCCCTGAGCGGGGTGAGGGGCTGTGGATTTTGACGCAGTTGGCCCGCTGGGGGATGACGCCCTTTCCGAAAAACTGGATCGAGGTGCTGGAGCGCACCCGGCGGGTCGATCTCTATGGGGAAGCGGCCAGACAGTTAGGCTTGCCCGGTTTGCAGCCCGATCGGGCTCCCTTCGCTCTGTTTGACGGCAAGGTGTTTAACCCCGACGCCCCGATCGACTATCTCAACAGTTTTGCAATCTATCAGCCAGCCTGTTTAGATGAAGTTGACCTTGATCAGGCCGCTGCCTGAGGTCACGATAAAAGCTGACCGCTTTGCTTTTGCCCACCCTACCCCCTCAACCACAACGATGCAGACCCTCACCAGTCCTCAAACTGCAACCACTGCTGCGATGACAGAGCCATTCCTGGCGATTCAGGCCGTATCTAAGGTCTATCCTACGCCAACCGGGCCTTACCCGGTACTGGAAGAGGTTGAATTAACCGTCGATGAAGGCGAGTTTATTTGCGTCATCGGCCACTCTGGCTGCGGCAAAACCACGCTGTTAAACATGGTGGCTGGTTTTAGTCAGCCGACGACCGGCACCCTTCAGTTGCAGGGCAAGCCCATTGTTGCACCAGGGCCAGACCGGATGGTGGTGTTTCAAAATTACTCCCTGCTGCCCTGGAAAACAGCCTTTGAGAACGTCTACCTGGCAGTGAAGGCGGTCTATCCCGAAAAGTCTAAGCAACAGAAGGAAGAAATTGTTCATCATTACCTAGCCATGGTGGGTCTGGAAGACGCTGCCAATAAAAAACCCAACCAACTGTCTGGCGGCATGAAACAGCGGGTCTCCATCGCCCGTGCCCTGTCCATTTGTCCCCAGGTCTTGATCTTAGATGAGCCTTTCGGGGCCCTGGATGCCATTACCAAAGAAGAATTACAGGAAGAACTGCTGAACATCTGGCGGGAACATCAGGTCACCGTGATGATGATTACCCATGACATCGATGAGGCCTTATTCCTGGCCGATCGCCTGGTGATGATGACTAACGGCCCCGCCGCTAAAATTGGCGAAATTCTAGACATTCCCTTTGATCGTCCCCGCGACCGGGCTCGCATTATGGAAGACCCCCACTACTACACCCTGCGCAATCAGGCGCTAGACTTTCTGTTTGGGCGCTATGCCCATGTGGACGAATGACCCCATGGTTGCATCTGGTTCGGTTAAGACACTCTGCCCCTATTGCGGCGTGGGGTGCGGCTTAGAGGTGGTTGCCGCTGGCACAACAGAAGGGGCACCTAACTGGAAGGTGCGGGGCGATCGCAGTCATCCTTCTAGTCAGGGGATGGTCTGTGTCAAGGGGGCTACCGTGCTGGAGTCGATCAACAAAGACCGATTGCGCTCCCCCCTGTGGCGACAGTCCCTGGATCAACCGTTTCAGCCCATCAGTTGGGATGGGGCCTTAACGCTTCTGGTAGAGCGGATTCAAGAGCTGTTGTCTCACCAGGGCCCAGATTCTATCTGCCTGTATGGGTCAGGGCAATTTGTTACAGAAGACTATTACACCGCCCAAAAATTAATCAAGGGATGTCTGGGCAGCAATAACTTTGATGCCAATTCCCGGCTTTGTATGTCGTCAGCGGTGTCAGGCTATCTCCAAAGTTTGGGGTCGGATGGCCCGCCCTGCTGTTACGACGACCTGGAGCAGAGCGACTGTGCCTTCCTGATTGGCACGAATACGGCAGAGTGTCACCCGATTATTTTTAATCGCTTTCAGAAATACCATAAACAAAACCCGGCGGTGAAACTAATCGTGGTGGACCCAAGGGCAACACCGACGGCAAAGGCAGCCGATCTCCATCTGGCGATTCGTCCAGGGACAGATATCGACCTGTTAAATGGGATGGCTTACCTGCTCCATACCTGGGGACAGCTAGATCAAGACTTTATTCAAAACCACACCACCGGGTTTGCAGAATTCTGCCAGGTGATCGGCGACTATCGCCCAGCAATTGTGGCCGATCGCTGCGGCATCGATCAGACTGACCTGGAAACTGCTGCCCGTTGGTGGGCCGAGTCTAAGCGGGTATTGTCTCTCTGGTCTATGGGGGTGAATCAATCCAGCGAGGGCACTGCTAAGGTGCGCAGCATCATCAACCTGCATTTAATCACAGGGCAAATTGGCAAACCCGGGGCGGGCCCCTTTTCCCTCACGGGGCAACCCAACGCCATGGGCGGGCGAGAGGCGGGGGGGTTATCTCACCTGCTACCGGGCTACCGCTCGATTTACAACCCGGCCGATCGCGCCGAAGTTGAGCAATTTTGGGGGCTTCCTGTTGGCCAAATTGCGGCGGCACCCGGTCGCACGGCCTGGGAGATGATCCTGGGTCTGGAACAGGGGGCTGTAGGGCTGCTCTGGATTGCGGCCACCAATCCTGCCGTTAGTATGCCAGACTTAGAACGCACTAAGGCCGCCCTGCGTCGATCGCCCTTCACGGTCTATCAAGAAGCCTACTACCCTACCGAAACCACGGAGTTTGCCCATTTGCTCTTACCCGCGGCCCAATGGAGCGAGAAAACCGGCACCATGACCAACTCTGAGCGGCGGGTGACATTGTGCTCAGGGTTTCAGCCCCCCGTGGGAGAAGCCAGAGAAGACTGGGCCATCTTTGCTGAGGTCGGTCGTCGTCTTGGGTTTCAGGCCCAATTTGCCTTTCAAACCTCAGCCGAGGTCTATCGGGAGTTTGTACAACTGACCCAGGGCCAGCCCTGCGACATGTCAGGCATCAGCCATGACCGGCTGCGGCAGCAAGGCCCTTTGCAGTGGCCCTGCCCTGCTTCTAGCACTGACGCCGGGTCAAAACGGCTCTACCTTGACCACCACTTCCATACCCCCGATGGCAAAGCTCGCCTGGGTGCCTTTCATTCCCGCGGTTTGGCCGAGCCTCCAGATCCAGACTTCCCCTTTGTGCTGACCACGGGGCGGCTCTATGGCCACTGGCATACCCAGACCCGCACGGGGCGTACCGAAAAGATTCAACAGATGCATCCCAAGCCGCTTTTAGAAATCCATCCCCGCGATGCCAAAACCCTGGGCCTGCAAGAGGGCGAGTGGGTAGAGGTGCGATCGCGCAGGGGCCTGGCCCGCTTTCCTGTGCAGATTACAACTGCGATCGCCCCTGGCACGGTGTTTGTGCCGATGCATTGGGGCGCACTCTGGGCAGAACAGGCCGAGGCCAATGCCTTAACCCACCCAGAAGCGTGCCCCGACTCAGGGCAGCCAGAACTGAAAGCCTGTGCCGTTCAATTAGTCCCCCTGACGGGTCAGTCAAAACCCTTGCCCCCACCTCCGGCGGGCTGAGTTGCCGATGGGGGGCGCTATTTGGTTGTTTCAATCCCTAGGATCTGGTCGTGGAGTTGTTGAATATCTGCGATCGCCTCCCAGAGGCTAGCTTGACGTAATTGAGCAGACATCTCTGGGTAGTTGGCCAGGTTTTTGAGCCTGACTTGCAAGCCTGTCAGTAGGGTTGCCACCTGAGAATTAGGCTGTCCCTCTGGTGAGGGCGTCTCTTTAGCTCTAACGAAAGCAGGCTGCTCAACGGGTGGTGGTTGACTTATTAAACGCACTCCATCCTCACCCTCTAGTGGGGCTGGCTGACTGTTTTGTTGTTGGAGACTGCGCTGTAAGGCCTCAATCACGCCATACATTTCGATCGGGTCAAAAACTTTGAGTAGACTTGTTTGGGTAACCAGACCCAACTGTTTCCCCCAATTCCAGGACACCACTAACCGTTGCACCTGTCGTCTTTGCATCTCTTGATGGGCAGTCCATAGAGAATCTTCAGGGCTGACCAAAAATAGGGGTGTACTCATCACTGTTTCAGCCCGAATTGTCGCTAGGTTTAACCCAAGAGACTGAAACTGGACAATATCTCGCTCTGTGACGATACCAACCGGTAAAAGCACTTGCTCATCATTACACCAGATATCATCTTCTACAATGACAATACAACTAACCCGATGATCTGACATCTGTTGGGTCAGACTCAGGGCAGAAGCGGTCAAGGGGGCCGAAATCACCTGAGTGGTCATCACGTCTGCGACTCGCCGCAACTTCAGCAAATTAGTGGGTCGCAGCACCTGACGAATACTCTCTGGAGAGACAACTCCAACAGGCTGTTGGTTTGAGTCTACAATTACAAGATGGCGAATCCGGTAGCGGCGAAACAGAAACAAAGCTGCAAAGATATCATGAAAGTCAACTTTAGATAGGGTAATCACGGGCTTAACCATGACTTCGCCAATGGTGACCCGGTCAAATGGCACACCGGCTGCGGTTAATCGAACAATATCCCGCTCAGTGAAAATTCCTAATAATTCTTGCCCCTGCATAATCAGCACACAACTGGAGCGGGCTTCTTGAGTTAAGCAAGAATCTGTTGCCGCTTCCAAGTCAGGTAGTGAGCAGGTTACACCCCGTGTCTGACTCATTAAGATAACGACTTCGGCCAACAAAATATCTGGCTCAACCACCAAAGGATGGGAGTCGATCGCAGCTTCAAAAGGAAAATCGGCAGTAGACATTTCACTTAAAGTGGGGGGCTGAAGGTTTTTTAGTAGCCTGATGCTTGGCTGAAATTCTCTCTCTATCCCCAGTTGAAGGGTTAGAAAAGGTATCAATTAAAAGGCAGACAATTCCAACATTAATCCAGACATCCGCCATATTGAAGACCGGGAAGTGAATCAACCGCAGATCCAGAAAGTCAACCACCTGCCCCAGAATAAAGCGGTCAATGCCATTACCCAGGGCACCAGCCAGAATAAAACCATATCCCGCCTGTTGCCAGCGATTCCAGTTGGGGCCAAACCAGGCCCACCCCATTAAGCCAATGCTAACACCCAGAGATAACCAGCGCAGCCAGCCAGCCCCCTGATGAAATAAGCTAAAGGCAGCCCCCGTATTCACCACGTAGGTCAAATGAAATACGCCTGGAATAATTGGCAGGGTTGTGGGTGGAATTGTGAGAGGAAAGGTGTAAACCACCAGAAACTTGGTTAGGCGATCGATGACAATGCCCAGCAAAGCGGCGATCCAGAACAGTCGATTTTTCTTAAACATAGAGGGCTACTTACCACCGCTTGATTAATACAGCATCAGATGCCGCAGCAAAAAGGCAATTACAGTCACCGCACAGACGATCGCAAGTTGACCGGGAAGGGGATATAGGGAGTATCGCAAAATGGCTGCTTGTAATGAAAAATTCATTGTTTTAAGCCAGCCGCCATTATAGGCCAGGATTAGGTAAAGAATGCCAGTGCCGTGGATGCCTAGCAAACCGCACAAACAGCTAAAGGCGAGGGCTTCTAACCGGGGCAACGCCTTAAATGCCAGACGGCCACAGATCCAGGCGGCTGGAATAAACCCCAGCAGGTAACCAAAACTGGGTTCTCGCAGATAACCAATGCCGCCCCCTTGGGAAAAAATTTGGAACCCCACCAGCCCCAACACCAGGTAGGCCACCTGGGATAACACCGCCGCGGTTTGCCCGCCCATGCAGCCCACAAAAAGAACGGCTCCAATCTGATAGGTGACCCCTAACGGATAGGTTTGAACGGTTTGTAGCCCCTTGCCTAAATCTGGTGTGGCAACAAAGGCTTCGACAAAGGTGCCACTGATGGTTAAAATCAGTCCAATGAGTGCCCATAGCAGGTCAATCAGTGCCATATCCCTGTACGCAAACCGCTCAGCAGTCGGGCAATCTACCCAGCCAACGTCTTTAGCTTACCCGTTTTGTCCAGGAACAGGAGCTTCCCCGCCAATCAACCCCAATTCATGCAACATGGCATGATCCTGTTCTGGCGGTTGGCCCAAAGTGGTGAGATAGTGGCCAATCAACATGGCATTTATGCCTGCCTTTAAGCCCAGGGCCTGCAATTCGCCCATCACTACTTCTCGCCCACCCGCATAGCGAATAATTTGTTTAGGGAGAATCAGTCGGAAGAGGGCGATCGCCTTCAAGGCCTCAAAGGGATCCAACCGGGGACGATCGCCCATGGGTGTGCCAGCGCGGGGGTTCAGTAAATTTAAGGGCACAGATTCGACCTCCAGCTCTCGCAGCGCCAATGCCAGATCAACCCGATCGGCCCAACTTTCCCCCATGCCCAAAATGCCGCCCGTACAGGCTTGGATGCCCACAGATTTTAAGGTGCGAATCGTCTCTACCCGATCGGGCCAGCTATGGGTGGTCGCCACATTGGGAAAGAATGCCTCTGAAGCTTCCAGGTTGTGGTTATAGCGAGTCACACCCGCATCCTTCAAGGCCTGGGCCTGCTCCAGGGTCAACTCACCCAAGGCACAGCAGGGCTTGATTTGAGTCTCTTGTAAGATGCGACCGACCGTTTCTAAAATCTGTTCAAACTCGGTAGACTTAGGCCCGCCATACTTAGGCCCCCGCCCCTGACTGACCAGACAAAAACGCTTGGCCCCTGCGGCTTCTGCCGCCTTGGCCTGAGCCAAGATCTGATCCGGTGACTTCAGTCCATAAATTGGGGATGCTTCACCGGGATGGTGAACGGATTGGGCACAGAATGAGCAATTTTCTGAGCAGTTGCCAGATTTGACATTAATGATGCTGCACAGGTCTACCGTATTGCCGCAGCAGGTTTGCCGCACCTGATCGGCCGCTTCGCAAAGCAGTAAAATATTGTCTTCCCCTTCAATTTCCGTTAAGCTCAATGCCTGCTCACGGGTCAGTGGCTTACCTGCAATAACCTGGTCAGCCAGGTGCTGCAACCATTCCTTCAGTAAGGATGTCGCGACATTTCCCACAAGCGGTGGAGCGGAGGGCGGTGCAGAAGCAGCATGAACCACAGGAATGCTCTCAATAACGTCAATAGTGTTGGCATTTTATCACTGGCGCTCAACGCCAATGCCGTCTGTAACGAAATGTGTGAAGAGGGCGGGGCGGGTAGCTTGAAGGGTTTAGAAATTAGTGGAAATAGCCTGCACCGGGCAGGTGGGGATACACTGCTCGCAAACAATGCACCGCGATCGGGTAAAAGTTAACTTAAAACTTTGGGGATCAAGCCGTAGCGCTTCCGTGGGGCACACCCCTGTGCAGAGACCGCAGTGGACACAGACTGTCTCATCAATCATAATTTCTCGACTAGAGAAAGAAACTTCAATATCCTGGGAGCGCATCCAGTCGATCGCGGCATCTAGCTGGTCAATGTCGCCCGCAAGCTCAACCACCAGTTTGCCAATCTGGTTGGGGGCCACCTGGGCTCGAATGATGTTGGCAGCGACGTTAAAATCTTTTGCCAGTCGATAGGTGACCGGCATCTGGCTTGATCGGCGGGGAAAGGTCAGCGTAACTCGCTTTTTCACAACTGCATCTGCCCAAAGGCTCTGTATCTTTACCATAGCTTCTTTGGATCATTTCAACCCTACAGAAAGCCTAATTTCTATGGTACAACTGCCAATTGCCAGGGTCAGAGCGTTGTTTGGGGTGGCTGCCTATGATAACTTAACAAAGACGTTAAAACCTCAAATATTGGATCATGAAATCTCTTCTGAAACAGGTGCCTTCAAAATCCAAAGTTTCTTTCTTATTGGCTGCTGCCACCTGTGTCACCACTGCTTTAACCTATGTTGACACTGCCCTGGCAGATGTTAATCCCCCTGTGGCAGCACCAGTCACGTTCAAGACATCGGTGATCAACAGAGCGATTACCGAAAGCGAGGTGCTCGCAGCCCAGAAGGCATGGGGAGATGCGCTGGTGGCGATTTCCACAACCTATGAGCAGAAAGGGATAGAGGCCGCCAGAGCCCTAGCAGAAAAAGTGATTGACCAGGCCTATGCCTATCAATTTGTCCCTGTT
>JBJTUO010000256.1:0-45706 GCA_046080785.1 Leptolyngbyaceae cyanobacterium | reverse complement strand
GGTTACCTGCTCGGAATCATCAGGATAGGGAGCAAGAAGCATCTCGCCCGAAAAGGACTCAGTGGCTAACAACGTGCGAACCCAGTCTACCCCTTCCTGGGTTGTATCGACTCGTAACTCTAACCATGACATCATTGCGATATTATTGCGATCGACGTAGCGGCATAATATCGCGATAGCCTGAATAACGCTATTCTCCCATAGCAATAGCGATGAAATCGATGTTTTGTAAATTTTTAGCTTCAGCACTACGCCCTCTTCAGCGATGAAAAACAAGGTTTTAGCTAGTGTGAGTGAACCTATGAGTCCCTATGGGGCATTTACCTGTGCAGAGTACTTTGCCGGGATAGGTTTAGTTCGACTAGGGCTAGAGCAAGCAGGATGGAAAGTTGTCTTTTCAAATGATTGGGCTTATAGCAAGTATGAGATGTATTCTGCTCACTTTAAAGATGCAAGTGAACATTACAAAGTTCAAGATATTTTTTCCATTTCTCCTAATGAGATTCCTAACACGCTACTTGCAACAGCATCGTTTCCCTGTATTGATTTATCTTTAGCGGGCAATTTAGGAGGCATTAGTGGTCAACATTCTAGTGCTTTTTGGGGCTTTACCCACATTCTTGATAATCAAATAAACAAGCCTAAACTTGTGATGCTTGAAAATGTGGTTGGTTGGCTTACATCCAATGGTGGAAAAGATTTCAGAGTTGTAATTCAAGAATTAAATCGGCTAGGTTACGAATGTGATATCTTTACCATCAATGCATCTCACTTTGTCCCCCAAAGTAGACCAAGAATATTCGTAGTTGGTGTGCAAGTTTCTAAACCAAATCAAGATATATTTCTTTTTTCAAGACGTTCTTCTTCACTTAAAACAAAAGCATTAGAAAAAGTCGTTATAGATAATCTTGACTTAAAATGGCATTTCTTGGAAATTCCACCACCACCTAGAAAAATAAAATCTGACTTAAGCTTTATTTTAGAAAGCCTTCCAGATAATGATGATCGTTGGTGGTCTGAAGATGAGGTAAAACGGCATTTAAATATGATGTCAGCCGTTAATTTTATTTATATTGAAAGTCTAAGGGATTCGCTGGTTTATTCTTACTGCCCAATGTATAGACGGGTTCGAGAAGGTAAGCAAAGAGCAGAACTGAGAAAAGATGGACTTGCAGGTTGTCTAAGAACCGCTAGAGGCGGTAGCAGCCGACAAATGCTAGTTAGAGCTGGACAAGGAGCCATAAAAATGCGCTTAATGACACCTCGTGAATATGCAAGATTGCAGGGTGTTCCAGATGATTATCCAATTCCATTACAACTCAATCAAGCTTTGACCGGATTTGGTGATGCTGTTTGTGTACCTGTGGTTACTTGGATTGCTGAATATATTCTGAATCCTTTAGCTATATCACTTCGAGAAAATGACTTAGCTCCCCATCACTGATTTCTAAAACACGAACACCTTGGCTTTTAACAAAAGCATAGGTTACCGATCGTCGAAATCTTTGCCTCTCGGCAGTTGCATAATTTTGTTGAAGTTCGGGCAGCCACTTATCGAACATAGGAAGCATTTTAGTGCGTTCAACAAACCAAACCTCAACATTCGTATAGGTTTCGCTTTTAGCAACGAAAATGTGATCTACAGCTCTGTCTTCAGTCAGTTTTTTTAATCCGAGATTCCTATGATATTGATATTCAAAACTACTGCCAATAGTGGCAGATTTCACCTCATAGTTTTCCAGATCTGCTCCGTCTCCTCTCCTTGCCTTATCGTTGAATAAAATTGCAGCAAACACCTCCCAATCTTTTGAACCTACACTACCCTGCAAAGAAAAACCGTACTGCTCGTAGATTTCGGCTTTATTGCGGCTGTACTCAAGAATATATCTGCTATAGAAGGAGTAAGCTGCTTGGACTTGAAGCGTTGGCACACAAATTATCCCCACAAGTGCTATGTCTTGAGAAAGAGTATACGTAATTCTTTTGGCATATTCCTCAAGACGAAAAATTACCCCCGCGATAGAAGCCAGGAAGCAGAATTTAGAATTCAGAAGCCAGAATTCAGAAGTCAGAATTTAGTAATTTGCCGCCTAACTTCTTCTCTCCTGACTCCTTGATCTCCTGACTCCTCGCCTATCCAAGATTTTCCGGCTTGACTTAAATTACATGCCACTGGTAACTGTGAAGATACAGCCTTTCACCTCATTTAAAAATATACTTACCCGCTGCCATACTTGTTCCAACAAATCCGGGCTATCCCCATCAAACCATGCCATTTCAGGGATAGCCCGAAACCAGGTGCGTTGGCGTTTGGCAAATTGACGGGTATGCAAAATGGTTTGCTCGATCGCTTGTTGCAGGGTATACTCCCCGCGCAGGTAAGCACCCATTTCTGCGTAACCCAGAGTTTGTAAGAGCGGCAAGTGAGAACCATACTTTTCTATCAGAGACTTCACTTCCTGTTCCAAGCCCAGATCAACCATCTGGTGAGTGCGAAACTGAATGCGGCAGTGCAGCTTTGAACTATCCAGTCCAATTTGCAGGATGGGGTAGGCGGGGGGTTGTTCTCCCTGTTGATCTGACAATGGCTGCCCTGTGACATAGAGAACTTCTAAGGCCCGCAGGGTTCTCACCTGGTCGTTGGGATGGATCTTTGCGGCTGAGGTTGGATCCCCCCGTTGTAATAACTGGTAACTCTGAAACTGACCGATCGCCTGAAGTTGCTGCCTCAACTCCTGCTGAGGCGGCACGCGGGGAATCTTTAAGCCCCGGACGATCGATTTAATATAGAGGCCCGTTCCGCCTACAAGTAAAAACGGCCGCGTTGAGTCAGCGGCTAATACCCTCTGTACCTGACTTTGATAGTCTGCCACCGTCATTGTTTCCGTGGGTTTACAGACATCAATTAAATAATGGGGAACTAATTGTTGCTCGGCAGGGGTCGGTTTTGCTGTGCCAATGTTAAATTCTTGATACACGAGGCGCGAATCTGCACTAATGATGGCAGAATTCAACCGCTGCGCCAGGGCGATCGCCAGACCTGATTTGCCAGTGGCAGTCGGGCCGCTAATTACGATCAACCCTGGTACGAATGTATTGAGGTTTGCTATCATAAATCAAGCTGAAATAAGCATTAGCAAGAGTCTGACTGCACCCCTCTAGTAAATCACATAGGAGAGGGTGCTAAAGCCGTCCACAAGGCTTTTGTGCTACAATTTTTGATAGTTTTAGTCCTTTGATGACGATGGGCTGTTTAGACTGCCATTTAGCTGGGATCCATTCATGACTAGTACGAGTAACTACGGCGCAGAGCAGATTCAAATCCTGGAAGGGCTTGAGGCCGTACGGCGGCGACCAGGTATGTATATCGGTAGCACTGGGCCGCGGGGGCTCCATCATCTAGTTTATGAAATTGTCGATAATGCTGTAGATGAGGCGCTGGCCGGTTACTGTAAAACGATCGATGTGAGCTTGAATGCAGATGGCTCTGTTCGCGTTGCTGATGATGGTCGGGGCATCCCCACAGGGATTCACCCCCGCACCGGTAAGTCTGCCTTAGAAACAGTCGCTACCGAGTTACACGCAGGTGGTAAGTTTGGCGGCGGCGGCTACAAAGTCTCTGGGGGGTTGCATGGGGTTGGCCTCTCTGTCGTCAATGCCCTCTCGGAATGGATGGAAATTACCGTCCGACGAGAGGGGAAGACCCACACCCAGCGGTTTGAAAAGGGAGTCCCAGTTGGCTCCCTACAGGTGCAACCCTACGATGGTGAAGACACAGGCACGACGGTCTATTTCTTGCCAGATATCACAATCTTCACCACTGGTATTGAGTTTGACTATCTCACTCTGGCGGGGCGTCTACGAGAACTAGCCTACTTAAATGGGGGTGTCCGGATTGAGTTTACCGATGCTCGCCTAGCTCTAATTAAAGCCGACAGCCCCCATGTGGAAACCTATCACTATGAGGGCGGCATTCGTGAGTATGTCACCTACATGAATCGGGAGAAGCAGGCACTCCACGAAGAGGTGATTTATGTCGAAGGAGAACGCAACAATGTCCAAGTAGAGGTAGCCCTGCAATGGTGTGTGGATGCCTACAACGATAACCTGCTCGGTTTTGCCAACAACATTCGTACCATTGATGGCGGTACGCACCTGGAAGGCTTAAAAGCCGTGTTGACCCGCACCCTCAATGCGATCGCCCGTAAGCGCAATAAACTGAAGGAAGGGAGTGCCAACCTAGGCGGTGAGAATATTCGGGAAGGGTTGACGGGAGTGATCTCTGTCAAAGTGCCGGAGCCAGAATTTGAGGGCCAGACCAAAACCAAGCTGGGAAACACGGAAGTTCGGGGTATTGTGGACTCTCTCGTGGGAGAAGTGCTTACCGAGTACCTGGAGTTTCGCCCTCCAGTGGCCGATGCTATTTTAGAAAAAGCAATTCAGGCCTTTAATGCAGCAGAAGCGGCCCGTAAAGCGCGGGAGCTGGTGCGGCGTAAATCCGTACTGGAGTCGTCTACCCTCCCCGGTAAGCTAGCAGATTGCAGTAGCCGAGACCCCGGTGAGTCAGAAATTTTTATTGTGGAAGGAGACTCTGCGGGGGGGAGTGCCAAGCAAGGGCGAGATCGTCGGTTTCAGGCCATCTTGCCACTGCGGGGCAAGATTCTCAACATTGAAAAGACTGACGATGCCAAAATTTATAAAAATACAGAAATTCAGGCATTGATTACAGCCCTGGGGCTGGGCATTAAAGGGGAAGAATTTGATTCTTCCCAATTGCGTTACCACCGCATCATCATCATGACCGACGCCGATGTGGATGGTGCCCACATTCGGACTTTACTACTCACCTTCTTTTATCGCTATCAGCGATCGATGGTAGATCAGGGCTTTGTCTACATCGCCTGCCCCCCTCTCTATAAGGTCGAGCGGGGGCGGCAACACTACTACTGCTACAACGATCGGGAGAGAAATCAGGTGATTGCGGGCTTTGCTGAAAACGCCAAGTACGAAATTCAGCGGTTCAAAGGCTTGGGGGAAATGATGCCCCAGCAGTTGTGGGATACCACAATGAATCCTGAAAGTCGGACTCTGAAGCAGGTAGAGATTGAAGATGCAGCAGAAGCCGATCGAGTGTTTACGGTGCTGATGGGCGACCGGGTTGCGCCCCGGCGGGAGTTTATCGAGACCTATGGGCCGAAGCTCAACCTGGCTGACTTAGATATTTAGGAGCGGCGAATATTCAAACAACACCATTCCTTGCGCTTCCACAGGGCCGACACCAACCAACCGTGGGCTTCCAGGGCGTCAACAACTCCTTTGACCTGGTCTAGCACCAGGCCGCTGAGAATGCCCCAGGTTGTTGGTTTAATCAGGGGAGCCCATTGGGGGATCAACTCAATAATTACAGGTGCCAGTATGTTGCAGACAATGCCATCTAGGGGATGGTCTACCAGTTGCACCAACCGTTCTACGCTGCCCTCGGCTACAATCAGGCAGGCCGGGTCTATGGCATTCAACAGGATATTTTCTTGGGTTGCTGTGATGGCTAACGGGTCTGTATCCACCGCATACACCCGCTTTGCTCCCAGGATCAGGGCCGCCACCGAGAGAATGCCAGAGCCGCAACCAATATCAGCGATCGTCTGCTCACCAGGGTGCTCAACCAGCCGCATTTCTAGAGCTTCCAGACAAAGTTGGGTGGTGGCGTGATCTCCCGTCCCAAAGGCAACACCCGGCTCCAGTTTCAAAATCAGGCGATCACTAGGTTCTGGTAAGGGCAACCAGGCGGGATGAATCAGCAATCGATCACCCACTGCTTGGGGCTGCCAGTAATCTTTCCAGGCGCTGGCCCAATCTTGCTCATCAATCTGCTGCCAGTGCACGACGGGCAAGGGTAAATTCATACAGAGGGCATCTTGCTTTAGGGTAAGGGCAAGGGCCGCCAGATCCAAAATCTGAGTCTGATCTTGCGGCACGTAGGCCTCCATTTGGCAAAAAGCAGCCTGGATCTGACTGGAGGTGCCACGACAACCAAACTGCTCCAATCGCCAGAAGACGTCATCCTCTAGCGATCGATCGCACTGCACCTGAATTTGCCACCATCTGACTGCCATAGTCTCTTGCTCCAGCGCCAATTATACGATGTTAAACAGAACCCTACCTGCAACTAGAACTGTAAAAAATGCTGTGACCTTTTCTGAGTGATTCAGCCTACACATTTAATAATGGTTAAGAATCAAATCCCCTGTTAGGATTAGGGTAGGGAGGGGTGATTCTCTAAATAAGTACGCTAGAGGAAACAAAAGTGAGAGTTTCTATTTAGTGGAAAAATAAAAGCTTTGGAGGTGGCTCAATCATGTTGAACAAAGCCAAAAAAAACTCCACCCGCTTAGCTGCTCCTAACAGTCAACCTATTATTCCCGATCCCTGGGAGAGTGTCGAAAAAGCGCCCCATTTCCCGTCGCCGCTGGAATTGGATCGACTGTTGAAGGAGCCTCATCCCCTGATGCCAGCTGCAGAGCCCTATCTTGAAATTAGCCCTGCAGGTCGACCGGGAGTGGGGCTACTATCTGATCACATCTCTTTGGTTGAAACGAGACCGGTGGAGATACTACTTCAAAGTGAGTTAAAGCTCCCAATTCAATGGGGGGATCGACTCAATCTACAGCTTGAAAAAGCGCTGGCACTGCTCTACTGGTTAAGGAATGACCCAGGATCTGCCCTTACTTGAGGTAAACGAGGGAGCTGCATGGAAATAAAACTCACAGGATGCGGTAGGTCTACCGCCTAGGGGTCTGTTGGGCTAATCGGAAAATTGCACTTTGAGTCGTGTTTAAAAAGCTCATTGTTCGCCCTGAATTAAAATTCGGGCTCATCGCTCAAGTCCGTTCAAACGGACTAAAAGAACTGTAATGAGGGATTCTCAGTCCATGTCAAGGGGCTTTTGCTGTGGGCCAGGAAATTGATTTCTTGGCGAGAAAGCCTTGAAGCCCTGATTGACTGACAAAAGATCTAATGTAGGTTGGTGTTGAGCAACGCAAAACCCAACGCCAGCAAGGGTTTTGATGGATTACGGTAGCACTAACCCATCCTACGGTAGAACCGAAGCACTAGCCCATCCTACGGTAGAACCGAGCCTTCCAGAGTTTTGTGAGTCAACCAGCTTGAAGTCAGTCTTTCCGATAGGCTGCTAGGGCACACCCTAGGAAGAGTGTGTTGTTTAACTGAAAATCTCTTCGCTTTTTGTGCCAGGGAGGCTTTATAGAGTCACGGTATAAGCGTCACGGATGCCGGCCACTTTCAGGATCTCTGATAAAATTCCCTCTGGGAGAGGGTCGTCAATGCTGAGTACCATGACGGCGTCACCACGCACAATTTTACGGCCAACTTGCATGCTGGCAATGTTGACATTGAAGCTACCCAGCAGAGAGCCAATTTTACCAATAATGCCGGGCATGTCACGGTGGACGGTGACAAGCATATAATGGCTGGGTGGCACATTAACCGGGAAACCATCGATGCTGGTAATACGCATTTCAAAATCACCCAGCAACGCTCCAGCAACGGAATGCTCACCCAGAGAACCTACTGCCGAGAGATGGAGGGAGCCGCTATAATCCTTAATGTTGGCATCGCGCGTCTCAGTGACCCGAATGCCTCGTTCTTTCGCTTCCAGGCTGGCGTTAACATAGTTGACTCGCTCTTGCAAAGCATGGGATAAAAGCCCTTTAAGGGCTGCTACCACAATCGGCTGGCTTTGATTGGTCGCCAAATCACCCTGCAGTCGGATATTTAAAGATTCGATCCGACCACCAGCCAACTGAGCGACGAGATTACCCAGAGTTTCTGCGAGTTGCAGATAGGGCCGCAATTTTTCTAGTAAATCGGGTCGCAAGCCAGGGATATTCACTGCCGAACGGGCGGGTAAGCCCAACAGCACATCCCGAATCTGCTCTGCCACATCGATCGCCACATTCACTTGGGCTTCTTCTGTGGAAGCACCCAGGTGGGGCGTCAATATAATTTCTTTGTCCAACTCTCGTAGGGCAGATTCACCCAGAGGTTCCTGTTCAAACACATCCAAGGCAGCCCCAGCAATTTTACCCTGCTGTAGTGCCTCTAACAGTGCGACTTCATCGATGATGCCGCCCCTGGCGCAGTTAATGATGCGGGTGGAGGGCTTCATCTTGGAGATCGCCTCAGCATTAATCAAATGAGTCGTGTCTGGGGTTTTGGGCAAATGCAGGGTAATGTAATCGGCCTCCTGGAACAGTACATCGAGATCCACCAGACGACACCCCAGTTCTTCGGCCCGTTCGTGAGAAATGAAGGGGTCATAGGCCAGCAGTTTCATGCCCATGGCGCGGGCTACAGTGGCTACATGGGCACCGATCTTGCCCAGACCAACAATTCCCAGGGTCTTCTTATAAACCTCAACCCCCATGAAGCTACTGCGGCTCCACTTACCATTCTTCACCGATTGATTGGCTGCGGGAATGTAGCGCGACATGGCCATCATCATCGCCAGAGTATGCTCGGCTGCCGCGATAGTATTACCTTCCGGTGAGTTGACCACCACGATGCCGCGTCTGGTGGCCGCCAGTACATCTACGTTGTCTACCCCTACCCCAGCCCGACCGATGATCTTCAAGTTAGTGCCCGCTTCAATCACGCCACTGCTAACGCGAGTACCAGAGCGAACCATCAGTGCGTCATAGTTGGAAATCACTTGAATGAGCTCTTCAGGAGATAAGTTGGTCTTAACGTCAACCTGTGCTACTTGTGAGAGAATATCGACTCCAACTTGGTCGATCGGATCAGAGACAAGAACCTTTGGCATGGTGCAACTACTTAGGATGAAAGACTACGAAAAGTCGCAGCTTTTCTAGAATAGAGTATTTTTACTCACCATACCTTATTTCCCTTGGTGCTTTACAAAAAACCCATGTATTTTTTAACTTGTTTTCGTGAAATCAGCTTCAGCTATCGACGAAAGTAACCAATTTCGGAGGGACTTCCGCCCGTGGCAGAATGACTGCGGAACTTGATAGGCTAATGTGGGATCATTCTTTCGTTAAACTTGCGGCTATGAGTTTTTTGATTGCGGTCTTTTCTGATCGCGACCAGGCAGAAGCAGCCTATGCGGCCCTGGGAAAGCAAGGTATTCCGAACGGGCAGGTTGCCTTGTTGGGGGCAGGGCATGCTCAGGAGGATCCGTTTGGCTTTATTAACCCCGCAGCTCAAAATAAAAAAGTTAAGCAACTCACCTTTTTTTGGTTGCTGCCCTTTGGCTTTGTCGCTGGCTTCGTCTTTAGTTACATCACCAACCTACAAACCTTTGCCTGGGCAGGTGAGGTGGGTAATCATCTGTTGGGGGGCGTACTGGGAGCAATTTCAGGAGCAATGGGTAGTATTTTTATTGGAAAAAGCTTAGCAATGACCTCTAAAACCGGGATTGACCCGCTGCCCTATCAAAATCGTCTGGCAGAGGGCAAGTACATCCTTATCATCAATGGAATGGAGGTCTTAACCAATCGAGCCGCTCCGATTCTGCGCAAATTTAAAATGGATACCATGCAACGCTACAGCGATCCCAATTCCTTTTAACTCAGCAGATCCTACGCCCCAACCGTCTTGGTAGAACTTCCCATGCAGTATTGGTTAATGAAATCGGAACCGGATGTCTATAGCATTGCCGATCTGGAACAGGATCGGGAAACCCTCTGGGACGGGGTGCGCAATTACCAGGCTCGTAATTTTCTCAAGTCTATGCAAGCGGGTGATTTGGTCTTTTTTTATCATTCCAACACCACACCACCGGGGATTATAGGCTTGATGACAGTGTTGCAACCTAATCAAGTGGATCCGACTCAGTTTGATGGCAAGAACAAATATTTCGACCCCAAATCCACCCCGGATAAACCTCGCTGGCACACAGTTACTGTTGGCTTTGTAGAAACCTTTCCGCGCTTGATTTCATTGGACGAGTTACGTCAGGCCTTCTCACCAGATGATCTCTGGGTCGTGCGCCGGGGTAACCGGCTCTCCGTCATGCCCGTACCAGCCGCGGTCGCCCTAAGAATTCTTCAGCTAGCTCAAATACAGTAATTTCTTCAACTGGAAACTCGCTTCTTCACGGTATTTTCTTGGGCATCCATCTGCTCCAAAACGACAGAAGCGCCTCCCTCTTTACTTATTCCCTTGATGTCAGTGCTGATTGTTATATGAAGTTTGAATGAAGATGCCGGATCCGTATTTTCACGGTGGCATATTCTCCCTTACGATACTTAAGTGTAGATTACTTCTGGTTCGGATTAAAGAAATAGAAGGATACTGAATGGCGTTGACATGCCACTAAAGTTGAACTTTTTCAATGGAGTTTGTTGGATTTACTAGTTGGAGTTTAGGAGGTAAGTTTTACTTGATTGCTAATCAAGAACTCTGAGATTGTCTTATTCGTCCCCTTTTTTTTGAGGTTTTCTATTTAGGAGGTTTCTCTAATGTTAGATAGCTACCACCGTAAAATGGGATAGTGGTGAATTTAATTCCTTTTTGTGATTTCTTGTTTCCCCTTTCGTCGGTGCTGATCACTCTTAAATTTAGACAGGTACTCCACCAAATTGAGATAATTTCGTTCAAAGGTTCCAATTTAAAAGTTTTTTATCCTGATCAAGGAAATGTTCGCAGAGAAATGTAGGATGTTTTTTAAGTGTGTCTTTTAATGATTAAAGTTGTAATAGTATGATCAATAATTTGAGTGAAGGAAATCTTTATAGGGAAAGTATTTTAGTTTTTGCTTAAACTTTCTTAGTGAAGCCACTGATAGAAAATCGAGCTACATTGTTCAAGTGTGTCCAATTGAATATACTAGTATATTATGACTACCGCACTTAGTACTTCGGTGAAAATTTTAAATACTTTCATTGACAATATATCAACCCAAGAGTTACTTGAGCAGTTGGATCGAGGTGTCGTTGTAACTCCCAACGTAGACCATTTGATGAAATTGCAGGGAGATGCCGCTTTCTACAATGTTTATTCGAGTGCTGATTATCGACTGTGTGATAGTCAGGTATTACTGTATGCCTCCTATTTTTTAGGAACCCCTTTGAAGGAAAAGATATCTGGATCAGATTTTTTTCCGATTTTTTGCAACTATCATAGAGCAAATCAAGATGTTACTGTTTTCTTGCTTGGAGGAAACCTCGGCGTAGCACGGCAGGCACAAATTAACATTAATCGTCGAGTTGGTCGGGATATTATTGTAGAGTCACTCTCCCCTTCATTTGGATTTGAGAAAAATGAGCTAGAGTGTTCGCAGATTGTTGAACTGATTAATCGATCGAGGGCAACGGTTTTAGCCGTTGGCGTTGGTGCTCCTAAGCAAGAAAAGTGGATTCAGAAGTATAGGGATCAGCTCCCGCATGTCAAAATTTATCTGGCGATCGGAGCGACTATTGATTTCGAGTCTGGAAGAATAAAGCGTGCTCCAAAATGGATGAGTCGATTAGGAATTGAATGGCTCTTTCGTCTCTGTTGTGAGCCTAAACGTTTGTGGAAGCGGTACTTGCTTGAAGATTTGCCTTTTTTCTGGCTCCTCCTTCAACAAAAATTTGGTCTGTACAGGGCACCTATATTTAGTAGCTCTGAGCGACTGGCAAGAATGTCGGCACTGGTTCCATTAGAGAGGGAAGGCTAAAAATTCTGCTAAATATGGCTCAGAAGGCATAACGAATTGAAAATAATTCCATCCATGACAGCCCAGGGTGAGTTCATTAAAAAATGATCCCAGGGTTGGGGGTTTTCTAGCTCGGCAACTTTTGCAATCGCCAGTAAATTTTCGTAATTAATATCGGATAAGTACCTGGTCATGAAAAATTACCTGGTACAATCTCCGGCTGTCGCCGTCCCCGCGCTTACGCGCCGCTGCGCTAGAACCAAGGGGGACTACAGGGGGTGTATTCAGTAGCGTCCAGCTACTTATGACCCCCAGATGTAAGTTTTTGAAGCTTTCAAAGCTTCTGACTTCTGGAAATAAGTCTTGATAGCCCTCACAATAGGAATCAATGAACTCAACCGTTGTTTTCGCAAGTCTGGGTGCAGTCATAGCAGCCTCCCACCCTTCAGACTTCAATACTATTTTATGCTACTGATTGCCGCCTACCCCTGCCATGGCTGCCGACAAGGCCTTCGATACCTGACGACAATAATGACCGTAGGCTGGGGAGGTGCGAAAAGCTTGGGTACGGGGGGCGGGCTCATCAATGGCAATCTCAGCAACGACTCGACCGGGACGGGCTGCCATTACAACCACCCGATCAGACAGATAGACCGCTTCATAGATATTATGAGTCACAAATAAAACGGTCCAGCGTTGCTGGCTCCATAGGGTTAGCAAATCATCGTTCAGCTTGGTGCGAGTAATGTCGTCTAACGCACCAAAAGGTTCATCCATCAATAGGATATGAGGGGAGGTTACCAGCGCCCTGGCAATAGAGGCCCGCATTTTCATGCCACCAGAAAGTTGCCGGGGATAGGCTTGTTTAAAGCTTTCTAATCCCACCAGTTGCAGCGCATCACTAACAGCCGTCTGAGCTTTTTGATGGGGGATACCGGCTAACTTGAGTGGCAGCAGAATATTATCTTTTACGGTCATCCATGGCAGTAGAGCTGGCTCCTGAAAGACGAAGGCAATTTCAGGTTGGTAGCCTGACTCGCCCCAGACAAGGGAGCCAGAGCTCAGGGAAATCAACCCTGCAACAATACGCAACAGCGTACTTTTGCCACACCCTGACGGCCCCACCAGACTCACAAACTCAGATTGACTGACCTGTAGGTTCAGGCCTTGCAGGGCAACTACTCCATTTTCAAAAACTTTGTTGCCCTGATTCAATGTAATCAAACGTTGCCAGGTCATCAACGGTTTACCATAGTGTAGTAATTTACGCCTTTATTAATAAAATCTAAGCGATAGGCTTGCTTGTAGTCCAACTTAGGATCGACCACCCCCAACTGACTCAGATCCTTAAACAGGGTTTCCCATCGGGCGTCCGTCATGGCACCAATTCCTAATTTGGCTGCGTCTCCGCCAGTAATAATGTTGTATTCCTTGAGCTTAGTCAGACTGTAGGCAATCAGGTCATCGGTCATTTCAGGGTTCGCTTGTTTAATCGCAGCATTTCCCGGCGCGGGGTTTTCCAGGTAACTGTACCATCCCTTAATCGAAGCATCTACAAATCGTTGCACCAGATCAGGTTGAGCCTTGAGGCGCTCTTGGGTGGTATCGAGGGTAAACGTGTAGGGGTTATAGCCAGCCTCTGACAATAATAAAATCACGGGCTTGAAGCCGCTTTGCTTTTCAATCAGGTAAGGCTCTGAGGTTAAAATGCCTTGCTGAACCGAATCTTTGTTCGCTAAAAATGCACTGATATTAAAGTTGTAAGGACGTTTTTGGTCATCGGTCAAGCCATACTTTGCCTTCAGGACAGGCCAATAGGTATTATTGGCGGAGGCACTGATAAACATTGGTTTTCCTTTGAGTTGAGGAAACGTATCATTGCCAACGCCGGGATGGGCTAAAAGAATTTGAATTTCTTTTTGGAAGGTAGACGCCAAAGTGACTTTGGGAACCCCTTGCTGAACTGCTTTGAGCGTATCAACGGCATTGCCGCTTGTAAAATCAATCACCCCTCCCATCAGCAGTTGCGTCATGTTTGTCTGGGGGGGCATGGTGTCGATCGTGACGTCGAGGCCATGACTGCGATAAATGCCCGTTGCTGCAGCCTGGTAAAACCCGCCAAACTCGGCCTCCGCCTTCCAGCCCAGCCCCAGCTTGACTGGCTCCAGATCTGCTTGAGGTCGAGAAGTTGATTGGGGACTGCGACAAGCTTCAACGAGGCTTGTTCCCGCTAACAGGGCACTGAATTTCAGAAAATTCCGACGTTTAAGGTTCATACAATTATTCATTCTCCTGATGATCTGGCTTCAGCCAATCAGCTTACGGTAGCAGCGAGTCGTAATCAAATAGGGGTGGAAAACTTCGAGAAAATGAGTCTGTAGGGTTTGAAAAAAAGCTGAAATCAGTTCGGGGTCATCCAGGTGGAAGGGGTACTCTTGCTGGAAGCCCTTGAAAAAATACCAGTTAAGAATAATTTTGCCAGTCGGACTTAAGCTGCGATGGAAGCGCAATAGCTGAGCCTGGGGGTCAGGTAAATGCTCAACCACATCAAAACAGAGGATTGTGTCAAACTGACTGGGGTCTTGCAGGCTATCTGTATAAACCATTTTGTCAACCAGGCCTAACTGAGTAGCACGGTATCTGACAAATTCCAGGTTGACTGGGTTGAGGTCAACACAGACCACCTGCTCAACCGTAGGACAATAGGCCGCCCCGATCGCGTGGGTCCCAATGCCGCAACCAAAGTCAAGCACTCGACCCTGGGCATGGTCAGCAATTAATCGGAGGGTATCACCGATATAGTCTCGGCTCTCCAGGTGCCAGGCCGCCAACTCAAACAGGTAGGCAGAGCCCACCTGGTCACGGTAAAAATCAGAGACCATGGCCCAATCAAAGTGCTGCCCCATCTCGTTGGCCAGATGGCGACGGGTTTGGAGTTGCTGGTGTAGCGTAGCCCGATCAAGGTCTAAAAAATGCTGTAAATGGGTTTCCAGATCAAAGCAATCGTCCCAATACGCTTCAAGATAGGCTGGCTTCAGGTTGGTTAACACGCAGGCGCATCTCTGTTTTTAACAACGCTTTACATTTTACAGAACTGAAGGTAAAACCCACTCCTTTAGCGGTGGGAGTGGGTCCTTAACTTTACTGCGTCATCAGCAACTCTGAGGGCAGACGTTTAAACACCAGCCGTTCATTTTCTACATCCACAAAGATGGTGTCGCCGTCGCTGACGCTGCCCCGCAGGATCTCTTTAGCGATCGCGGTTTCTAGTTCTTTCTGAATGGCTCGCTTCAGCGGGCGGGCACCGTAGACTGGGTCGTAGCCCACCTCCACCAGAAAGTCGATCGCCGCGTCGGAGAGCTTAAGGGTAATCTTGCGCTCTGCCAACCGTTGAGATAGACGGTGAGACTGTAGCCGCACAATCTCGCGCAGTTGTTGTTTTTGCAGACCGTGGAAGATGATAAATTCATCGACCCGATTGAGAAACTCTGGCCGAAACTGAGCCCGCATCGCCTCGATTACCCGACCGCGCATCTCTTGATACCGGTTTTCATCCCCCGCTACATCCAGAATGTATTGGGAGCCGATGTTACTGGTCATGATGATGATGGTGTTTTTAAAATCTACCGTGCGCCCCTGGGAGTCGGTGACCCGACCATCATCCAGAATTTGCAGCATGACGTTAAACACATCAGGGTGGGCTTTTTCGATTTCGTCAAACAGCACCACCGCATAGGGCCGCCTGCGGATTGCTTCGGTCAATTGCCCCCCCTCGTCGTAGCCAATGTAGCCGGGAGGTGCCCCAATCAGTCGAGAAACCGCGTGTTTTTCCATGTATTCCGACATGTCAATCCGCACCATGGCTTCTTCCGAGTCAAATAGGTAAGCAGCCAACGCCTTAGCCAGTTCTGTCTTACCGACCCCCGTAGGCCCCAGGAAAATGAAACTGGCGATCGGTCGATTCGGATCGGCCAGACCAGCACGGGAGCGTTGAATTGCATCGGCTACGGCGGTGACCGCCTCATCCTGCCCGATCACCCGCCTGTGCAGTTCGTCTTCCAGGTGCAGCAGCTTTTGCTTCTCCGATTCCACCAGTTTACTCACAGGGATACCAGTCCATTTGGAGATGATTTCTGCAATATCAGATTCGGTCACCTCTTCCCGCAACAGAGACTTACCAGAGCTTTGAGTATTGGAGAGGCGGTTTTCTGCCGCTTGCAGTTGACGATTGAGGTCTGTTAGTTTGCCATACTTCAGTTCCGCCGCCCGGTTTAGGTCATAGTCGCGCTCGGCCTGTTGAATCTCAACATTGACCCGTTCAATCTCTTCCTTCAAGTTTTGAATCTGAACGATCACATCCTTTTCTGCCTGCCACTGGGCATTAAAGGTACTTTGTTCCTCTTTCAAGTCTCCCAGTTCTTTCTCCAGCCGTTCCAGTCGGTCGCGGGAGGCGGGGTCAGTTTCCTTTTGTAAAGAGAGCTTTTCCATCTCTAATTGCAAAATCTTCCGATCCACTTCGTCCAGTTCTTCTGGTTTGGAGGTGATCTCCATTTTTAGTTTGGCCGCCGCCTCATCCACCAAGTCAATCGCCTTGTCTGGCAGGAAGCGATCGCTAATGTAACGATTCGATAGGGTTGCTGCCGCGACCAGGGCACTGTCGGAGATCTTGACCCCGTGGTGCACTTCGTAGCGTTCTCGCAGCCCCCGCAGAATTGAGATCGTGTCTTCCACATCGGGCTGATCCACGTAGACCTGCTGGAAGCGCCGCTCCAGAGCTGCATCCTTCTCGATGTACTTGCGATACTCATCCAGGGTGGTGGCTCCAATACAGCGCAGCTCACCGCGAGCTAGCATGGGTTTCAGTAGGTTACCTGCATCCATCGCGCCCTGGGTCGCACCCGCCCCGACGACCGTGTGGATCTCGTCGATAAACAGGATGATATTGCCCTGGGAGTCAGTCACTTCTTTGAGGACGGCCTTCAACCGCTCCTCAAATTCTCCCCGGTATTTAGCTCCGGCAATCAGGGCTCCCATATCCAGGGCGATCAATTTGCGATCCTTCAAAGACTCTGGAACATCGCCTTTGATAATGCGTTGGGCTAACCCTTCGGCGATCGCGGTTTTACCCACCCCTGGTTCCCCGATTAAAACGGGGTTATTCTTGGTGCGCCGAGACAGGATCTGGATCGTGCGGCGAATCTCGTCATCCCGCCCGATCACTGGGTCGAGCTTGCCCTCGCGCGCCATTTGGGTCAAGTCGCGGCCATATTTTTCTAGCGATGCATATTTGCCTTCCGGGTTTTGATCCGTCACTTTCTGACTCCCTCGAATCTGGTCAATTGCCTGCTTCAGTCGGTTTTCATCTAGCCTAAATTCATTCAACAAGGCTCGGCCAAAGCGATCGTCTTTAGCGAAGCCCAGGAGCATGTGTTCAACGGAGATAAAGTCATCGCCGTACTGCTTGCGATAGTTCTCCGCCCGATCCATCAAAGTATCCATGCTGCGGCCCAGGTAAATATTGCTGCCGCCGCCAGAAACCTTGGGTTGTTTCTGCATGAATTCATCGGTGCGATCACGCACCTGCTGCACATTGATACCGAGCTTGTTGAATACACTGGCGGTTAGCCCTTCCTGTTCCAACAGGGCTTTCATCAGGTGCTCAGTTTCAATTTGTTGTTGCTGGGCCTGCTTGGCAATGTCAGGCGTACGGACGATCGCTTCCCAGGCTTTCTCGGTAAATTGGTTGGGATTTGTGGGTTGCATAAGCACATGGTAGGTGAAGAGCGCGCGTAAAAGAGGCTGCTGTTTAGCAAACGATCATGCCTCCATCCTCTACGGTTGAGTGAGTGATGCTTTTATTCTACGGATCAGTCTTGACTTTCTAGGGTCGGTCTTTACAACGCTTTAAATAGGGATTGCCGTCCCCAATCCTGGCAGCCCAATTCACCGCTTCACAATGCCGATCAACAAAAAAATGGAGTGGGCTATACCCACTCCACTGCTACAACCAAGGATTTCTATTTAACGCTCAGGATGGCTGCCGTCGGTACCAGTCGATCGTCTGCATCAGCCCCTGGCGGAAGCCAACCTGGGCTGTAAACCCAAAGGTTTGCTGCGCCCGTTCAGTATCGAGGCAGCGGCGGGGTTGCCCATTGGGCTTATCGGTCTGCCAAATAATCTCCCCCTCAAACTGCATCAACTCACAGATCAGGGTAATCAAGTCTTTAATCGTGATTTCTTCTCCTGTCCCTAAGTTCACCGGGTCTGGCTGGTCATAAAACTGGGTTGCCATTACGATGCCACGGGCCGCATCTTCTGAATAAAGAAATTCCCGTGTCGGGCTGCCATCTCCCCAAACTGGGATTTGTTGATCTCCCCGCTGCTGGGCTTCATGCACCTTGCGAATCAAGGCTGGAATGACATGGGAACTGCGCGGATCAAAGTTATCTTCTGGCCCGTATAAATTGACAGGTAATAGATAGATACCATCAAACTCATACTGCTGGCGATAGGCTTGCAATTGTACGAGTAAGGCTTTCTTGGCAACTCCATAGGGTGCATTAGTCTCTTCCGGATACCCCTCCCACAGGTCATCTTCCTTGAATGGCACTGGAGTGAATTTTGGATAAGCGCAGATCGTCCCTACACAGACAAACTTCTGTACACCTGCTTCATGGGCAGCATGAATTAGCTGTGCCCCCATCATCAAGTTGTCATAAAACAACTCTCCTGGCTTCTCCTGATTCAGACCAATGCCCCCCACATGGGCCGCTAGGTGAATCACAATATCCTGTTGATCTACCGCTCGCCGACAGGCTTCCATCACGCGCAGGTCGCAATCCCGTGAGCGGGGAATCGTAATCTTTTGGGGCTCAGCCCCCGCCGCCACCAATTGCTGAATGACCTGTTTGCCTAAAAAGCCAGCCCCACCTGCGACCAAGATTCGTTTGCCAGCCAGATCAATTTGAGCCATGTTTCAGTGTCCTTCTTTATACAAATGCCCGCACCGTCGCCATTTCTTTCGCCGCTGGGCTCACCTTCCCATTGAGGGGCACCAGGCCTAACGCTTTTAGATCAGCTTCTACCATGAGATGCACCAGTTCTTCAAAAGTAACGGAAGGTGCCCAGCCTAGCTTGGCCTTGGCCTTGCTAGAATCTCCAATCAACAATTCCACTTCCGCAGGCCGCAAATAACGTTCGTCAAATTCTATATAGGCTTGCCAATCCAGGTTAACGTAGCCAAAGGCCAAGTCCAGGAACTCTCGGACAGAGTAAGTTTCCCCGGTTGCCACAACGTAATCATCGGGGGCCTCCTGCTGTAGCATTAACCACATGGCTCGCACATAGTCTTTGGCGTAGCCCCAATCCCGTTTGGCATCGAGATTGCCCATGTAAATCTTCTTTTGCTGACCGGCCACAATGCGGGCCACAGCCCGAGTAATTTTGCGGGTGACAAAAGTTTCACCGCGCCGGGGAGATTCGTGGTTAAACAAGATGCCATTGCAGGCAAATAGATTGTAAGACTCCCGGTAGTTTACCGTTTGCCAGTGGGCATAGACTTTAGCGCAGGCATAGGGGCTACGGGGATAAAATGGAGTGGTTTCTTTTTGAGGTACTTCCTGCACCAGCCCATACATTTCGGAAGAGCCAGCCTGGTAAAATCGAACCTGAATGCCAGTTCGCTGCTGATAATCCCGCACGGCTTCTAATAACCGTAGTGTTCCCAGCCCGACTGAATCGACAGTGTATTCCGGCGAGTCAAAGCTGACTCGCACATGGGATTGGGACCCCAAATTGTAGATTTCGATGGGTTGCACCTGTTCTAGAATCCGGCGCAGGGTCGTACCGTCAGTTAAATCGCCATAATGTAAAAACAGGCGAGTATCGGGGTCATGGGCATCTCCATAGAGATGGTCAATGCGATCGGTGTTAAAAGTCGAGGTGCGGCGAATAATACCATGGACTTCATAGCCTTGTTCGAGTAAAAATTCACTCAAATAAGAACCATCTTGCCCGGTAATACCCGTAATCAGTGCACGTTTCTTCATAGTAGATTCCTTAGAAGTTATCCTTACTGTTCAAACTCAGAGTTAGTATTCCCGTTGTCGTAGTCACCTGTTTCACTGTAGGGAAAACTACCAGGGTTGGGCCTTTTGCGCTCGCATGCTGTACCGCCCCAGCCCAATTAAGGCCAGACCGCTTACTAACAAATTACCCACAGTAACCATAGCGGTTTTTAGGAAGTTCTGCTTTGCTCCCTCCTTTGCCATCATGGAGCGTGCCTGAATTTCTTGCGCAGCCTGTTGCAATTGTTCTGGTTTGATCTGCGGTGCCTTACTGGCATCAGCTTTAGCAGTTTCAATTCGTTTTTGCACTTCAGCGACTTGAGTGTCGATCTGTTGAGCAGCCCGGTCATTGAGGGACAGGCTATCGCGAATCACCAAGACAGAAGAGAGTAAAAACACAACTCCTAGAATCAGAGAGGCCAGACCTAGCTGCCGGCGCAATTTACGAAATTCTAAGCTGCTATAAATTAGCAGGGCAGCGCCAAACAACAACACGATGCTGCGATCACTCACTTGTTGTAAGAAGCCGACTCGCCACTGAGCATTCAGCCCCAGGGGGGATCCTAAAATCAGCATATCTATTACAAAACCAGCCAGACAGGCAACGGCCACAATGCGAGCGATTGCTTTGCCTCCTGGCATACTGACGGATGGTGATTGGAATGCAGGGTTAGCCATAATAAATCTGGTTTTAATTAATGAGGTTTAATAGCAGAGACATGGAAATCATTCCTAGATAATTTTTACGGCTCTAGCAGATCCAACTCCGGAGAAACTCTTTGAACTTCCAGTGAAGAAGCGACGAAATGTAGCAAGGTTTCAAGCATCCAGCATTTTTTTATCCCTAGAACTTAGTCATGCCCAAATCTTCTCATGGGTCAGAGGAGGAAGCATTGGAAAAGAGTAACGCTACTGTTTCTACAGTCTCGTTTGGGTTTAGGGGCAGCAAGCGATCGCCGCGGCCATCCTTTGGTTGGACTGGGACTGAGTCAATCGCCAGTCGGGTCATACGATTTTCAGAGGTGATGACAGCCACTTCTGCCGCTGGCTCTGCGATCGCCATCCCCGCTAAAAAGTCTTCCTTGCTGGCAAAATGCATCCCCTGCATGCCTAATTCTCCAGGCGCAGAGAGGCGCAGGTTAGTCACAGGGAGCTGCTTAACGTAGCCTTTTGCTGTTACAAGTAAGAGGGACTCATCGATGGAGAGGGCTACACAACCGAGCAGTACATCTTGCTGGCGCAGGCGCATCCCCCGTTGTCCTTGGGAAGCTCGGCTTTGCATGGGCAAGCTTTCGTCGTTAATTTCCAGGCGCAACATCCGGCCACTGGCGGTTGCCAGCACCAATTGTTGGCCCGGCTGCACCAGTTCAATTTGAATGAGTTGGTCGTCTTCCTTAAACTTAATCAGGGTTAAGCCCCGACCGGTTAACTCAGTGAAATCGGAGAGGGGTACTCGTTTCACCCGCCCCTGCTCTGTCAGCATCAAGATGCAAGTATCCGTCAGCTGATCGGGCAGTAAAAAGCAACTCATGACGCCTTCTGGATCACTCTGGGCAGTAGGGGGCAACAGCGTCACCAAGGGTGCCCCCTTTGTCCGTCCGCTGACCTGACCAATCGCTCCCACCTTCACCCCATAAGCTTTACCATTCCGCATGATGACGACAAGGGTGCGATCGGTTTGGGTAAACAGGGTTTGCTCCACCGGATCGTCACTGTCTTCAAACTCCAGTGCAGCCTTGTCCCCATTACGATTCCGATTTTGCCGCTGGAAGGATTTCGGCGAAATCCGACGCACATAACCGCGCTGACTGATTTCTAGAATGGTGTCCTGGGCTGCTTCTACCGGGTCAAACAGGGATGGCTCAACCAGGTTTGCATGATCCGCTCCAGATTCAGACTCGGCTGCCGGTTTGGTAGGGGTGGGGGCAGCAATAGCTGATACAATCCGGGTGCGGCGTTGATCGCCAAATTCTTTCTTGAGCGTACGTAATTCTTTTTTCAGGGCTTTCAACAATTCTCGCCGATCGTCCAGCAACCGCTGCAATTCTTGTCTGCGGGTAGTTAGGTCTCCATACTCAGTTTCCAAGTTTTGCCGTTCCATCCCTGTCAGGCGGCGCAGCGGCATGGCCAGAATGGCATTGGACTGACCATCACTAAACTCAAATCGCTCCTGGAATTGGGCTTTTGCCGCAGCCCCATCCGGAGCATTGCGCAGAATATCGATGATTTCATCCAGATGACTGAGGGCGCGGAGTAAGCCTTCTAGGGTATGCAGCCGAGTCTCGGCCTGGGTTAGTTCATGGCGATAGAGGCGAGCAAGGGTTGCTTCTCGAAAATTGAGAAATTGTTGCAGCAGTTCCCGCAGGGGCATCTGGCGGGGCTGGCTGTTGTCTAACGCCAGCATGATCACGCCAAAGTTACTCTGGAGCGCAGTTTGGCGATAAAGCTGGTGGAAAATTTTTTGCGGGTTAATATCGCGCCGCAGCTCGATCACGACCCGAATGCCATCCCGATCGCTCTCGTCCCGAATATCAGAAATGCCGTCAATTTTGTTCTGACAGACCAACTCTGCTACTTTTTCAATCCAGGCCGCTTTATTCACCTGGTAGGGCAATTCTGTAACCACGATCGCGGTGCGGCGATGGCGACCTCGCCCCGCTTGAATTTCTTCTAACTGAGCCACGCCCCTTACCGGAATGCTCCCCCTGCCTGTGGTGTAAGCTTCTCGAATGCCATCACTGCCGAGAATTTCGCCCCCGGTGGGAAAGTCTGGCCCTGGAATCAATTCCAGAAGCCGCTCATCTGACAGGTTGGGCTGATCAATCAGGGCGATTAGCCCATCCACCACCTCCCCCAGGTTGTGGGGGGGAATATTGGTCGCCATGCCCACTGCGATGCCAGAACTGCCATTCAGCAAGAGCATGGGCAGACGAGCAGGTAGCACAGTCGGCTCTTGTTGAGAATTGTCAAAGTTACCGATGAAATCAACGGTGGCTTCCCCAATTTCCCTGAGCAGAGATTCATTGCCGATCGCTGCCAGGCGGGTCTCCGTATACCGCATAGCGGCAGGCGGATCGTCGTCTACCGAACCGAAGTTGCCATGACCTGCCAGTAGGGGATAACGACTGGAAAAATCTTGCACCATGCGAACCAGAGCGTCATAAACGGCCTGATCACCGTGGGGGTGGTATTTACCCAGCACATCTCCCACGACACGGGCACATTTCCGATAGGGCCGATCGGGGGTTAGCCCTAACTCATGCATGGCATAGAGAATGCGACGATGCACAGGCTTGAGGCCATCCCGTACATCGGGTAGGGCCCGCCCCACGATCACACTCATGGCATATTCCAGGTAAGACTGTTGCATCTCAGTGTGCAGGGCGGTAGGGATCACCTGACCCGACGAGAGCATATTCAGTTGTTTAGCCATGAGTTTTCTTCCTCAATTCAGATTTCCCAAAAGATTTTGTGTATTTTAGGCCCGCTGCTCATTAGCATAGTGACAATCCCCGATTGTTTTGGCACATTTTTCTCCATTTTGTGGGTATCTGCTTAAAGCGGGACAAGAGGATAAAAAAAGAACTGCATTCCGGCTTGTCTTGCCTTTTGGTGGTAGCCCATCTCGTTTCAACAAAAACTGTCTCGTTGCAAGGAACACGCTATGAAAACCGTTTTGATTGTGGAAGACGATCCAATCAACGCAAGGGTTTTTTCTAAAATACTGACCAAACGAGGCGGACTGGAGGTTAAACATACCGAAAATGTAGATGAAGTCATGGAGATCGCTCAAAACCGACAGGCAGATATTATTTTGATGGATGTGTCTCTCTCTCGTAGCCTCCATCAGGGGCGGGCAGTGGATGGCATTAAAATTACCCAAATGTTAAAGAGCAACCCCAGTACTGCCAACCTTCCGATCGTGTTGGTAACTGCTCATGCCATGCAGGGCGATCGGGAGAAATACCTGCAAGAAAGTGGAGCAGACGGCTATATTTCAAAACCTGTGGTGGATCATCAGGCTTTTGTAGACCAAATCATGGCCTTACTTCCAGACTAGAGACCGTCGCAGTAGATGTGAGGGATGAAAACCCTGCAAAAATCAACTTCCTTCCCAAGTCTGAGCGATGATTTAGGGGGCATAACCAAGGCAACCTAAAGGAAATTTCATTTTATTATAGTACAAGAAAACTACTCAAGAAGATCCGGTTGTGATTCCGGTTTTAACTGGGTTTTCTTGCACCAGGGGTGGGTTGCCCCCAGGGGTAGATTGCTTTGGCGACTCTATCCCTGGAGCAGTTGGAGCAACAGTTGGCGGGAGCGGGGTCTCTAAGTTAGAACGCTCACCCCCTGGTGAAGTAATGGATTGGGCGGGGGGTGTCGGTTTTGTGACGGGCTTCCTGCTGTCAAGCCGCTCTCGAATTTTGTCAAACCAGCCCTGAGCGGCGGAGATTCGAGGTTTAACAGGAGTGGTGAGCTTGACAATAGGCTCAACAGCACTCTCAGGTGTAGGAGTAAGTTTAGGGGGTGCCGCTGGCGGCATGGATTTTGACGCAGCCGCAGCCGGTTGCTTAACGCCTGCAGGTGTAGGAGTAGGTTTGGGGGGTGCCACTGGCAACGCAGATTTTGGTGCTGCCGCAGCCGGTTGCTTGATTGGAACTGGCTTTTGAGCTGATTCTGGCGGCAGGGGAGGTTTGGCAACTGGCGAGAGCACAGGTTCTGGTTTTGGCTCAACAACGGGTGGCTGTTTACCTGGAGGCAGGGGCTCTAACTGCTGCTCCGGAGTAGATTCTGGCGGGATAACTGGGGAGGGCGCTGCTGGTTGTGGCTGCTTCACAACCGCGGACACAGCCTTAGGATCCACAATGCCACGGGCCTGAGCGGCGGTCAATTCACCCCGGATCAGCCGAGACAGGGTATCGTTCCCACCTGGTTCTAACGTGATCAGTCGGGCTGTATTGTTAAATAAGTTTTCAACTGGGTTGCCTTTTTCGTCTAAATACTCAACCTGTACCCAGTTTTTACCCGGTTTGAACCCCTTTAGGTAAATGGGTTGCCAGCGATCGACAATGAAGCTGTCTCCATTGACAGTAACCCGAATACGCCAGTCAGCGATGTCATCTTCATGATTTTCCTGGGCGACCAGATGGAGGGGAGCGTTAGTCAGGTAAAAATCTAACATGATTGGCTCTGCTCCATAGCTACCTGCGGGACGACTGTAGGTGACTAAGGGCAGGTCGGGGTTGGGGCGATTGCTTTGAGTTTTAGTAAAGACATGGAAGGTCGTCTGAGAGTAGGCCCCCTCATTTTTAAAGCTCTCATGCCAGGGACGGGAGGCAAAGACCCGCAAAGTATGGGTGCCGGGATTTAAATTTTCTAGGACAAAGGGTTGCTGGATGTCGTAGACGGCTTGATAGGGGCGATCATCTAAAAACAGATACAGGTGGGGGCCCAGCCCTAACTGCTTATCTTTAAAAATCGGCAAGTCGTTCACCCGCAGCCGGACGGATACGGTTGTGTCATCCAATACTTCATCTGGTTTCGGGCTGAGAATTTTAACCTGAGGTTGGTTATCCTCTAGAACCTGCCGCAATTCTTGAATTACCTCTGGCGGAGAAGTTTCCGAAAGTCTGCCAGCTAACTTACCTGCTGGTTTAACACTGGGTAATCCCAATTTGCCAAATGCTGCCAGTGCACCCTTTTCATAAACTGGGGCTAGCAGAATCAGCCCAGTCAGTAAACTAACCACCAATGCCTTAGTAATTTTTTGCCAGCAGTTCATTCCCAGCACAAACTTTCTCCTCAGGAGTTCTCGCCCAAACGGTTCCTAAGGAACTATAGCGGAATCTCCTAGCAAATGTAGCGATTACATGCCAGATTGCCGTGCCAGAGACAAAATGCATCTGGATCATTTGAAAATACAAATAGTTTAGTTTTGTAAATTCAATCTTGTTGACCCTTGACTTTGGTGCCCCGACCCTAAAACACAAGCCAGACCCCATAGAGGATTCAGGGTTTTTAATTATTGTTAACTGTGACTGAGTGGATTAGCCCTAAGGCCTATAATGTCACGATGAGAATCCTTATCAGACTAAGTCGTTTATTGGTTCGGCAGTCAGGTCTATCGGCTTCAACTCTGAATTGATGACGGTGATTTCAACCCCAAAGCTGTCTGTGTGATCTCAGCACCTTAAATTCAGGACTTATGCCTTAATTTCCATCGGTGCAACGATCACAGGCTTATGGCCGTCAGGGGGCTTTGAGAAAGTTGGTGAGTCTGGTAAGGGCGATCCCTCGTTCCGTGTCTAGAGAGAGGAGAGTCTCAATGACAACTACCCCACGGGAGCGGGAAGCAAAAGTGAAGGTTGCTGTCGATAATGATCCGGTGCCTACTTCGTTTCAGAAGTGGAGTGAGCCGGGACATTTTGACCGCACTCTCGCGAGA
This sequence comes from Leptolyngbyaceae cyanobacterium, assembly GCA_046080785.1. Lineage (GTDB taxonomy): Bacteria > Cyanobacteriota > Cyanobacteriia > Leptolyngbyales > Leptolyngbyaceae > JBJTUO01. The sequence continues at coordinate 19,518 of JBJTUO010000256.1, read as the reverse complement.
GGCCCCAAAACCACCACCTGGATTTGGAACCTTCATGCAAACGCTCACGACTTTGATAGCCATACAAGTGACTTAGAAGACGTATCCCGCAAGATTTTTAGCGCCCACTTTGGTCACTTGGCAGTTATTTTTATCTGGCTAAGCGGCATGTATTTTCATGGCGCTAAGTTTTCAAACTATGAAGCCTGGCTGGCAAACCCCACGGGGGTCAAGCCCAGTGCTCAAGTTGTTTGGCCGATCTTTGGCCAAGAAATTTTGAATGCAGATGTTGGCGGAGGCTTCCACGGAATTCAGATTACCTCTGGATTGTTTTATATGTGGCGTGCCAACGGCATTACAAATTCATTTGAGCTGTACTGTACGGCGATTGGTGCCCTTGTAATGGCTGGCCTCATGCTATTTGCTGGCTGGTTTCACTATCACAAGCGCGCTCCCAAGCTGGAATGGTTCCAAAACGTGGAATCCATGATGAACCATCACCTGGCCGGTTTGCTGGGTCTTGGCTGCTTGGGCTACGCTGGTCAGCAGATTCATGTTTCTCTGCCAATTAATGCCTGTCTGGATGCGATTGATGCAGGGAAGCCGTTAACGGTTGGCGGTCGGTTGATCGACACCGTAGATAAAATCCCTCTGCCCCATGAATGGATTCTTAACTCCAGCTTAATTGCTGATATTTATCCCAGTTTTGCAAAGGGGTTAACCCCGTTCTTTACGCTCAACTGGGCAGCCTATTCAGACTTCCTTACCTTTAAGGGTGGCTTGAATCCGCTCACAGGAAGCCTCTGGCTATCCGATACGGCTCACCACCATCTGGCACTCGCTGTTCTGTTCATCATTGCGGGCCACATGTACCGCACGAACTGGGGCATCGGTCACAGTATGAAGGAAATTCTGGAAGCTCACAAAGGGCCGTTTACTGGTGAAGGTCATAAGGGGCTGTATGAAGTGCTAACCACTTCCTGGCATGCTCAACTGGCCATTAACCTGGCAATGATGGGCTCTCTGAGTATCATTGTTGCGCAGCATATGTATGCCATGCCGCCCTATCCCTATCTGGCGGTAGACTACGCGACCCAGCTCTCAATCTTTACCCATCACATGTGGATTGGTGGGTTCCTAATTGTGGGTGGGGCAGCACACGGCGCTATCTTCATGGTGCGTGACTATGATCCGGCTGTGAACTATAACAATGTTCTAGACCGGATGATCCGTCACCGTGACGCTGTGATCTCCCATTTGAACTGGGTTTGTATTTTCCTGGGCTTCCATAGCTTTGGTTTATACATTCATAACGACACCATGCGGGCGTTTGGTCGTCCTCAGGATATGTTTTCTGACACTGGCATTCAGTTGCAGCCAGTCTTTGCTCAATGGGTTCAACACCTGCATACCCTCGCACCTGGAAATACGGCTCCTAATGCCTTAGGCTCTGCCAGTATTGCGTTTGGGGGCGATCTGGTGGCTGTGGGTAACAAAGTCGCTATGATGCCCATCACTCTGGGTACGGCTGACTTCCTGGTGCACCATATCCATGCGTTCACCATCCATGTCACAGTTTTGATTCTGTTAAAAGGGGTTCTGTTTGCCCGCAGTTCTCGTCTCATCCCAGATAAGGCGAACCTTGGCTTCCGTTTCCCCTGCGATGGCCCTGGTCGGGGTGGTACTTGCCAGGTATCTGGTTGGGATCACGTATTCCTGGGGCTGTTCTGGATGTATAACTCCCTCTCTATTGTAATTTTCCACTTCAGTTGGAAGATGCAATCAGATGTCTGGGGTACCGTCAATCCAGATGGTTCAGTCGCTCACATCACAGGCGGCAACTTTGCTCAAAGTGCCATCACCATCAATGGTTGGTTGCGTGATTTCCTATGGGCACAGGCAACCCAGGTGATCAATTCCTACGGTTCTGCCCTGTCTGCCTACGGTCTGCTGTTCTTGGGTGCTCACTTTGTTTGGGCATTCAGCCTGATGTTCCTGTTCAGTGGCCGTGGTTATTGGCAAGAGTTGATCGAATCGATTGTGTGGGCACATAATAAGCTCAAGGTAGCCCCGGCAATTCAGCCCCGTGCACTGAGCATTATTCAGGGTCGAGCTGTTGGGGTAGCTCACTACCTCTTAGGAGGGATTGCTACCACCTGGGCATTCTTCCTGGCTCGTACACTTGCACTTGGCTAAAGCGCGAGGAGAACGAAAGAAACTTATGGCAACTAAATTTCCATCATTTAGCCAGGATCTCGCTCAAGATCCAACAACTCGTCGGATCTGGTACGGGATTGCCACCGCCCATGACTTTGAAAGTCATGACGGCATGACCGAGGAGAATCTTTATCAAAAGATTTTCGCTTCCCATTTTGGTCATATCGCCATCATCTTTCTTTGGGCGTCTGGTCACCTGTTCCACGTAGCTTGGCAAGGCAATTTTGAACAGTGGATTAAAGATCCGCTCAATGTCCGTCCCATCGCCCATGCGATTTGGGATCCTCAATTTGGTCAGCCTGCTATTGAGGCTTATACCCAGGCAGGTGCTTCCTACCCGGTGGATATTTCTTACTCCGGTGTCTATCACTGGTGGTACACCATCGGAATGCGCACCAATGGCGACCTCTATTCAGGTTCCATCTTTTTACTGATCCTATCGGCAGTCTTCCTGTTCGCTGGATGGTTACACTTGCAACCCAAGTTTCGCCCTAGCCTCTCCTGGTTTAAGAATGCAGAATCTCGGCTGAACCACCACTTGGCTGGTTTGTTTGGGGTGAGCTCCTTGGCCTGGACAGGTCACTTGGTACACGTAGCGATTCCAGAATCTCGGGGCCAGCATGTTGGTTGGGATAACTTCCTCTCTACCATGCCTCACCCCGCTGGGCTGCTGCCCTTCTTTACCGGAAACTGGGGCGTATATGCGGAAGCTCCAGATACTGCTAACCATATCTTTGGCACTGCCGAAGGTTCTGGAACGGCAATTCTGACCTTCCTAGGTGGTTTCCATCCCCAGACAGAATCTCTCTGGTTGACTGACATTGCCCATCACCATTTGGCGATCGCAGTGATCTTCATTGTTGCGGGTCATATGTATAGAACCAACTGGGGCATTGGCCACAGTATTCGTGAGATTCTGGCAGCCCACAATCCTCCATCGGGAACTCCCTTTGGTGGCAAGCTGGGTGCAGGTCATGTGGGTCTGTATGACACCATCAATAACTCCTTGCATTTCCAATTGGGCCTGGCTCTGGCTTCCCTCGGTGTGGTGACATCCCTGGTGGCTCAGCATATGTATTCGCTGCCACCCTACGCTTTCTTGGCGAAGGACTTTACCACCCAGGCTGCCCTCTATACCCATCACCAGTACATTGCTGGCTTCTTGATGGTGGGTGCCTTTGCCCATGGAGCAATTTTCTTCATCCGGGATTACGACCCTGAAGCTAATAAGAATAATGTTCTGGCTCGGATGCTAGAACATAAAGAAGCCATCATTTCTCATCTGAGTTGGGTTTCCCTCTTCCTTGGCTTCCATACCCTGGGTTTGTATGTCCACAACGACGTGGTGGTTGCCTTCGGCACACCTGAAAAGCAAATCCTGATTGAGCCAGTTTTTGCTCAATGGATTCAAGCGGCTCACGGTAAGTTGATCTATGGCTTCGATACCTTGTTGTCGAATCCGGATAGTGTTGCTTACACTGCATTCCCCAACTACAGTAACGTTTGGTTGCCCGGTTGGTTGGATGCCATTAACTCCGGCACCAACTCCCTCTTTTTGACCATTGGGCCTGGAGACTTCCTGGTTCACCATGCGATCGCTTTGGGTCTGCATACCACGACCCTGATCTTGGTGAAGGGTGCTCTGGATGCTCGGGGTTCTAAGTTGATGCCAGACAAGAAGGACTTTGGTTACAGCTTCCCTTGCGACGGCCCAGGCCGTGGCGGTACCTGCGACATTTCTGCGTGGGACGCTTTCTACCTGGCGATGTTCTGGATGCTGAACACCCTTGGCTGGGTTACCTTCTATTGGCACTGGAAACACCTGGCGATCTGGTCAGGCAATGTGGCTCAGTTCAACGAAAGCTCCACTTACCTGATGGGCTGGCTCCGTGATTATCTGTGGCAGTACTCTGCTCCTCTAATCAACGGTTACAACCCCTACGGCATGAATAACCTGGCTGTATGGGCATGGATGTTCCTATTTGGACACCTGGTCTGGGCAACGGGATTCATGTTCCTGATCTCCTGGCGGGGTTACTGGCAAGAGTTGATCGAGACCCTGGTTTGGGCCCATGAGCGCACTCCTCTAGCGAATCTGATTCGCTGGAAAGATAAGCCTGTTGCTCTTTCCATTGTTCAAGCTCGTGTTGTGGGTCTCGCTCACTTTACGGTGGGCTATATTGTGACCTACGCTGCGTTCTTGATCGCCTCTACGGCTGGTAAATTCGGTTAGCTCCGACTCACTTAGCCGACAACTTGAGTGAAATCCCTCATCTTTTCGGTGGGGGATTTCCTGTTTCAATGGCAGTTGCCATCGTGGTATAAGCTAGTCAATTGACAATATAAGTGAGAAGCCGTGACTCAGGTTGTACTGGAAAACGTCTATAAAAGCTTTTACCGGGGGAAACGGGCTGGGGCAAAACGCACTCGAGAGGCAACGACTCACGGGGTTGCAGTTCTGCGGTCAATTAACCTGACGGTCAACGATGGCGAGTTTATGGTGCTGGTTGGCCCCTCCGGGTGTGGCAAAAGCACTTTACTGCGTCTGATTGCAGGGCTGGAAGACTTAACAGCGGGAAATATTTGGGTCGGTGATGCTCTGGTCAATGCACTTCCCCCCAAAGACCGGGACATTGCCATGGTGTTTCAGAACTATGCCCTCTACCCCCACATGACGGTGTATGAAAACCTGGCTTTTGGTCTGCGTCGCACGGCCCGAGAGGATGACTTGGAAACTAAGAATGGATCCGCCTTGCCGCTTTGGGCAGAAAACTGGTTAATCACGACGACTTGATCGCTGCCCCTGGGGCTGCGCTATCAATCAGAACGGGAACGGCAGATTGAACAACGGGTGCAGGAAGTGGCCAGAACCTTACAAATTCAAACCCTGCTGGGCCGTCAGCCCAAACAACTCTCTGGTGGGCAAAAGCAACGGGTAGCGTTGGGGCGAGCCATGGCCCGTAATCCACAAGTTTTTTTGATGGATGAACCCCTTTCTAACCTGGATGCCAAGCTGCGGGCAGAAACTCGTTCCCAAATTGTGAAACTACAGCGGCGACTGGGTACAACCACTATCTACGTTACCCATGATCAGACAGAGGCAATGACCATGGGCGATCGGATTGCGGTCATGAGTGGGGGGCAGATTCAGCAGATTGCAGCCCCTCTAGCGCTTTACAACCGGCCAGCCAATCGGTTTGTGGCGGAGTTTATTGGTTCACCACCGATGAACTTTTTACCGGTTCAGGTAAAAGCCCCCCTACTGATTACCCACGGCGACTTTCGCATGACGTTGCCAGAAGTTTGGGCACCCCTGCTATACCCCTACGATGGCAAGGTGTTAACCCTGGGCATTCGACCAGAACATTTGAGCCTAGGAGCTGCCGCACCTAAAAATTTGGCCGTTCAAGTTGATCTGGTGGAAGCTCTGGGAAGTGAAACCTACATTGTGGCCCATCTTGATCGGGATACTGGCACCACCCTGCAGGCTCGCATTGATCCGGATCGGGTTGTGCAATTGGGCGAACAACTGTGGCTCTCCTTTTCGCCGGATAAGCTTCATTTATTTGATCCAGCTACGGGGGAGGCGATCGCCCTGCCCGAATAAACCGCTACTTATAGGAGATCGTTACGCTTCTTAACCCACTAGTTGCTTGACCTTTGCCATGATGCCCGTTGGGTCAATGCCCTGATGGGGGTATTGCTCCCACAGGCCGCCACAGCCCTCTTCGTGGGTGCCCAGGTAGGCATACCTGGGGGTGAGGCCCCGCTCCAGCAACCAGGAGCCAAACCGGCTACCCAGCCCTGTCTTGCGGTTAAAGGCTTCCACCACCAGCACAAAGGGTGATTTGCCAATGGTGGCGATCGTTGCCTCGTCTACCACATTGAGGGTGGGCTTATTGATCAGCCCCACATCAATACCTTCTTGCTTGAGCCGTTCCACCGCATCCAGAGCGCGGTAGAGGGCGTCACCAAAGCTAACGATATAACCAGCTGAGCCTGCTCGAATTACTTCATCTTTACCGGGAGTAAAACTATAGCCACTGCCAAACAGCTCATTGCCATTGCCATCCAGGATCAAGGGCGTCTTCGATCGGGTGGAGAAAATAAACCGCAAACCCGGTTGGGGAAACACTGCTTCCACACAGGCCCGCATCTGGTTGGCATCGGCAGGGAAGTAGAGGCGGGTGGCGTAGCCGTCATCGAGCCCGTTGTCGGCAAACATGTTGTTGATGCCAAAGTGGCAGGTGTTGTCTGCCATATCGTCAATCCCAGAGTGGGAGAAGTGACAGAGGACGTTGGAATAGTTGAGGCGGGCCATCGTAATTTCAGAGATACACATCTCCAAAAAGGCGCTGAAGGTGCCAAAAATCCCCTGTTTGCCTTGCTCCATGCCAAAGCCCGCCGCCGCTGAAAAGTTACCCCGCTCCATAATCCCCGATGGGATAAACACTTCAGGATAGGCATCGTGGATTTGCTTGAGGCCGCAAGAGCCTTCCAGGTCGCTGTCAATCACCCGTACACTGCTTTTCCGTTCTGCTTCACCCATGCGATTGAGCAAGGCGACCACCGCTTCCCCAAACACATTGCGGTTAGACCCCCACTTGTCGCTCACCCCCAGGAAGGTATAGGTCTGCTTGGGTGCCTGGATCCCCTTGAGATACTCGACTGCCGCCCTATGCCCCCGATCGTCCAGGTATTGCAGCGCCAGTTTTACAGAAATCACATCATGGCCATGGTTTGAGCCTTCTAGCCCTGCGATGCCGGGGCACATGGGGCGCTTATTAATCACAGCTACCGGCCCAGGGGTGGTGAATGCTTCACACAGATGGGCATACAAGCCAGGCAGGTCTTCCCCATCCCCTACCAATACCCGCAGCCCTTGCCCTTCAAGGGTGCGAGCCAGGTCAAATCCAGGTAAATATTTTGAGGGATGGCCCGCGATCGTCACATCGTTATCATCCAGAATGAGCTTGACGTTCAGGTGTTGGGCCACCGCCAGCCGGGCTGCTTCCGCATCGTTCCCCTCCTGTTGAGAACCATCGGAACCCAAACAGGCGACCACTTTGCCTGGGCTGGCCATCGCCACCCCGTTCACGTAGGGCCAGACATGCCCCAGGCGACCAGAGCTAAATTTTACCCCAGGGGTCAGCCCCAGCTCTGGGTGGCCCGGTAGCTTAGAACCCGCCGCCCGGTATTGCAGCAATTGGGCCGCCGGCAGATCGCCGTGCAGCACCGCCATTAAATATTGGGTCGCGACCCGATGCCCTGCTTCGTCAAAAAAGATGGGCACAAATTGGTCAGGGGCACCGCGAAAGAAGGCGTCTAGAATCATCACTTCTGGCACGGTATCGTAGGGCCCGCCCGTATGACCGCCTACCCCCCTGGCTGCCCCCGTTGCCGTAAAGAAGACGATCGCATCCCGGCACAGTTGAATATTGGCCCGCAACGCGGACTCCTGTTCTGCCGTCAATGTAGGATTGGCGGGGTTTAAGGCGATCGGCTGATAGGCACTCAAATCAATGGGAAAGCCAGCAGTGTTGATCGTCATGACATAAAACCTCCTGGATAGATAATGTCTGGGTGGGCGGGTAAAACAAGGGGCAGATCAGGTACCGGAGCGGTTACGCAACTCATCAGTCATAAGAAACGATCATAAGAAACGATCGCTTCACCGCTGTCGTAAGGAGCCATGAACCTTAAACATGAACCTTAAATCTGAGAAAGCTTATGGGTGCTACTGGCATATCAATGAATTCATGGCCTAGATTAATCCCCGATGGCTTATCCAGCATAATACGAATGGGGATCCGATGAGACACCCCCAGTAAATTGCCACTTCCCTGATGTCTCTTAATTTGTCCCGCTTTAAGCGGATACCCAGTTAAAAGATTTTTTTGTTACAAACAATTGCTGCACTCAGAAATTCTTTGCCTGAGAAGGGTATATGGTTACAACACCATTATTCTTTATATGTCCTATGGCACCTACTTCTACCGCTACCTGCCAAATTCCTGGCCCCCATGTCTGCTCAATTCTCTGCGCCTTGCCCCCCTATATGCTGGAGAAGGTGGCGGTGAATGGGGATGAGCAACAACGGCAATCTGCCCTGCAAGCCCTGCAGCTATCCGCCCAGTTTCGAGGGCGACGGGAAGTAGTTGGTGGTATCGCGTTTATGGCTCCAACGGGAACCAAACGGCGTACTATTTTTGACGCCAAGGGAGGCACCAACCTACCAGGGGATTTGGTGCGGAGTGAAAGTGACCCACCCACTGGGGATGAGGCCGTAGACGATGCCTTTGAAGGATCGGGCAAAACCTATGATTTCTTTTCAGAGGTTTACCAGCGCAATTCCATCGATAATCGCGGGCTGCGATTAGATTCCACCATCCGCTATGGCCAGAACTATGAAAATGCCTTCTGGAATGGCAGTCAGATGGTTTACGGAGAGGGCGATGGCCAACTGTTTCAGCGATTTACTAAATGTCTGGACATCATTGCCCATGAGCTAACCCATGGCATCATCTCTTATACAGCAGCTCTGGAATATAGCAATCAGTCTGGTGCCTTAAATGAATCCTTTGCCGATGTGTTTGGCTCACTAGTCAAACAACGATCGCTAAATCAAACCGCTGATCAAGCCGATTGGCTAGTTGGGGCGGGGTTATTTAAGCCCAAAGTTCAAGGTGTCGCTGTGCGATCGCTGAAAGCCCCAGGCACTGCCTACGATGACCCGGTGCTGGGTAAAGACCCCCAACCAGCCCACATGCAAGACCTGTTTACCGGCCCTGAAGATAACGGTGGCGTTCACCTCAACTCTGGCATTGCTAACCATGCGTTTTATATTGCGGCAACAGAGATTGGTGGCTATGCCTGGGAAAAGGCAGGGCGCATCTGGTATGTGTCGCTGACGCGACGACTGCAACAGTCATCAGACTTTGCCGATGCCGCTCAAGAAACGATCTCAGCGGCAGGAGAGTTGTTTGGCCAGAACAGTTTAGAGCAACAGGCGGTTCAAAAAGGGTGGCAGATGGTCGGGGTAATTTAACCCATGAAACCTTTGCCACCATTGCTGGGAAGTGCAAACCTGATGTAGGTTAGGCAAACAATGACCTAGAAACCCTATTCAATTGATCATGCCCCTGATTGCAGAAATCCTCTCAGTCGGTACAGAGCTTTTACTTGGTGACATTCTCAACACCAATGCCCAATTTCTAGCTCGGGAATTTGCCCAGTTAGGGATCGCCCACTACTACCAGACGGTGGTGGGCGATAATCCAAGTCGGATTCAGCAAGCGGTGCAAATCGCCAGCGATCGGGCCAACCTGCTGGTGTTTACCGGTGGCTTAGGCCCCACTCCCGATGACCTGACCCATGCCACCTTAGCTGATTGTTTTAATGTGCCCTTAGTGGAGCATGCAGCAATATTGGACGATATTGCCCGCAAGTTTGCCCAACGGGGGCGGCAGATGAGCCCCAGCAACCGCAAACAGGCCCTCTTACCTGCTGGAGCAGCAATTCTGACCAATGCTACTGGCAGTGCCCCTGGCATTATCTGGCAACCGCGTCCCAATCTGACAATTCTGACGTTTCCCGGTGTTCCGGCAGAAATGCAGCAGATGTGGCGAGATGTGGCAGTGCCCTATCTACAAGGGCAAGGTTGGATAGAGCATACAATTTACAGCCGTACCCTTAAGTTTTGGGGCATTGCCGAGTCAACCCTGGCAGAAAGGGTGGCACCGTTGCTTGAACTCAGTAATCCGACGGTAGCCCCCTATGCAAATCTGGGTGAGGTGAAATTGCGAATTACCGCCCTGGCCGCAGCAGCAGCAGAGGCTCAACGGTTGATGGCACCCGTGGAGCAGCAAATTCGCGAGATGACTGGCAAAGACTGCTTTGGGACAGATGGGGATACCCTGGCATCTGTCGTCGGCGATCGCCTGCGATCGCAGCAGGCCACCCTGGCGGTGGCTGAGTCTTGCACGGGGGGCGGGTTAGGAGCCATGATTACAGCCGTACCGGGTAGCTCTACTTATTTTTTAGGCGGCATCATCTCCTACGACAATGGGGTTAAGACTGGCTTGTTGGCCGTTAACCCGGATGACCTGTCGCAAGAGGGTGCCGTTAGCGCCACCGTGGCAGAGCAAATGGCTGTGGGGGTAAAAACCTGCCTGGGTACCACCTGGGGCTTGAGTATTACAGGGATTGCTGGCCCAGAGGGGGGGACAGAAGCTAAACCTGTTGGGTTAGTCTACATCGGAATCGCTGGCCCACATGGTGTTTCCAGTGTGGCGCATCACTTCGGTGCAGCGCGTCAACGCGACTGGATCCGCCACTTGAGCGCCTGTAGCGCCCTGGATCTGCTGCGGCGCAAATTGCTACTCCCCTGACTTTATTGAAATTGCATAATTCTCAGCCAGTTGTTAAGATAAATGAAATGTTACGAATCGCTTACTTAACTTGATTAAACCTTTTACTTAATCGGATTGTTTCGATACAATCTTTACAACGTAGCGATTCACTATTAACCTCGATGAGATAATTTGTCTCTTGTGGAGAGTTGATAGCCAAACTTCACAAAAGGAGTTATTGGATCAATGGATTACCTTGGCGAATTGTTGGACAAGCTTACAGAATGGTTTCGTCGGTTGATTGAGGCACTGGTGGGTTCAGAGGCTGAGCCAGAGGGTGAAGCAATTCCGATTCCTGTCAATGACCGACCCCGTTGTTAAGCGCTTGTTTTTAATTTATTGCTAATTGAGTCAATCCCTTTGCTCAGTATTTTGGTGCTAAACGGCCCAAATATAAATCTGTTGGGCCAGCGTGAGCCACAGATTTATGGTTCGGTCACTCTTTATGATATTGATGCACTCCTCCGTGCTGAGGCTGAGCGCTTGAATGTCAGGCTTGAGTGTATTCAATCTAATCACGAGGGCATTTTGATTGATGCCATCCATGGGGCGATGGCTGTTCATCAAGGTGTTTTAATTAATGCTGGTGCCTATACTCATACCAGCGTAGCGATTCGAGATGCGATCGCTGCGGTCGGTCTGCCCACGGTTGAGGTGCATCTCAGTAATATCTATCGACGGGAAGACTTTCGTCATCACTCCTACATTGCGCCAGTGGCGATCGGGCAGATTAGTGGTTTTGGCGCTGAAAGTTATCGTCTGGGTTTACAAGCTTTGGTCAACTATTTGAATCAGTAGTCATAGCCATCTAATTGTTTGCCCGCTTCCAGGTTGTAAAGGGCTGAGAAAATTGATCGAGGCTCAATAAATCAATGCGATCGTCCTGATTAGCCAGTTGACGCTCCCGTTCAAGGTTATAGCCCCAATCTGCCAGATACAGGCCAACGGCATTTAAATCCAACTGCTCTTTCACAGACAACAAGGTTTTCAGGCGGTCTTCCACAAACCAGAAAGATGCGGTTTCAATGTATTCAGCCATCAATTCTCGTAGGATCTGGTGTTTGGGCCGCTTTGCCTCTTTGCCGATAATCTGGTGTTCTGGTAAAAACACCTGTTGTTGCTCCAACAGTTGCCGGATAAACCGCCCTTCCTTGGCGCTGATAATGACCAGCCCTGTGGTAGCGTTGGCTACCCAGTCTCGCAATTGAGCAATCATCCCCGGATAAAATCGATGTTCAGCCAGCCAGCCCTCTAGATCAGCGGCAATCCAGCGATCGCGGACTTCATCCACAACAGTGCCAATTGCTGCTGGTTGTATCTTTTCTGAGGTGATCAGGTGATCGGCAATTGTTGCCCATTCCTGCAAAATATCGTCTGCTGCAATGCCTCTTCGCAGGGCATGGAGTAACAACGGCATTTCCCAGCCAGTCTCGACGACGGGCCGTAGCCGGTAAAACGCTGCTGCCAGACCAGGGGGAATTTGCTGGGGGTCTGACTGCCAGATCAAACAGTAAGCCCGCCATGCGGTTTGAAAGTATTCTCGCAGGCCGTCACAGATAACCCCATCAAAGTCAAGAGCCAGGATGGTTGGCCCATAAACCAGGTCGTCTCTACTTACCATGGGTCGGGCAGGGGGGCGCAGAAATGGAGCGATCGAGCCAGCCGACGGCCTGTTGTAAACGGGGTAAGGCTTCCTGGGGTTGGTCTTTGAGTAAAAACACCAACGCCGCCGCTGCCTGCTCAGAGGCCCGAATCGTTCGATTTGCTTTCAGTTGATGCCAACTACCATCATTGACAGTCAGTTGCTCTAGTAGGGCCTGAGCCAGCTCTAGGGTGGTGAATCGTTGCAAATCTTGAGTCGGGGGAGAAACAATCGGATTAGACATGGCAGTTTAAGGAAAAAAAGGAATCATGCACGACATGAACAAAACTATTCCTAATCTACTATGTTCCACGATGTCTCACACGATGTCTCATTTGTTTAGCACATCATGCGAAGCGATCGCTCGTATAGGCTTTGATGGGTCTGGGTTTCACAGTTTGCCAGGGGTAACGAGGTTGAAGCCTATTGAGCGGAAAACTGGCAAGGCGATTCTCAATGTGAGTTTTCTCGTCGTCTGTCAGTCCGAACATTGCATAAACCGTATCATCAATCCGATTTAGTACAGCAAAGAAGTCAGACTCAACCTGTTGGAAACCAGTCGAACGTTGCCGATAATCTTGCATCAAATCAGCATAATTTTGAGGAATTAGTAATTTCTGAATAATGGCTCTAGAAATCGTTGTTTCTTCATCAGCATTCAGGGTCAGAAGTTTATAGACCAATTCAGCGACATCGGTATCTACTAGCTCCAGCGAAAATAATCCAGCTTGAATACAGTTACCGTCTAATGTGAGTTCTTCCACATAAACATCTTCGGTACTCCAGTTGGCAAAGTTGAGTCCTAAGTTGCGATCGCTCAATTTATAACGACTCGTTTCAATGCGGGTTTCCACTTCCGATAAGAGCCATTCATCTGGGTTATTTTTAGCGATCGCAGCAAGTCGGGCAAGTTCGTTATACCCTTCTACTAACTGTTGCTCAACACTGGAATCTAGAGTTCTGACCCACGGCAACGCTTCAAGGGTACGTGGATAGAAAGTTGCGCGAGAAGATCCTTCTAATACCCCTGCTCGTAATCTTACAGCCCAGTAGAAACGAGAAAGCTTACTATTCAGATACGCTGAAACTGCTTCTATTGAAGTTCCATTCGGCTTAGGTAAAGCAACTATGACTGTATCTACTGCTGCGAATGGTGGTTCATTACGACTTGACACGATTGAGATAGTTGGAGCGAGAGTAAATTTAGCAACTACAAGAAACTTTTCATGGGTTTGATCTGCCCATAAACTGAGTTTGCCGTATGGTCTTTCTCGAACCGTATTTAAGTCAACCCAGCCAACTGGTTCTCCTGACCAACCGACTGATATACTACGTCCCGCAACAACTTGAACAGAATTCGTACTAGTGGATTCTTCTGTAACTTCTGTTCCGCCCCGTTGAATTCCGTAGGTAAACCAAAAGGGACGATTATTACGACTCAATTGTCGGGTAACCGCTTCCTTCAACTCAACAACGTTGCTACCATTCCCATTGGGATATAACTTCTTCAAAATGGGTACATCTTCAGGATGCAACAGGGGTAACAAATAATCTCCCCACAACCCCTCCCGTGGATTACTGGGATCGATGTCCGTAACTCTGGGGCTAACTTTGGCATCAAAAAAATCTTTGTAATTAACTTTTACAGGTGGTTCATCACTTGACCATTTAGAGGGGACATAAAGCTCAATTTCATCATTTTCCTGGGCTGGCACCCGCTCAATCACTAAAATCAAGGGGACTCGTGCAACATCCCAGACAGGCTTATCGGTAAACTCCAGCCACACAATTTTGCGTAATGCCGCTTCTCGTCCCGGGTAGAGCAACTTCCAGACTTTTGCTGCTGCTTCCGAGTTGGCATAACCACCACTGACCACCATGCCCAACCAGCCACCAGGTTCCAGAGATTCCGTCAAGGCACGATAGAGAAATACTAGACCTGTATCCGCATTCTGCCCCCAAACCTGCTGCCACAATCCGCGCATCTCATCGTTATATTTCACCCGTTCAGCACGAATGTAGGGGGGGTTGCCCACAATATATTTCCATTGTTGACTATCCCGCTCTGCGGAACCTGGAGCTAGAAAGCTCGCTCCTAGTAACGGAACTAGATCGGATTCTCGCAGCAAACTATTTAAGTTATAGATATGAATTTTGGGAATATCCACTGGGTTCGTTGAGGGTTTAAAGCGTACCAACGCCCATATAAGCTGAAAGTGACTGATAAATGCCGCAAATGGGTTGAGGTCAAATCCCCACACAGCAGACTGAAGTTCCTGTAAAACGGTATCTGGATCAAGCCCTCTCGTTTTGGCATCTTCCAAACAACGATGAACATATCGCACTAAAAACGAACCACTGCCACAGGAGGGATCAAGTAACGTGCCTTCACCGTGTTGAAATACAGTTTGTTCTAACAGCCAATCCACAATCGACGGTGGGGTGTAAAACTCTCCTAGCCGTTTCCGTTTAGCAGGAGGTAGGAAAGTTTGATAAATATCTCCCAGAATTTCTTCCGACAATCCAGAAAAGTCGTAAGCATTGAATCGAAGAATTAGACGCTGTAACGCTTCATTTAATGCGCCATTCGTTTCATAAATCCAGTCAAATAAATTTCGCTCAAAGGGTTCGTGATATAACCGTCCGACATCTTCTGCTACCAGTTGCACTAACGCCTTAGCATCCCCTGTTAGCTGATCAACAAACGCTGCCCAGTCTTGGGGACCGCCATTCGATAAGCGCCGTTTTTTCGTCAGTCTTAAATCTTCTACCAATCGCAAAAACAACACACGGGCAACCAGCACCGCAACGGAATCGGCAACAAACGATTCCCGAATTCGTTCCTCAACTTGTCTACCCTTTGCATTAACATCTCGCCCATACTGATCTTCAAATCGAGGTAGCAGATCTTCAAATAAGTGTCGATGGAAGTCAAACTTAAACCGGATCCGCACCAATGCCCGTCGCCGAGTGTCGCCTGTATCTACTAAATTGCGCCGAATTTCCTGTTCCTGTTGTTTAAATTCTTCATACTGTTGGATGAGTGCGGCGATCGCCTGTTCTGCGGCTGCACCAAGTTCAGTAAAGCTCGCTTGCAAATCTTGGCGCAAACGGTCTAACGTCTCTGGTGCATCCAGCTTTAAGTAAACATAAGGTAATTGCCCATCAATAAAAGTTGCCCATTGATTACCATGTGTTGCTTGTTCATAGGAAATGAATTTAAGCTTTTCTTTTAATTCTTCAAAAGTTATTCCAGATAAGTTACATGGCTCTTCAAACCCTGCAACAGCATCACCTGTAGGTAAAACGATCCAGAGATAACGGGCTGTCAAAAACAAAACGTATCGGGTTAGACCCTCGATGTACTTACGTTTTTGGTTCCATAGCCTACGTCGTCCAGCCTGTGTATTAAGTTCTGCATCATCTTTTTTCAGATCTCCCACAACCCAGGCTATTTTCTCAGGAGTCAGCAACTTAATGTCTGGATAGCCACCACCACCAGCATCCTCAGTCACCACCCTATCTTTAGGGTAATCTAGCAGTCTAGCTAGAAAATCGCGAACATCAGGATTGTACGACCGCTCGGGTCGATTCCAATCTAAGGCAAGCCACTTTGCCAAAGGGTCTAAGTGCTGTCTTGATGGTCTGCTACTTCCGGACAAAATGCTTTACCTCTCTGCTCTCAAACCCCTTGAACCAATCGTCAGCAGAGAAACAGGCTAGCACTTAATCTACTAGCACTTAATCTAAAAGTGCAGGTGATTTCTTAAGAAAATCCTATTTCTTCAATTTTGGAGAGTACTTCAAAAAATATTGAACTCTAGCTCTCGTTGACCGACAAAACTCTTAAAGCCTCGGTTCTACCGTAGGATGAGTATAGCCCTGCGGTCAGGCTACACTAGAGTGTTCGCGTAACCCATCGCAGCCGTTACTGGTGTTGGGTTTCGCGTTGTTCAACACCACTACATCAGATTTTTTTGGGTCAGTCAATCAGCCATGAACCAGCCACCATCGCAACATAACTCCTCCAGTGCCTCCGGCCTCGGTGGTACTGGAGAGGGGCAAGCCATTGAACAGACGATCGCTGACCTGGAGCAATCTTTGCAGGCGATTAAGCAACGCTACCACCAGATTCAGCAAGATCAGCAACAACAGGCTCACTTGCAACAACGGGTCAACCAACTCAAACAAGAATTGCAACAGCAGCCCACGGCTCAACTCAAAGCAGAGCTTACCCAGATTCAAGAAAATTTAGACCTGCTTGAAGTCAACTTAGAAAGCCGTTTACTTTCCTGGAACAGTTTGAAAAAACCATTCTGGCAAATTGTGCGCTTTGGCGGGCTCGGTCTATTGTTGGGTTGGGCGCTGGCCTTTGTCACCTTCAAATCACCCCAGCCCGCACCAACTCAGTTTGCTCCCTCTCAACAGCCAACTAAGTTTTAATCAGACTGTTGCCCATCCCGCCGGCCCAACTCATAGAGGCCGCAGATCATACAGGCGATTACCCCCAAACTAATTGTCCAGCTCTGGCCCAGGCTGCGATCGATGCCAAAGCCCAACAGCCCCCCCATCAACAAAAAGGGAATAATGCTAAACAGGGAAGCATAGAAGGCATTTTGCGCTTCTCGGCCTTTGCGGGTACGCTCAAACTCTTCTTTTGACGGGTAGAGAGATTGCTCTGCAAAGTTAAACCAGCGGGTCAGTTGTAGTGCGATCCATTCACTGACGGGAAACAACCCCAAATAAAGGGCCAAAGACCACAAGGCCATGCCCGCGATCGCCGTCGGGTCAATTTCAATCGTAAAGGGCAGAAACTCAGTTAGCATGGGCGCTAGGGATCGCGAGGGGTTTTCCAGTCAGACTAAAGGCCCGTGCCTCGGTAATCTCAACCATTACGGATTGGCCTTGCAGTTGGGTAATCGCTCCATTAAAAAATGTCAGGCGATTGCTGCGGGTGCGCCCCATCACCTGCCCTGGGTCTTTGGGATTCTGATCTTCCACCAATACTTCTTCTTGGCGACCCAGATAGCGCTGCGATCGCTCAGCGGCTTTAGTGGCTACCAAGTGATTGAGCTGTTGCAGGCGATCGTCCTTGACCTGATCGGGCAGTTGATCGGCCCAGGTGGCAGCTGGGGTTCCAGGGCGGGGCGAGTAGGCTGCCGTATTGAGCTGGTCAAAGCCAATGTCATCCACCAGTTTTAGGGTGTCTTGAAATTGGGCCTCGGTCTCTCCAGGGAAGCCGACGATCGCATCGGCGCTGATGGCCGCATCCGGCATATAGCTGCGAATCTGATCAATGATTCTACGATACCGCTCATGGGTGTAGCCCCGCGCCATGGCCTTGAGCATGTCGTTATTCCCCGATTGAAAGGGAATGTGGAAATGCTCACATAGTTTGGGCAACTCGTAACAGGCCCGGATCAGCCGCTCTGTAAAATAGCGGGGATGGCTGGTGGCAAAACGAATCCGCTCAATTCCCGGCACGTCGTGGATTGCGTAGAGCAGATCGGTCAGGGTATGGTGATGGCGGCCATCGGCGGTCACGCCCGGTAAATCGCGGCCATAGGCATCGATGTTTTGACCCAGGAGGGTAATTTCTTTGTAGCCCTGCTGCCCCAGCATTTCAACCTCAGCCCGAATGGCTGCCGGAGTGCGGGATTGTTCTACCCCCCGCACAGTCGGAACCACACAATAGGTGCAGCGCTCGTTACAGCCATAGATCACATTGACCCAGGCGGTGATGGTGCTATCCCGTCGGGGGCGAGTAATGTCTTCCATGATGTGGACGGGCTCGGTGGCGACGACTTGGTTGCCGTCAAATACCTGCTCTAGCAAATCTTGTAGCCGGTTGGCATGTTGGGGCCCCATCACCAGATCCAGTTCCGGAACCCGTCGGAGCAATTGTTCCCCTTCCTGTTGGGCCACACAACCCGCCACCACCAGAGTGAGATTGGGGTGTTCCTGCTTCCGTTTGGCCTGCCGTCCCAGATAGGAGTAAACCTTTTGCTCGGCGTTATCTCGAATTGTGCAGGTGTTGTAGAGAATCAGATCGGCTTGATCGGGGAGCTCTGCCCACTCAAACCCCATCTGCTCCAAAATTCCGGCCATCCGTTCAGAGTCGGCTTTATTCATCTGACAACCAAAGGTGGTGATGTGATAACGACGGGTGGCAGTCATAGGCAGGCAGCAAACCTAATAAAGGATCAGTATAAGGGATCAGTTTGGATCTCCTATTCTACGGTTTCTCACTAAACTTTGGACTAATGAAGTGACAGGGGCAGTGACTCATTGAGAAGCCGGTCATCTTACTAGCCTGTCCTTCTACATCTGGCGCAGCAGCGCTTGCACCAGGGGATGATCGGAGAGTTGATCGGTTTGGTTGGCCCCAACAACCCCCTGCAGGAAGGCGAAAAAGTTGCCAAAGACCGTTTGGAAGTTGGGGTGATCGGTTCCCACAGCCTGGGCCAGAATAGCCAGGGCCTCAAGGTACAGCGGTTCTGCTTCCTCGTAGCGCCCCTGATCGTTGTAGAGGTAGGCCAGATTGTTGAGGCTTTGGGCGACAGCGGGATGGCGCTCGCCCAATAGCTCCCGTCTCAGTTGCAGGGCATCGCGATAAAGCGGTTCTGCTTCGTCGTAGCGCCCCTGAGCTTTGTAGAGTCCGGCCAGATTGTTGAGGCTGGTGGCGACAGCGGGATGGCGCTCGCCCAATAGCTCCCGGCTCAGTTGCAGGGCATCGCGATAAAGCGGTTCTGCTTCCTCGTAGCGCCCCTGAGCGTTGTAGAGTCCGGCCAGATTGTTGATGCTGTTGGCGACATCGGGATGGCGCTCACCCAATAGCTCCCGATGCAGCGCCAGGGCCTGTTGGTACA
The DNA here is from genome assembly GCA_046080785.1 of Leptolyngbyaceae cyanobacterium. GTDB lineage: Bacteria > Cyanobacteriota > Cyanobacteriia > Leptolyngbyales > Leptolyngbyaceae > JBJTUO01. The sequence goes on along the minus strand of JBJTUO010000256.1, from coordinate 400 downwards.
GCGGTTCCGCCTCCTCGTAGCGCCCCTGATTGTCGTAAAGCGCAGCCAGATTGTTGAGGCTGGTGGCGACATCGGGATGGCGCTCGCCCAATAGCTCCCGCCGCAGCGCCAGGGCCTGTTGGTACAGCGGTTCCGCCGCGTCGTAGCGCCCCTGATTGTCGTAAAGCACAGCCAGATTGTTGAGACTGGTGGCGACATCGGGATGGCGCTCGCCCAATAGCTCCCGCCTCAGCGCCAGGGCCTGTTGGTACAGCGGCTCCGCCTCATCGTAGCGCCCCTGATTGTAGTAAAGCGCAGCCAGATTGTTGAGGCTGCCGGCAACAGCGGGATGGCGCTCGCCCAATAGCTCCCGCCTCAGCGCCAGGGCCTGTTGGTACAGCGGTTCCGCCTCATCGTAGCG
>JBJTUO010000255.1:0-12487 GCA_046080785.1 Leptolyngbyaceae cyanobacterium | reverse complement strand
GATGCGATCGCCGAAGCCGAGCGCACCTATCTCCGCAACCTGCTGGTGCATGCGGGCTTATCCAAACTGCTCTGGTCGGGACTGAATTTAGTGGTTTTGCACCTGATGGTGCCTGCTGCTGCTGCCATCAGCCCAACCCCTCAATGGGATGAGGATCTGGCGTTTTCCCAACTGCATGAAGAACTGGAGGATCCCGTTGGATTATCGACAATGGACATGATGAATTTATGGCAGGGATCCCAAGGCTTCTGGTATTCCATCCCTTAGCAGTTTCTAGATGCAAATCAGTTAGAAAATATCATAATTTTTGACTGAAGTTCTATTAAAGAGGAATGTGTGGCATGCAATCTCTCGATCGCTTAATTCTAGATGAATTAGTAGCAATGGATGCTTTTGATGCAGGCTATGAAGATGAATTTGCTTCTTTACTGGAAGAATCGTTAGAGGAAGACTTAGATGCTGGAAAACGAGGACAGCGTAAGTCCAGAGATTTGACTGTGCAGCAACGACAAGGAATACGCAATTTAGCAGTCCAAGCAGCTAGAGGATTGGCGCATCGGAGAAGAAGAGGGCGTTCCCGTCGAAATATTGACGAGCAAGGAATCGCTAGAAAAGCGAACAACATCGAAAGCAGAGCGCTTCGGATGATTGATAGCTGCAACAGTTATGAACAAGTAGTCGCTTGGATGCGTAGGAATTACGGGCTATGAGTACTAGATTAGCGATCGCCCCCTATTTCCCCATCTGGCTTCTCACCCAACCCCGAAATGCTTTCACCAATGCCAAATAATCTTCCGTCCCCACTTGTTGTAAAAAACCCGCAATCTCTGGAATCGGGATACTTGGAAAAAACTGACTCATTTGGGAGGTGATATACATGCCACTTTGCAATTGTTGGATGACCAGAGATTCCCCCTTATAGCCCCAAAGCTCGGCCACGCCTAAATCGGCATAGACCTGGAGGTGATTTTGTGAACTACTCGTTACATCAGTCTTGCCCTTGCTGGATGGGATCATCCCCTGGCGGATGTCGCCCGATCTCCTGATCAGCCACACGAATCTGGATGACTCGCTCACGATTCAGTAATAACCCTGCGATCGTGGCCCGACCCGTAGCCGTCAAACCTACCAATAACAATCCATCAGCAGACCAGATGAAATGATCAGACCAGGAACCACCCCTGGGATTAAACAACGGGACTTCAATTCCAGATTCAGGATCAAGAGCCGTCAGATAGTTAGACTTTCTCCGATTGCAGTGAAAACAGGCTAACGCCAAATTCTCCAGACCATCAACACCACCCCTAGAGAGAGGCATCACATGATCAACCGTAAACCGCACATATTGCCATTGTTCCGAGGCATGACAATATTCGCACAGATAATTTGCTCGCTGACGAACCTGTTCTTGAACGATTTCAGAAAACTGCTTGCGAGGCACCTCTATGCTTCCTGATGGGCTTGAGCAAAAGAGAGATTTCGAAGGGTTCGATTCACAAAACTTAAATAGTCATCCATTTCTTCATAGCGATCCAACTCCTGCTCTTCTTCCTGGCTCAGAGGGAGTTCCTGTTGCTTTATCAGCAACGCTTCGATACGCGACTGAACCGCACCGGAGGCTCGAAAAATGGGAATGCCTTCCTCCAATTCAATCCGAACCGCTCCCTCGATCGGCAAACTGGCAGGCAAGCTGTGTAACTTTGGCAATAGCGAAGTCATAGGATGTCATGAACCCAGCCCATAACCTCATTGTAACTGACTCCTTTGGGAGGTGATATACATGCCATTTTGCCACTGTTGGATGACCAGAGATTCGCCATCATAGACCTAAACCTCTGCCACGCCCAAATCCGCATACACCTGGAGGCGATTTTGTGAACTACTTGTTACATCAATTTCTACCACCAGATCCGGGGCAGGGTCTTGGGTTAGATCCAGTCGTTTTTTCCCCTGCACAGCCCCAATCCGGCGAATGTAAAAGCACTCATCCGGTTCTGCGCCACTCAATTCAGGACGCTTGAACGTGGTTGACCCCAATGGATAAATCGGGATTTCTGATTCCTCCGCCAGGGTTTCCACAAAGCGACCCATCAGCGTTTTACCCAATTCGTGTTCTGGAGAAGGAGCCATGATTTCTAAAGTGCCACGATTGTAAGTCAGCCGCAGACGACGATCGCTCAACTCCTTGAGTAAAGTCTCATAGGTCTGCCAGCTGATCCCCGACAGGTGGATCACTTCAGTTGGAGGAGCCAGAGGCGTTGCAACCATAGGACAATTCCGACAAAGGATGTCTAAATTCTAGGCCATGAGAACCCAATTATCTAACTACCGCAATACCCTCCAGATCAACCAGCCCGATCTGGTCATGGTTGCCGTTATGGGGCAAATTGCCCACCCCGTCGGAGCCGCCAACCCCTACCGAATTGGGCATGATGGAGTGCCGCGCATCCTCCCGGCTACCGGTGGCATCGTGCTGAATCACCGGATTGGCGATCGCTGTGTTGGCTTGGCGGGCGACCATATCGAACCCGGTGTTGCCCTGCACAATAACAACCGGGAAGTGGTGGGCAGCCGACGCGGGCCGAATCTGGCCCTGATCACCTATGCCTGTGTTGGTAATCGGGCCGTGGTCATCAGTGGTCCCTGTAATGGCAAGCAGGGATTGGTGACAGGTAAGCATGGTGGCATCGATCACGTCCTGGTCGATTTTCCGCCTGATGTATTACAGCGATTGCGGATTGGCGATCGCATCCAAATTTACAGTCATGGTCTGGGGTTGCGCCTGATGGGTTATCCAGACATTACCGTCACCAACTGTTCTCCGGCCCTACTCAACCGTTGGGGCATTCGGGAGACCCCTGAAGGATTACAGATCCCCGTCACCCACACGATTCCGGCTGCATTGATGGGCTCTGGCCTGGGCAAAAACACTGTCTGGCGAGGAGATGTCGATATTCAACTATTCGATCCAGAGATGCGTCGCCGCTATCGATTAGACAGCCTGCGCTTTGGTGATCTGGTCGCGATCGTGCAGAGCGACACCCGCTTTGGGCCTGCGCTGCGCCAGGGACGCACCACCATTGGCGTTGTTGTCCATGGCGACAGCACCGTCAGTGGCCATGGCCCTGGGGTAACCCCCCTGCTGACAGGGCCGGCTGTGCGATTACACCCCATCAGAGATGCCCAGGCAAACCTGGCGGTTCTGTTTGGCCTGAGGCAACTTCCCCCCGCCAAAGGCTATCGCCCGCTTGCGGGCAGGTCAAGCAAAGTCCAGCGACCCATTCGCCCTGATGCTCTCGCTTACCAGAGGTTCACCTGGCTTTCAAGATAGGCTAAGGTGTCAAAAAATACGGATGAAACTGTTAGAAAGTGAACAGGATATGGCTTGTACCTTAAGGCGGGAAAAATTCACCTCCAGGAATGGCTGAAACTGTTATGGGCTGGAGTCGTTTCCTCGTAAGGCTTCCCGTCTTAAAACATACGCCCAGGATATTAATGATAATTAACTTAAACAAATGTAAGAAATGAACTATAGATAGTCATCACCCTTTATTCTAATAATTTAGGGGCTTTTAGTTATCATCAACTTTTCATGAGTAGCAAAGTTCTTGTTTTAGCGATCGTCGTCATTGTAAAAGCCTTTAATTAAATACCACGGTTATCTAATGCCTGCTTCTTTTTGAAAGACTTTTTCGAGGAAGTGCGATGATAGTTACAAAAAATTCAAATCAAGTATCAGAATGTATCAATTCAAACACCCTTCCCGCTGTTGTCAGTGAGTTTACCATAAAAGACCTTCGTTACTTTGTCGTTGCCACTAAGCCTTCTCAACAAGAGAATGAAATAAATGAAGCGTTGAACACCTGTCTTGAACATCTTAATATTTCAGCCTTTTCAACGATAGACCGCTTTGTTCTTGGAAACCAAACTTGTTTCATTGTTGAAATTCAAGCTCACACAGAAGAAGCCCCGACAGATGTTGCGTCTTTACTGACAGCTAGGGAATTACAAATTGCCACCTTAGTTGCTCAAGGTTTACCAAATAAGAAAGTTGCCAAAAAGTTACATATCAGTGAATGGACTGTATCCACTCACTTACGTCGAATTTTTGCCAAGTTGCATGTCGATAGTCGCGCTGCCATGGTCTATTGCTGTGCTCCTTTGATTCAAAATCTTCAAGAAATAGAGCAATTCTAGACAGCTTGAGTCAGGTTGCGCCTTGATTTCCTTTGGGTATCTTTAATAATGAATGTCGATGGCCACACCCAAATCCGCATGCACTTGGCGGTGATCTTGTGAATTACTCCTTACATCAGTCTTGCCCTTACTGAATGGGATCATCCCCTGGGGGATGTTGTCCGTTCTCCTGATCCGTCACACGAATCTGGATGACTCCCTCATAGGCACCTCTATGCTTCCGGTTGAGCTTGAGCAAAAGGACGACCAGAAATTCTCCATTATCATGACAATCAGCCCCCCTGAAAGGAAGCTAAAACCATGTTTGCCCTCGTTTCTTCAGAAAAAACCCAATTACCCCCCGGTACGGTTGTGCGGTTGCCGGCCACCTGGCAAGAGTATCAGCAGTTGTGCGATCAACGGGGAGACGGGTCAATTCCGCGGCTCAAATATCGCCAGGGAGAAGTTTTGCTGATGTCGCCCCTGCCCATCCACGGTCGAGATGCCAACCTGCTGGCCGACATGGTTAAAGCCCTATTGGATCACGATGGGCGGGAATACGATGCATTTACGCCTGTGACTATGACCCTGCCCGAAGAAAGCGGGATTGAGCCAGATTATTGTTTCTACATTGACACCTGGCAAGCTGTTTCTGGCAAAACACGCATCGACTGGCAGCAAGATCCACCGCCCGATTTGGTGCTCGAAATTGATGTCACCAGTTATTCCGACGTTCAGGATTATCTGCCCTACCGTGTGCCGGAAGTCTGGCTATTCAAAAATCAGCAGATCTTTATTTATCAGTTGCAGGGTGTAGATTACCAAGGGCAATCCCAGAGCCGCTATTTCCCTGACATTGATTTGCCCAGTGAGATCGCCCGCTGTCTGCAAATTGCCTACGATCGCAATACCAGCGCTGCCATCCGTAATTTCAAACAACGCTTAGACAATTTTTAAATATCTGCTCAAGGCAAGCAACGACCATGATTGTTAGGGATGATTGAGAGCCGATTAGACGGATGCTTTTTCCGAAATGCAACCCATGCTCCCTGTAGATCTGTTTTGCAAGAGCTAAAAGCGGTTGACGACGAAAGCTGGCTATCGCCGTTGTCGCCAACCATCAGCCCCCAGAGACAAGGGAGTTGCCAATGTCTAACCTGCTACTACCTAAAACCACCCGTCGCGCCTACCGAGGCGAAGCCGATTTACCCGCGATCGTCAATTTGCTGAATTTATGTGAAGCCGTCGATCAGTTGGATGCCGGAACTTCCCTTGAGGAGATGCGGCAAGGGTTGAGCCATCCCGATCTTAATCCTGACCTCGACCTCAGCCTATGGGAGAGTAAGGACGGTCAGTTACTAGGATTTGCGGAAGTCTCAATTCCAGAGGTTGTTCAAACCTGTATCGGGTACCTCTGGTTTAAAGTGCATCCAGCCCTACGGGATACGCCCCTAGCCGATGACATCATGGCCTGGGCTGAACAACGGATAAAAACGGTCAGCCAGACCCATCAGCAACTGGCCAGACTCCAAACAAGCACGAAAAGCAGCCGCCACAATCGGCTGACTTTTTTAGAGCGCCATGGGTTTCAACCAGTCCGCTACTTTTATCACATGACTCGCCCCTTGGCAGAGCCGATTGCCCAACCACAATTACCTCCTGGGTTTCAAGTCAGGATAGTACAGCGAGAAGATGCCCAGGCCTGGGTGGAGATGTTTAACCAGACCTTCATTGACCACTGGAACCACCATCCCATCACAGTGGAGCAGTTCCAGTTTGATCTAACAGATTCTGACTACCGGGCTGACCTAGATCTGGTCGCGATCGCCCCCGATGGAACCTTTGCCGCCTTCTGTAGTAGCGGTATTTGCCCTCAAGAAAACCTCCGTTCTGGGCGTAACGAGGGATGGATCGGGGTGCTGGGAACCCGTCGTGGGTTCCGTAAGCTGGGATTGGGCCGGGCTATGTTGCTATCTGGGTTGCAGGCTTTACAGCAGGCAGGTGTGGAAACGGCCCTGCTGGGAGTCGATTCAGAAAACCCTTCCGGTGCCCTGCGCCTCTATGAATCTACTGGCTTTCGTCAGATGGATACCGTCATCGTGCAGAGTAAGGAAATTGCCGGTGTTGCTGAAAATGTAACTGAGGCATCATTCCAGCCCATTGATGGCACATTTAAATCATACCCCTTGAAAAATTCTTTACCGTGAGGAGGTTTACCATGACACGACAGATCGTCCATCCCTCGACTCAAATCTGGCATCAACTTAAACTTGCAACCGTCAGCCTGGGCTTGCTAGGGCTGACCCTGACCCAACCCGCTTTAGCCCAGGAGCAGATCATGCGTACTTTAACTGTAACGGGCCGTGGTACCGAACAAGTGCAAACCACTAAAGCTCAAATCCGCCTCGGCGTTGAAGCCCAGGGTAAAGTCGCTAAGGAGGTACAGGCAGAGGTGGCCCGCCGTTCTAATGCGGTTGTCAATCTCTTGAAGCAACGTCAGGTTGATAAGTTAGAAACCACAGGAATTAACTTGAGTCCTACTTATCGCTATGACAATGGCGTCCAAACCCTGACGGGCTACAGCGCCAGCAATATGGTGAGCTTTCGAATCGCGACTCAAGATGCAGGCCAAATTATCGATGACGCCGTCAAAGCCGGTGCCAGCCGCATTGATGGCATCAGCTTCATTGCCGAAGATAACGCGATCGCTGCTGCTCGCAATGCAGCCCTGAAAGAGGCTACCCAGGATGCCCAGGTGCAAGCAAATGCGGTCTTAGATAGCCTGGGCTTAAAATCTACAGGGATTGTTAGCATCCAGGTCAATCATGCGTCTGCCCCGCCTCCCCGGCCTTTTCCGATGGCAGCGGATGCAATGACACTCAAACAGGCTGCTCCTTCTCCAGTTATGGGTGGAGAACAGGAGGTAGACGCTTCTGTTACGCTGCAAATCAGTTACTAAATTGGCGGCGCTGAAACGTGGGATGGGCGGCCTCCTCATGCATTATGCAGGTTAGGCCGCTTACACAAAATTTTGATTCAGTCTTACTGGCACTGGCCAACCACCCCCAGAGCGACCATCCTGGGTCAAAAATTGATGAGAATTGTATAAATTTTTGTTAAATAATTATTTTTGTAGTTTTAGATACAGAAATTCCTTGTTATAGTGTCTGTAGAGACAAAGATAAAGTCTAAATTAAGGAGAAACAATCATGTCTACTCAAGATCAAGTCCGGGCATTAATGATGCGACATCACCACCTGATTAAGAATCGCGAACAGTGCATGCTCAGTCGGGCTGCTGCGGAAGTCGGGATGCCCGCAGAGTCTGCTCATTTCTGGAATCACATTCAAGGCAAGCCTCAAGCATCTGCTGCTGCCAGCTATGACCGTAGCCATGCAGCCATGAGCTAAGGGATCGATAATCAGGTTAGTTAAATATGTGTTCTACCAATTAAGGGCGCTCTTCTCAGTCGGGAAGGGCGCTCTCAGGTGAGGGGTCTACCGCAGCGCTTGGATTGTGGCGATCGCTCCTGCAGCAACCTGATCGATGTCATCGTCTGTTGTCATGCGCCCCAGCCCAAACCGAATTGAGGCATAGGCCAGAGCCTCTGGTACGCCCAAAGCGGCCAGTACATGGGATGGCTCAATGCGGGCGGAGGTGCAGGCAGACCCGGAAGAAACTGCCACCAGGGGTCGCAAGCCCAACAATAGGGCCTGACCATCGACCCCCTCCACACTGATATTTAGATTTCCAGGCAACCGCTGGGTGGGATGACCGTTGAGAACAACTCCTTTCAGGGGTTGCAACTGTTGCCATAGCCGATCGCGCAGTTGAGCGAGCCGTTGCGACTCCTGGGGCATCTCCGCTACCGCCAATTCCACTGCTCTGGCAAACCCGACAATTTGATGGGTCGGTAAGGTGCCAGAACGTCGGCCCCGCTCCTGGCTCCCCCCATGCAGTTGAGCCGCCAGTTGCACCCTGGGATTGCGTCGCCGGACATAGAGCGCGCCAATCCCCTTGGGGCCGTAGACCTTGTGTGCCGTGAGGGAGATCAAATCGATGCACTGGGCATTGACATCCAGGGGGATTTTGCCGATCGCCTGAGCCGCATCGGTGTGAAACAGAACACCATGGGCATGGCAGAGGGCACCGATCTGGGCGATTGGTTGTAAGACTCCAATTTCATTATTAGCCGCCATCACTGAAACCAGAATGGTATCGGGTCGCAGGGCGGATTCCAGGCGTTTGAGCGACAACAAACCATCGGGCTGCACCGGCAAAACGGTGACTTCAAAGCCCAGGGTTTGCAGATAAGCACAGGGATCAAGCACCGCTTTGTGTTCTGTTGCAACCGTAACAATGTGGCGGCCCTTCTCCAGGTAAGCTTCGGCCACTCCTTTAATCGCTAAATTATTGGCCTCTGTCGCACCACTGGTAAAAACAATTTCCTCTGGTGTTGCCTGAATGGCTGCCGCGATCGCCGCTCTCCCTTGCTGCACGGCTGCCTCAGCCTGCCAGCCATAAAAGTGGTTCACACTGGCTGGGTTGCCAAACTGTTGGGTCAGGTAGGGCCCCATGGCTGCTGCTACCCGCTGATCGACCGGGGTCGTGGCGTGGCAATCCAAATAAATCGGCTGCTGCATGGCGATGTTTTAATGGCCTAGTTTAATGGCATGGGAGGCAATTTGGGTCAAAAGACCGGTTTTGATCAATCAGCAATTGACGTGATGTGGCTTACATTCTTACTATTAGATTAAGATTAATGAGTGTAAAGAAAAGTTACATTTATTTTTAATCCCCCCTGGTTGGTTAACTCCTGGGTATTAAGGGTATTTAACGGAGACAAAGTGTGCAATATCAGACATCTGTAAACCTACAAATGGGCCGTTGGGGAGGTAAATATGGATTTTGGCGGCCCCGATTCCAGAAGCTCGGCCAGTTTTTTATGATCTTTTTTGTCGCCGCCGCCGTCTGGCTTCACCCCAGTCCAGCGGGGCTGCTACCGGCCTATGCCTTTAACAATCCAGACTTGCTACCAAACGAGAAAACTCCCATTATCGACCTGGCTAATGCTCTCACCACCCAGGAAGAAGCGGCTCTCAGTCAAGATTTAGAGCAATTTGAGCAAGACACTGGCTGGAAGTTGCGAGTCTTAACCCAATTTGATCGCACCCCTGGTCTGGCCGTCAAAAATTACTGGAACCTGGACGATCGCAGTGTGCTACTGGTGGCTGACCCCAGAGGTGGCAATTTGCTCAACTTTAATGTGGGAGATGCGCTCTATCCCCTCTTACCCCGTGTCTTTTGGATTGAGTTACAGACCCGCTTTGGCAATCAATTTTTTGTCCGGGACAACGGTGAAGGGCAGGCCATTCTGCAATCTTTAGAATCGATCAAGGCTTGCCTCAACCGGGGAGGCTGTCGGGTTGTGCCAGGTTTGCCGCGAGAGCAATGGGTTTTAACTCTGATTACCTCCATCCTTGGTGGTTTGGTCTGTGGCTTTGCCGCCCATCCTCGCAAAGAGGGGCAACTTATCGCCTGGCAGTGGGCATTGATTTTCTCTCCCCTCTGGTCTATCTTGTTTATCGCCTTTGGCATTGGCCCTGTCATTTCCCGCACTACCGATTGGTTGCCCCTATTCCGTAATGTTTTGGGCTTTTTAATTGGTGCACTGGTGGCCTACCTCTCCCATTGGGTGAGTCGCTCCACCCCCTCAGAAACCTGAACAAGCCATATTTTGTCGGTTATTTGTTAAAAGGGATATTCATGGAGTGGCACATCACCGATGCCCAAAGTCTGGCCCTGATTGATCGAGAGATTGGCGATCATACCCTTTCCCCATCGGAATATGAAATTGTCCGACGGGTGATCTACGCAACTGCTGATTTCAGCTATAGGTCGTCGATTCGCTTTTCAGAGATGGCATTACAGGCCGGAGCCGCCGCCCTTGCTGCCCGCAGCACAATCGTCGTTGATGGGGAGATGGTACAGGTTGGCGTTGCTGCCAGTATTCAACAGACTTTTGCCAACCCCGTTTATTGCTGCCTGCATACCCCAACTCTTCCTCAAAAGGAAAAAACGCGGGCAGTTTGGGGCATGGAAACCCTAGCCCATCGCTACCCAGAAGGTATTTTTGTGATTGGTCAGGCGCAAACGGCGTTGGTTGCCCTGGTAGACCTAATTGAGGCCGAAGCAATACGCCCTGCTCTGGTAATTTGCACTCCCGCCGCCTTTGTCGATGCAGAATTAGCCAAACAACGGCTGACGGAATCTCTGGTGCCTCATATTTTTACCATCGGCCGTAAAGGCCATGCCGTGGTGGCAGCCGCGATCGTGGATGGGCTGGTCGATTTAGCCTGGCAGGCCTATGAGCAAGACAGCTTGAGCCACAGGTAATCTAGTCAAGGGCTGCAACCTGTCCAGGGATGGGGGTTGTGATCCTCCAGTTTTTACTCAGTCCGGGGGGTGCGGCGAGACGGGCGGCGGGCCGATTTGCGGGAAGACTGGCTGGGTGCCAGGGCCCGCCGTGGAGGAAGAGGCTGTTCTGGATAACGACTAGACCGCCGCGGGGCGGAACGGGGCATCTCTTCTGCCTCTACTTCTAACTGGGGTTGGAGACGACGACCCACTTCAATAAAAGCTTCCCGGTTTAAGTAAGGATAATTGCTCACCCATAAGTTATGGTCAGGAATGTAGACATCCGTGGTCTGAGTAATGCGGCCTAGATCGCCGCGATGGGACAACACCACCATCTGAGCGCCATCCCCTTCCGCGATCGCCTGGTAGTTTCGTTTTAGCGGCACTTGAATGCGAGTAATGAAGCCCGTCCGATCTCCTACCTCCAGATTCAAGCAGCGTTCCCGGTTTTCTACAATCACCAGTTCCCCCCGCTGATTGACATTCTCTTCTTGGCCAATCAATTCCTCTGAGATGTAGATATCAACAACGTGCCCCTGCCAGAAGCCGGCGTAGGGATATTTACGGCATTCTAAATTACGTCGGCTGGCCCACAATACCGGCCCCCACAGCCAGTAAAGCCCGATGATAATCCCCACTAATAGCTGGACAATGGCAAACCATTGCCAATCGGGAATCAGTAACCCAACTAGAAAAGCGACAAAAACGCCAACAACAGAAACCAGCAGTCGTTGTAAAAGATCTGAAGGTTTCCCCCAGTAGTAATTATACTGCGGCCCGGTGGCAACAGCTGGAATGAGTATTTCCAGGGTTTTGCGAGTTAGAGGAATCAGCATGGGCGCTCAGCGGAGTAGAGATATAAATATATTTTAGATTGATCCGCTCCCACGGCTAAAGCGATGGAGGTCAGGGCTCAAGCAGGGATAGGGGGCTGTGCCCGTCTAACGTGGAATTGGCACCGGGACTTTCCTCTTATCCAAATTGGTTCAGACAAGCCCCTAGCCTCAATTACGGGGTTCCTGACCTGTTTGTGAGGCCCTGATCGGGTCTGGGGGGATCGGTCGATGTTGGTCAGGTTTTTAGTATTTTTACGGAGAATTTGGTCTTCAAAGGTGTTTCCTTTTTAGGACAAATTGAGTATTATGTCGGATGGTATTGAGCCTAGGAATAGGTCAATATCAAGTTACATCTGAGGAACGCAATCGAATGTATGCTTGAGAACTTTGGGGGCAACTAAGTTCGACTGGCATTTTCGGTTTGTTAAGCGTCCTTACAGGTAGACTGCCTGATCCCTGGGGGCTTTAGGGTCAGGCAATTTTTTTTGGCAATTGCTCAACGGCAACATTTTTCCTGGAATTAGCAATTCCAGGGATGAGTTCCGAACAGGATTGTGAAAAGTTTCCGCAAGAAATCCTTACAGAGTTCTTGGAAGAGCCAGACTTTGCCAGGGATGGAGCCCGTCAGGGGCGCATGAGGTAGCGGGTTAGGATTGCCATCACCTCTCCTGGGTTTGGCCCTGGCAGCAAGGGGCTCCATTCCCCAATCTGGGCGTAGCCCAATCGATGCAGGGTGTGAATGGTGCCCGTGACGCCAGGGCGAGAGCCAATCACCAGCATGCGCAGGGGCTCCCGACCGCCCCGTGGTTGGGTAGGGGAGTCTGGCGCTGTAATTGCTTCCTGATGAGAAATTTTATCTTCTGGCAAATTGACCGGGTCTGTGATCACAGGATCGATGATGACAGGGTCTGTGATGGCAGGATCGGTGATCACAGGATCAGTGATGACAGGATCGGTGATCACAGGATTTGGGACTAGAAGAGCTTTTGACATGGCAGTTAGGGACGAACGATCGCTCGTCAATACAGGGTGGGCGAGAGAGTTGAATGTAGATGGTA
>JBJTUO010000254.1:0-6851 GCA_046080785.1 Leptolyngbyaceae cyanobacterium | reverse complement strand
GAACATATGCACCATTCTATTCCAGTAATAAGTCTTGACATTCGGGTTTTTGTGTGGTCAAAAATCAACAAGAGCCATTTGGAGCATATCTTTCCACGTAATTTGTGGCATTTAGCCCTCTTTTAGACGAAAGATAGACGTTTGTTTTGAGTTTCGGCACTTTTGTCTGTATCAAGACACACAAAATTAGATGCGCTTACCCTGGGTTAGAGGCCAGAATCAGGATTTTCTTCATGGCGGCGAGGGCTTAGCTGGTAGGGGCGGCGTAGGGGGTGTAACCCTATTTTTAAAGATCATACCGCTCAGCTATAAAATAATCTGGCACGATTACGGAGCTTCTTGACAAAACAACTTTGCTGCATCAACAGGCCCACACCTCCTGCTAACAATAGAAAACACTGCGATCTAAGATCACCTCTCCGTGATTTGGAACCCAGGCGATCCAGGTCGTGGGCGACTCTTGACAAAGCAACTTTGCTTCATCAAAAGCATAGTCACTCAGGGTTTGGAGCAATCTAACCTAGGTATCCCGGTTGTAGGTAATATGGCAGACGGGGTTCCAACCAGCAGCGATCGCCCGTTCTAGGGGAGAGGCTGGGGCATCATCTAAAGCTGTTTGAAGGGACATAGGCGTTCTCCGGCTCCAGTTCACCAAACTCACCGAGTTACTTTTTCTCCAGCGAGATCGAGAAGAAGCAAGTCAAATGATTTCTGTATCGATTTTTACAGAATGAATCCATATCTGCAAGATAACTCAGAATAAATTAACAAATTCTGACATGATTGATAATCAACACTCATGAGTCAACACTTATGCTGTTCAAGCTTTTGGTGATTCTGCATACTCTGGGAGCTACGGTGTGGACGGGTGGGCATCTAGTGCTCGCTGTCACAGTGCTCCCTCAAGCCCTGAAAAATCATGACCCCGATCGCATCTATCAATTTGAGTCCCACTTCGAGGGCTTTGGGTTAACTTCCCTATTGCTCCAGGTCATTACCGGGTTGTGGCTGACCTGGATCTACTTTCCGGGCTTTCACAATTTTCTATCGTTTGATTCGTACCTATCGACTTATATCGGTGTCAAGTTACTGTTGCTGCTTGGCACCCTGGCACTGGCGGTTCATGCCCGATTTTTTATCATCCCCAATCTGACCAAAGAAAATCTCAACTCCCTTGCCTATCACATTGTTGGCGTAACTACTCTGGCTGGATTGTTTGTGGTGTTTGGTGCAGGCATTCGCCTGGGCGGATTGATTTAATCAGCAATTTGGATACTGCCTTTTTAACCAATGATAGCCTTCAACCATCGCTGTTCGGCATCCGATAACGGCGGCGGCGGCGGTTGACGACTGTAATCGATCGTTAAATCATAGTCGGCTTCGTCATAAACCTGGTGGATAGCCCGCGACAAATCCAGCGGTACATCCGCATCGGGGGGCAGCAAGGGAATCGGGATCGTCGGCAGTGGCTCCTGCATGTTCAGCGCCCACACATCGATGCGTTCTCCGGCGCGAGTCACGCCAACACAGTAATGGGATTTGGGCAGCAGAGAGTCTGCAATTGCCCGCCTGCCGCGTCGAATCAAATCAATCTCAACCAGATGCACCCCCGAACGGATCAAGCGATCGCGCTTTTGCTGGTACTGCTCAAAGCCAAGCTGACGTTTGTTCGCGTAGGAGAGAATTTCAATACAAGTGACCAATCGATTGCCAGTGACTTCTCTCACTTCAACTGTAGGAATCCGCAGCGTAAGGGGCGGTGGGAGAGTCAAGGTTGCCGGGGTAAAAACAGCCGCTTTTTCTTGGGTGAAGCGAGAAGAATCAGACGCTTTGACCACCTCCACATCAGGATAGATGATTCCCAATTCCTCACTTGAACTGGTATCTTGCACCGTGGAGACTTCAAGCCGTGCTGCATAGTGAGGTCGCAGCAGTGGCGTTAAGAGTGCGCGAATGCGACTGGCTAAGGCACTGTGTAAGTCTTGAAACAAATATCCTTCCAGATAAGGGTTCATGCCTGGAAAGTGGGGCATGGGTGACTCCAACGAGTTCTGATCGAGCTTAGGGAGTTGCGTGAAAATAAAATTCCAACGATGTGTTACGGCTATCGCTTAACATATCCTACGACGGGTACATTATTTAATTGCAACTCCCTTAATTATGGGAATGCTTTCATTATGAATGATCCCCCCTTGTTCTGCAGGGTTAATTTATTTTCCGTAGAAAAAAGACGGTAAAGTTGATGGGACTGCCCCATAGGGCTTCCCGCCTAATAGCTAAATCCAGGGAGCGTCTTCTTCATCTGGGTTGGCCGGGCTGGCTTCCACCGCTGGCTGGGGCTGATCGAACTTGATCACCGACTGGTCTGGGCTAACCGGTGATGGGGGTGATTTGAGGGCTTCTGGCGGCACTACATCCAGCCAAAATTCATCATCATCTACATCCCACTCCTGATCTGCCTCCCAATCTTGCTCCTGCTCCAGCAGGGGGTCAGAGTGGCCGATCGCCCCTGAGGCTGGTAACGTCTGGGGCGGAGCGGGGGCAGCCATCGGCTCCGGGCCGTCGGCAATCTCTTCGGCCTCCACCGACACCGTCGTCATATCATCAGCCTCTGCTGATTTCAGGGCCTGCAAGCGCCAGGGAGAACCAGAAGGGGGCGATTGTTCTACCTGAGAATCTAGCCAGTCTTGGGTCAATTCCTGCATGGGCTGGTTCAGAGATTGCAGCGTGCCTTTTGTCTGTTGCGAAAGCTGTTGGGCCTGCTCCTTCACCTGCTCTCTCAATGCAAACCAGCGATCGCGGGCCTGGTGAGTCACACTCTGGGCCTGCTCCACCAGGGCTTTTAACTCCTGGGTGACATCATCTTTCAGAAACTCCCCAGTTTTGCTTAGCTTTTGACGCACACTCTCCCGATAGATCGACAGGGTTGCAGGGGTCGTGTCAGCTACCAGCACTCGTTTGCGACCCAAACTGAGAATTTGATGGGGCGGTAGCCGATAGATGTTGCTAGTAATCCCCACCAGGCCATCGGTGACTAACAAATAATCGGTGATGTAGCCCGTTGGCAGCTTAAAGATGCAGTCAATAATTTTTCCAACCCGCTCACCCGAATCAGTCCACACATCGGTTTGTACCAGCGACTCTAACTGGCGCACCCGATCAGCATCGGTCTCCTCTGGTTGCCCCTGGGTTAAGACACCATTGCCACCAAAGGCATCAAGCTGCCCCAACTTAAACGCCAGTTTGCGCTGGCCCAGCAAGCCCGTCTTACAGACAAAGCCCAACACCCGATGAGCTTCTGGATACATCCATAACACTTCAACTCTCCCCAATTCTTCCATAGTGGAGCGGTCTAACACGAGTTGATGCAGCAACTCGCTTTGTTTTAAGGTTTCTGGTCGAAGACTCATCTTCTGCTCAAGGCGGGTTAACTGACAAAGGCTATCCTCAGCATAATCCATAAGGAGTTAGACGCCATTGAACACATCCCTGTAATCCCCCTTTGTAGGAGGACGGCAACAGCCGCCAAGTAATTTTTCACGCCCAGGTACTTCTTGCCGATTTTAAGTTCGGCAATTACGAGATCAAATAGGCAAACCACCGAACCCGTTTATTTAAAGGGCTTTTGTAGGCTAGAGACATAAAGTAAAAACCATGACAGTTTGAGAGGTTAGCGGGAATGGCTAAAGTAGTAGGAATCGACCTTGGCACCACCAACTCCTGTGTGGCAGTAATGGAGGGGGGGCAGCCAGTCGTCATTGCTAACGCAGAAGGGGGACGGACAACTCCGTCGGTGGTGGCCTACAGCAAAAACGGCGATCGCCTAGTGGGTCAAATTGCCAAGCGGCAGGCAGTGATGAACCCAGAAAATACGTTTTATTCCGTTAAGCGCTTTATTGGCCGCAAGCAGGATGAAGTCACCTCAGAGGCCAAACAGGTCTCCTACAAAGTCGTGCAGGATGGCGGTAATGTCAAGCTAGACTGCCCCGCCGCTGGCAAGAAGTTTGCCCCAGAAGAAATCTCGGCCCAGGTGCTACGCAAACTGGTAGATGATGCCAGCAAATACCTGGGAGAAAAAGTAACCCAAGCGGTGATTACCGTTCCGGCTTACTTTAACGACTCCCAGCGACAGGCCACCAAAGATGCGGGCAAGATTGCTGGCATCGACGTACTCCGTATCGTCAATGAACCCACCGCTGCTGCCCTGGCCTACGGGCTAGACAAGCAAGCCAATGAAACCATTCTGGTGTTTGACCTAGGGGGCGGCACCTTTGACGTGTCTTTATTAGAAGTGGGCGACGGGGTAGTGGAGGTGAAGGCTACCAGTGGAGACACCCACCTGGGCGGTGACGACTTTGACAAAAAGATCGTGGATTGGATCGCTGATCAGTTTCAACGGCAGCAAGGTATTGACCTGCGCCGGGATAAGCAAGCCCTGCAACGCCTCACCGAAGCGGCAGAAAAGGCCAAAATCGAGCTATCTAGCGCCACCCAAGCCAGCATCAATTTGCCTTTCATCACCGCCACTCAGGAGGGGCCACAGCACGTTGACTTCACCCTCACCCGCGCGGAATTTGAGCGCCTCTGTGCCGACTTACTAGAGCGCTGCCGCATTCCCGTGGAGCAAGCCCTGCAGGATGCCAAACTGACGGCAAGGGACATTGATGAAGTGGTGCTGGTGGGAGGTTCCACCCGGATTCCGGCAGTCCAAGCACTGGTGCGCCGCATCACTAACAAAGACCCGAATATGACGGTCAACCCAGATGAAGTGGTGGCGATCGGGGCGGCGGTGCAGGCTGGTGTGTTGGGCGGCGAAGTCACCGACATGCTGCTGCTGGATGTGACGCCCCTATCCCTGGGGGTAGAAACCCTGGGAGGGGTGATGACGGCCATCATTCCCCGCAATACTACAATTCCCACCAAGAAGTCTGAGGTGTTTTCGACCGCAGCAGATGGCCAAACCAATGTGGAGATCCATGTATTGCAAGGGGAGCGACAACTGGCCAGCGACAACAAGAGCCTAGGAACTTTCAAGTTAGATGGGATTCCAGCAGCAGCCCGAGGCGTGCCTCAAATCGAGGTGACCTTCGATATTGACGCCAATGGCATTTTGTCAGTCTCGGCCCAAGACAAGGGCACCGGCAAACAGCAATCTATCACCATTACCGGTGCCTCCACCTTGGATCAGAGCGACGTAGAACGGATGGTGAAGGATGCAGAACGTCATGCAGAAACTGACCGCAAACGGCGGGAGCAAATCGATACCCGCAATACGGCAGACTCCCTTGCTTACCAGGCTGAGAAGCAACTGGCAGATTTGAATGGCCAGGTGCCCGCAGCGGATAAGAGTCGGGCAGAAGCGATGATTAAAGACCTGCGGGATGCGATCGCCCAGGATAACTACGATCGCATGCAAACCCTCACCCAGGATCTGCAACAGGCTCTAATGCAGATTGGCAGCGCTGTCTATGCCCAGGCAGGTAAGGGGGCAGCAGGCCCCACCACTAGTAGCAGTTCCCAACCTGGGAGCAATGATGTGATTGACGCCGACCTTGTTGATTCGTAAGTACCTGGACATAAAAAATTACCTGGTAAACCCCCGGCTGTCGCCGTCCCCCTTTGTAAGGGGGACTACAGGGGGTGTATTCAATAACGCCCAACTACTTAATACCGGTTAGACCATAGATTTGGTATTACCCTGTATCTTTGAGATTGGCTGATTCGCTGATTCATCCCTGGAGACCTGCTTATGTCCTTCTCTGAACGACCTTCCTCACCCCTGCGGCAGCTAGGTGGTTACGCTGTGGCGGCGGTTTTGAGTGTGCTACTGACCCTGGGGACGATTTGGGCTTTTCCCAGCTTGTTGCCCGTTCCGATGGCGTCTCAACCGATCGCCGCTCCCGCCACTCCCATCGCCCTATCCAATGCTAACCCGCCTGCCCGGCCGCTGCCCTTACGGGGAGGGTCTGACAGTTTTGTCGCCAAGGTTGCCGATACTGTGGGGCCAGCAGTAGTCCGGATTGACACCGAACGTACGATCGCAACGGAGCCGATGCCCTTTTTCAACGATCCCTTCTTTCGCGAGTTTTTTGGCGATGTCCCCAATCAACAGCCCCGCGAGTTTCGCCAACGGGGAGAAGGCTCCGGGTTTATCATTGACCCCAATGGCATCATTTTGACCAACGCCCACGTCGTCAGCGGGGCAGATGTCGTCACCGTGACCCTCAAAGATGGCCGCAAGCTAAAAGGCAAGGTACGGGGGATTGATGAACCGTCTGATCTGGCTGTGGTCAAGATTGACGGCAACAACCTACCCGTTGCCCCCCTGGGAGATTCAAATCAACTTAAGGTCGGCGACTGGGCGATCGCGGTGGGCAATCCCCTGGGGCTAGATAACACCGTGACCTTAGGCATTATCAGCACCTTGAACCGCTCCAGCGCCCAGGTGGGCATCCCCGATAAGCGGTTAGACTTCATTCAAACCGATGCGGCAATTAACCCTGGTAATTCCGGCGGGCCGCTCTTAAACGACCGAGGTGAGGTGATTGGCATCAACACCGCAATTCGGGCCAATGCTCAGGGCATCGGTTTTGCCATCCCCATCAACACCGCCAAGGCCATTAAAGATACCCTATCTCGCGGAGAACAAGTAAAACATCCTTACATTGGCGTCCGCATGGTGAGCCTGACTCCAGAGATTGTGCAGCAGTTGAAGGAAGACCCCAATATCCCCTTTGAACTGTCGGCGGTGAATGGAGTGCTGGTGGTGCAGGTGATGCCCAAGAGCCCAGCGGCAGCGGCTGGCTTAAAGCCGGGGGATGTGATTACTGAGATTGAAGGCAAAGCGATCG
>JBJTUO010000253.1:0-26657 GCA_046080785.1 Leptolyngbyaceae cyanobacterium | reverse complement strand
TACCTGAATCCCCCGTTGCTGAAACAACCGCACCACTGCGGGCTCCACCAGGTTTTCAACAAACTGGCCCCAACGGGTGGTTAGCCCAGCAACCTCGCGGCTGGTGTTAGCCGCCACTTTTTCTAACTGCTGTAAGCGCCGATCGGCCTCAGCAGCACGCAGATCGGCCTCAGCGGCCCGTTCAGCGGCCAGTCGATTGGCCTCGGCAGCGCGACGATCGGCCTCAGCAAAACGGCGATCGGCCTCGGCTTGGGAGGCTTGGAATAGGGCGTAGATATCTGCCAGGGTAATAGACTCGGCCATGGGAGTGGGGATGGAGATGGGGATGGGGATGGGGATGGCTCTATTTTATGACTTTTGCTGGTAAGGTGTCTCGACCGGGCCTTGCCTGTGCAACATGGTAGTCAGGAGGGCAGGATGGGTATTGCTATTGCTACTGACGGAGCTGGGGGACGATCGCCCTAGCCGCCCACAACAGACGACTGGGCCGCTGCCTCCGCTTTGGGCTTGCGCCAGGCAGCAAGCCCCATAAGGTGGGTGGTGCCCACCTTTGACTCTCAATATAATCGCTACAGCATTTGGGGCAATTAGCCGCTACACTGCACAAAGATAGATTGCTCTCTAAGTTCTTTGCTGATTTATGGACTGGTGGCATCGCCTTAAAAAGAATCCTCTAGCCCGATTTGGTGCGGTCTTGCTGGCTATTTTTTACCTAGCCGTGATTGCGGCAGAATTTGTGGCCCCCTATGACCCCTACGCCTCCCAGCCCGATGGGGCATTACTGCCACCCACTCAGATTTACTGGCGAGACCAAGCGGGCCAGTTTGTGGGGCCCCATGTCTACCCGACGACCCAGGGGCCTGTCAGTCTAGAAACGGGGAAACGTCAGTTAATTGTCGATCGCAGCCAACCTTCCCCGCTTCGGCTGTTTGTGCAAGGCTCAGAATATCGACTGCTGCAGATTAAATTGCCACTACCAACCCGCTTTTCCTTGACTGACCCCCGATTTGAAGAAGTTGCCATTTTTCCAGGTATTCCTGCCAGCCTCCGCCTGTTTGGCACAACTGGAACTGGCAAATTTAATCTCTTGGGTACTGATGAGCAGGCCAGAGATCAGTTTAGCCGTCTGCTGTTTGGGGGGCGCATCAGCCTTAGCATTGGCCTAGTGGGAATTGCCATTACACTGCCGTTAGGTATGCTGTTTGGTGGCCTGTCTGGTTATTTTGGCGGCTGGACAGACAGCAGCATCATGCGATTGGTGGAAGTGTTGCTCACCATCCCCAGCCTTTATTTACTGGTGGCCCTGGCAGCAGTTTTGCCTCCTGGTTTAACCAGTGCCCAGCGATTTTTGTTGATTATTGTGATTACCTCCTTTGTCAGTTGGGCCGGGTTGGCCAGGGTGATTCGAGGGCAGGTGCTCTCAATCAAGGAGCAAGAATTTGTGCAGGCGGCGCGAGCCATGGGAGGGCGGTCTTTTTACATCATCCTGCGGCATGTTTTACCCCAGACGGCGACTTACCTGATCATTACCGCGACCCTGACGATTCCTAGCTTTATTGTGGCAGAGTCATCTCTGAGTTTGATTGGTTTAGGCATTCAACAGCCTGATCCATCCTGGGGTAACATGCTGTCTCTCGCGACAAATGCCTCGATTTTGGTCTTACAACCCTGGCTGGTATGGCCGCCTGTTATTTTGATTGTTTTGACTGTGCTAGCCTTTAATCTTTTAGGGGATGGCCTGCGAGATGCTTTAGATCCTCGTAGTTTGCGCCGTTAACGTCGTTCTGATAGCTCTCTCTGCAGCCAACGGCGAACAGCTAGTTGCAATAGGCTCAGGGGCGTGTTTTCAGGTAATTCAGGGGTTTGGATAAAAATGTAGTAGATATCCCCCGCATCCGTGACGTCAAAGGTGGCGTCAAACTCCCTGGCCCACCCATCTAAAAATTGACGGGCGATCGCAGGTTCTAACCGATTCGCGGTGGCGTAATCCAGCACAGAAATGCGGCCTTGTTTTTGTTGCAGCATCTGAAAGAAATTGTCCCGCAATGCCTGTTGTCTAGCCTTGCGACTGTAATACAACAAGCAGGCACCTAAGGTGAGGGGCACCAGGCCAAAAAACACCAGCAATGCCACCAAAAAGGCCAGGGCAAACCCTGTGACGTGTCCCAGGGAAATGGCCATGGATAGCCCCAGGGTGGCGGTACCGCCGCCCAATAAAAATAGATTGCCCAGCAGGCTACTGACTCGACTCCAGAGCTGATTCATGGCCTCTCACCCTGCTAACCTTAGGCATCACCGCCATATCCTTTTCCAGGGTAACGCGCAACAGCACCCACAGAGATTCGGCTTATTCTCCAGGGATGTAGGGATTTCCCCTACTCTGGCAGAAGCAGATGGAG
The DNA here is from genome assembly GCA_046080785.1 of Leptolyngbyaceae cyanobacterium. Lineage (GTDB taxonomy): Bacteria > Cyanobacteriota > Cyanobacteriia > Leptolyngbyales > Leptolyngbyaceae > JBJTUO01. Next base: position 24,258 of record JBJTUO010000253.1, on the reverse strand, counting down.
CACATTGTCTAAATCAAGCAGGACTGAGGGGCAAGGCTGACTGGGGCCGATGAATTATTCTTTCGATCACGCGACGCCGGTCTTTGGAATTGATGCCCACGATACGAATATAGTCGCGATCGTGCTGATCCAGACAGGCTTCCAAGGCCTTGATTGCTTGCACTCCATGACTATCATAGGTGCCATAACAACTCCAGGCACCGGTGCGAAAGCGACGACTATCGACAAATTCAATTGCTAGACGATGCCCCTGAGTCAGAATGCGATTGACCTCCGTCACGATTTCTGGAGTCAGGCGCGTGCTGGAAGGTTGGCCAGCATAACTAGTGGTGGTAGGTTTTTCAGGGGAAACCTGGTCATTGTCTGCGGCCTCGTAGGCACGGAAAAAGGAGGCGTCAGGCAGGGAGCGATCGGGGCTACTGTAAGGAAGATCCGACCGCGGGCGTTCAATCTCCCCCAGTCGCCGATTTGCAGAAATGGGTTGGTTATATTCCTGAACTAACCGCAGTTCTTGGATGCGTTGCTGCTCTCGCACCATCTGGTTGCCCAACTCTATCAGGTGAGGCAGGTTAAAGTCGGGGCTGGGAAAGGTGGGCAGGGGGTCTTTACTATTGAGGACACGGCTAGAAATGCGATCGACCCCAATTGATTCAATGAAGTCGCGAATCTGCTCATCCAATAAGCGCGATCGCAGCGCACTAAAAAAGTCGATCGCCTGGTTGGGAAAGGTATCAATTAAATGAACAACTTCTTCTTGCGATTGACCCGGCAGGTCAAGAATGGCCCTGATAATGCCGATGCGGTCTTCCCTATCTGGATCCCAGAAAAATTTCTCCATCCGTCCATCCCGGATCATGGGGGCATAGAGGGTCGAAAAGTCATTGCCAGTGACAATAATCGGAATTCGCTGAATTGGCTCCAGCTCATAACTTCCTGGTAACTGGACATTGGTGGGGTTGTCGGCAATGTTCATTAAGGTGGCATTGACCAGTTGGGTATTGACGGTGTATTGGGTATACTCATCTACCCGGCCAGCCCCCGCGTCAATATCATTGATCATCAATGCCGCCATCCGCCCTCGTACCCGCGTCAGTTCGGCAGCTTCCCGATAGCGCAACCGAATCAGACGGGCAGAATCTCCAGCGTCGGGGCTTTCTAACTCCCCCGCTGAGACATGCACCACCTCCACGCCCATGCGTTCAAATACGAGTTGGCACATAAAGGTTTTGCCTTCACCCTTGCGGCCATGAATGCCTAAAATCAGCGGCACCTTAACACCAGGCAAGTCAAGGTAATTTTTTGTGATGTGAACTGCTAATTTGTCTAGGAAGCGGGGAGAAATGTAATAGCGCATCCATAAATTATCCCATCTTCAGGAGGTGTTAATTGGGGTACTTCTTGCCTTGAATGGAATTAGGATCGTGGATTGAATAAACCGAACAGTTTAAGACTCAACCGCAGAGGCGCAGAGTTCTCAGAGTCATTAGCAAGTGAGAGTCTAAGATGAAAACGATTGGGATTGTGGGGTTGGGGCTGATTGGAGGCTCTCTGGGGCTGGATTTACGATCGCTGGGCTACCGGGTTATAGGAGTCAGCCGTAAGCAACAGACCTGCCAGCGGGCCATGGAGCGGGGAGCCGTGGATACCGCCACCACTGAATTCTCGGCTTTGCAACAGGCTGACCTTCTATTTCTCTGTACCCCCCTGGGGGTGATGGCAGAGACGGTGCGAGAAATGCGGCCCCATTTACGGGAAGACACGGTGTTGACCGATGTTGGCTCCGTCAAGGGTTGGGTCGTGCAGACGATCGCTCCCCTCTGGCCCAATTTTGTCGGCGGCCACCCCATGGCCGGAACCGCCGAGAGTGGCATTGAAGCAGCCCAGCATCGCCTGTTTGTGGGATCACCTTATGTCTTAACCCCAATTGAGACAACTCCCAGCGTTGCAGTTGAGCAGGTTGAGCACGTTGTTAAGCCCCTCGGTACCCAACTCTATCGCTGCCAGCCAGAAATTCATGATCAGGCAGTTGCCTGGATCTCCCATTTGCCGGTGATGGTGAGTGCCAGTCTGATCCACGCCTGTTTAGGAGAGGCCAGTACGGAAGTTTTAAGTTTAGCCAAACAATTAGCCAGCTCAGGGTTTCGCGATACCAGTCGGGTGGGAGGTGGTAATCCCGAACTGGGGGTCATGATGGCTCGCTATAACCAGGACGCTTTATTAGGGACTCTGAGACGTTACCGTCAGTCCCTGGAGCAACTGGAGCAATTGATTCAGCAGGGATCATGGCCTCAGTTGGAGCAGGAACTGCTGGAAACCCAACAGAGACGCCCTGACTTTATCAAATAGGCATCCGATCGGCATCTACAACCCAACGGCCTACTCTTTTTAAGAAGAAAACTCTAATCGATAGCGGTAGAGAGCCACCGGCCGATCGCCTGCTTTAAAGTAATTGGGGTCTTGGGGAGAGAGATACACAGCCGTTACCTGATCGGCCACAATCGGCAAGCTTGAAGTCGGCTGGTACCGATAAGCCGTCGTGGTTTCAACCTGGTTTAAGTAAGGTTGGGCCCCACTGCGAAAAATTTGTTGAAAAAGCTCCGTTGTCATGAAGTCATTAGGGCTGACTTGCTCTGTGGCACGACCCGTCACAACGGAGATTAACGCTCGATCATCAGACAGTCGAGTGACCTGACGATTGGGAGAAGTCGGGTCTACAGTTACAGCCATCACAGTTTGGTCTCCCAGGTAGGCTCGTGCCAGATTAAGGCCGTTAAAAGCTCGATCGGCCACGATCTGCGGTCGCTCACGGCTAACCAGGGGTAAGGGCATGGCACCAAAGGGTTGCTTGGATAACTGGGTCTCTGGCACAAAACGCACCGTGAAGGAAATGGGCTGATTTAGGTAGCGTCGATTACTATCAAACCCAGGCGTCACAAGATCGGGGGCCAACGGTGCAACCTGCTCTAGTAACCGAAGGGTTACCTGCCAGGTGCCCGCCAACCATTCTGGATAAATCAGGTCACCCGCAGCCGGACTCACAACTGGCTTGGTTTGCCAATTGGGAAACTGGGAGAGGCGATCGGTTAAACTTCCGGCCAGAACTGGCTGCATTCCTAAAAACCAAAGCAGCAGGCAGAGACAAAGGTGACCAGCGATCGCATTATTTATCCGTAGAATTTTAGACAAGAGAGTCCTAAAATTCATCATTGTAGCCGCTACCACTCATTGCCGCCGTCTCATTGTCTCGACGGGAACCCAGGAGTTCTAACCGATCAACGCGAATGACAGGTTTTGTGCGATTGGCACCGGTGCTGCGGTCTTTCCAGGTTTCAAATTTCAAGGATCCTGTGATCCCAATTAAACTGCCCTTACGCACGTAATTGGCCGCCACCTCCGCCGTTTTGCCCCAGAGCTCTAAATTAAACCAATCTGGTTGGTCAGCATTGCGACTCCGGCGATTGACAGCCAGGGTCAGGTTGCAGACTACACTGCCTGACTCAAAATATTTGATATCCGGATCACCACCAACGCGACCAACAAGGGTAACGGCATTCAAATTCATGGAAAAACTCCTCATTTTTAATCAAGGGATATGCGCTACTTATAATTAATGGCAGCTACAGGCATCCAAACTGGTGAATGGCTCAAGCTCAAATACTAGCATTTTTATCTCATGTAGTACAATAAAACTATCAACGCCGTAGGCTTTGCTTCGATCTATAACTGACCATAGAGTGTTAAGATTCAGATTGAGTCAATAAGTACTATTTACTATCTGGACTGTCGTAAAAAAATGTAATAGAATCCAGCGTTAGTTTGGTTTGGTTTAGGTGTCTACCTGGTTTACTTTCTCCTCGTATTCTTGATTTAGAGGCATAGGTCTAGTGGGTTTTTTCAATCGCTTCTCCATTTCACGAGACATGGGTATTGATCTCGGCACAGCCAATACTCTGGTTTATGTGTCGGGCAAGGGTATTGTATTGCAAGAACCTTCCGTTGTTGCCATCGATCAAAACGAAAAAGTGCCGCTGGCAGTGGGGGAAGATGCCAAGCGTATGCTGGGGCGTACGCCTGGAAATGTGGTAGCGCTGCGGCCCCTGCGTGACGGGGTGATTGCTGACTTTGACACGGCTGAGCTGATGCTCAAGCACTTTATTGCTCGCGTTCATGAAGGAAAAACCCTGGTACTGCCACGCATGGTGATTGGGATTCCCAGCGGAGTGACCGGTGTTGAACGTCGAGCAGTGATGGATGCTGCACTGCAAGCAGGAGCCAGAGATGTCTATCTAATTGATGAGCCTGTTGCCGCTGCGATCGGAGCTGGTTTGCCTGTAGCAGAGCCGACCGGCAATATGATCATTGATATTGGGGGCGGTACAACTGAAGTTGCAGTCCTCAGTTTACAGGGTACTGTTTTAAGCGAGTCTGTGCGGGTCGCGGGGGATGAGTTGAACGAATCCATCGTTCAATACATGAAGAAAGTTCACAATCTGGTCATCGGTGAGCGGACATCTGAAGAGGTTAAGATCACAATCGGTTCTGCCTACCCCGTTGACGATAATTCTACGATGGAAGTCCGCGGGCTCCATCTTCTGTCTGGCCTGCCTCGCACTTTAGCCGTGAAAGCACCAGAAATCCGCGAAAGCATGGCCGAGCCCCTGTCTATCATTATTGATGCAGTTAAACGAACCCTGGAGCGCACTCCTCCAGAACTGGCTGCGGATATTGTGGATAGAGGTATTATGCTGGCAGGCGGTGGCGCGCTGTTAAAGGGGTTAGATACTTTGATTAGCCATGAAACTGGAATCGTTACCCATATTGCGGCAGATCCCCTGAGCTGTGTGGTGCTTGGCACAGGGCGGGTTTTGGAGAACTTTAAGCAGTTAGAGCGAGTCTTTAGTGGGCGTTCTCGAACTCTTTAAGATGGGGTGCTATTGCCTGCTTGATCGACTGAAACCTGGTAGTGGTATCTGATGTTATTGAATGGAGTTTGTGGCTCCTGTTGCTGTTCAACTCGGTTGTATGTTTACTCTGAATCGCTGGTGGAACCGTTATCGCCTGCAAGTTATTTTAATCGGGTTGGCTGTGGGGTTTGCTGCTCTGACTCGACAAACAAATGGGATTCTCCTATTTGAGTCCTACCATTTGCTGAGTGGCATATTTAGGCCAAACCCCACCCAAGAGAAGCTATTGGCCAGTGCCCAATTTAATGAATTACAACAACGGCTAACGGAGTTGGAAAGCCAGAATCAGCGGATGCGCGATATACTTGGCTTTCAGTCGGAAGGGCAGCAGACCGGTGTTCCAGCTGCGATCGTTGGGCGCAGTTCTGACCATTGGTGGCAACAGGTTATTTTAGGGCGAGGGAGTCAAAGTGGTATTAAGGTTGGTGATATTGCTAGGGGCACTGGCGGGCTGATTGGTCGGGTCACCAATATCACGCCAACCACCAGTCGGGTTCTTCTGCTCAGTGACCCCTCCAGTCGGGTTGGGGCAATGGTCAGTCGCAGTCGCATGATGGGCTATGTTCGGGGTCAGGCTGGTAATCGGTTGACCCTCGAGTTTTTCGACAAATCCCCTGATGTGCGGAAGGGGGATGTCATTGTTACTTCACCCTTGAGTAAATTGTTTCCGGCAGGTTTGCCGATTGGCAGGGTGGAGTCGATTAATCTGAGCAAAAGTCTGGTGCCAAAAGCGACCATCGAGTTATCTGCACCCATCAGTTCCCTGGAATGGGCAGTAGTTTATCCATTTTCACCACCGCCCCAACCCGCCCCCATGGATCCTGGTCAGCAACCCGATCCTTTACTATGAGGTTGCCGTTATGACACGCAGTGATCTCCTGGATAGCGCCCTTAAAGTCTCATCCTTCAATCGGCTGCTGCTGAATTGTGTCGTTACTGCGGCTTCTGTATTCATTTGCTTTATGTTCTTACCTACCCGCTTACCCGGCATGGAACTGGCTGGAATTGGGCCTAATTGGTTGTTGATCTGGGTCGTAGCCTGGAGCGTTAAACGAACGATGTTTCAAGGAGCCATCGCTGGTCTGATATTAGGTGTGATTCAGGATTGTGTCACCAATCCTTCACCCACCCATAGCTTGAGTTTAATCTTGGTTGGGGTGTTCACGGCTCGTTTGCGAAAAGAACGCTATATTCGTGAAGATTTTATTTCCATTGCTTTGATTACGTTCGGCATGGCCGTAATCGCAGAAACGGTCATGGCGATTCAATACAGTTTGCAGGGCGATCGCAACTTGATTGAAATCTGGAACCAGTATCAGCTGATTGCTCTTAGTTCAGCCCTACTTAGCAGCTTGTGGGCACCGATCATCTACTTTCCCCTTAATTTTTGGTGGCAGCGTGTCAGTGAATTAGACCAGCTTCAGGTTTAGAACGATGGATACTCAACTGGCCCAACTATTCGTTAACGGCATCGCAGTTGGCAGTGTAATTGCCTTAGCAGCGGTTGGTTTAACTTTAACTTACGGCATATTGCGATTATCTAATTTTGCCCATGGCGACTTCATGACCCTGGGTGCCTATCTCACGTTTTTATTCAATAGCCTGGGGTTGAACATCTGGTTATCTATGCTGGTCGGAGCTGCTGCGACCATCTCTGGCATTTTATTGAGCGAAAAAATAATCTGGGCACCGATGCGAGCCCGTCGAGCTACTTCCACCACGCTGATCATTATTTCGATTGGGTTGGCTCTTTTTATTCGTAATGGGATCATTTTAATCTGGGGCGGTAGCAACCAACGCTATAACCTACCGGTTGCAGAAGCGGTTGTCCTTGCGGGTCTGCGGCTACCCTACTATGACATGTTGGTGACAGTCCTGGCTTTTTTGGTCATGCTGGGGTTGTTTTACCTGTTACAAAATACCAAAATCGGCAAGGCGATGCGGGCAGTAGCCGACAACATTGATCTAGCACGGGTATCTGGAATTAATGTCGATCGGGTCGTGATCTGGACTTGGATTATTGCCGGTGGCCTGACCGCTCTGGGCGGGAGTATGTTGGGGTTGGTGGAAGGAGTGCGTCCCAATATGGGCTGGTTCCTATTACTTCCCATGTTTGCTTCGGTGATTTTGGGGGGCATTGGTAACCCCTACGGGGCGATCGCAGGGGCTTTGGTGATTGGAATTGCGCAGGAAGTCAGTACCTACTGGCTGCCAACAGCGTACAAGTTAGGGGTCGCTCTGGTGATTATGGTGGTGGTGCTGCTGATTCGCCCGCAGGGGTTATTCAGGGGCACGATCTAGCCAACTTCTCCTGCATGGTAAGAACTGCGCACTAAGGGCCCAGAGCGGACATGGGAAAAACCCATTTCACGGGCAATAGTGCCCAATTGGTCAAACTCCTCTGGCGTCCAATATTTTTGAACGGTCAGATGCTCCAGTGAGGGGCGCATGTACTGACCGATGGTCAGGCGATCGCAGTCAACCGATCTCAGATCGGCGAGGGTCTGTAAGATTTCAGCTTCAGTTTCTCCATGTCCAACCATCAGCCCCGATTTAGTGGGAATAGTCGGGTCAAGCTGCTTCACGCATCGCAAAACCTGAAGTGAGCGGTCGTATTTGGCACCCCGTCGCACTACCCCCTGTAAACGCTCAACGGTTTCAATGTTGTGGTTATAACAGGCCGGTTTTGCCTGAACGACACTGCTAATTCTCTGATGCTGGAGTTCGTTGGATGAATATTCTGGCGATCTGCCTCCCCAAAAATCAGGCGTTAATACCTCAATCTGCGCCTTTGGTTGCCGCTGACAAATCGCCTCCATGGTTTTAACAAACCAACTGGCCCCCTGGTCTGGCAAGTCATCGCGGGTGACAGAGGTTAACACCACATAGCGCAAGCCCAACAAAACAACGGCCTCTGCTACTTTTTCAGGTTCTTCTGGGTCGAGCGGCATGGGGCTGTGCCCCTTATCTACCTGGCAAAAGGCGCAGGCACGGGTGCAGGTTGGCCCCATTAACAAGAAAGTAGCGGTTTTTTGGGCATAACATTCTCCCCGGTTGGGGCAGCGCCCCTCTTCGCAGATCGTGTGAATCTGCCGCTGCTTAATAATTTGCTGCACCGTCGACAGATCACTGGCCTTGCCGATAGGACGCCGCAACCAGGCTGGTAAGGTCTCCCAATGATCCCTGGTAAACCGGGGTAACTCTGTTGTCGCACTCAGATTGTTATCAGGAACCATAGCTGAAATAATAGTTTACCTATTTCAGAATTGTAGAAGATTTTTGGGCCTGCCTAGACTTCTTAATCGAAGCTACACTAAGGGAGGCAACTAGAGTAAAAAATTCCTGGTAGGATGGGCCTGTAATTAATTTCAAACCTGCTGTTTCGGTGTTGCATGATTGCCTGTAGCACTTGACCTGACGTTGGCAAGCTCAGTTAAATGGCGATCGTTTTTGCTCAAGTCGCGGGAATACTTAGTCTGTAGAACCGAGGAGTTCAGAAGAGTTCAGAGGAGTTCAGAGGAGTTCAGTTGTGGCACCGCTCAAAGTCTTAGTGATTGATGACAGCAAGGTCATTCATGAACGTGTTCGCGAAATGTTGCCTAAAGGTAACATCGAGGTACTGGAGGCCAAAGACGGCTTACAAGGGCTAGATTTGATTCGTCAAGAGCGACCTAACCTGATCATGCTAGACTTCTTGCTACCTCGATTGAGTGGGTGGGAGGTCTACCAGCAAATTCAGGCCAGTCAAGAACTGCAGCACATCCCGCTCGTATTAATGTCGGGGCGCAAAGAGGAGGTCACCGCAAAACTGTCAGAGCCCTTTGAGTTTTTTGAGTTTATTCAAAAGCCGTTTGACCAAAAAGACCTGAGCAATGCGATTAAAGCAGCAATGGCCAAGGCCAAGCGTCGTCCTGTTAAACCTATAACACCTGAGCCATCGACAACCTCGGCAGCAGAAATTCAAGTTTTACACCAGCGAATCAATCAGATGCAGGTAGAAATTGATACGCTCAAGAAGCAACTGTCGCAACTGGTTGCTTTTATTAAGCAAAAAATGAAGTAGGCAATATTGAGTCTTTCCTCTGTACCGGATACTCACTGCAGTTAGGCCAACTTAGGGCAGATATCACTCCAGTTCTCGTCGGCCTTCTAAGGCTCTAGCTAAAGTCACTTCATCTGCATATTCCAGGTCGCCGCCCATGGGCAAACCAAAAGCAATACGGGTCACTTTAGTAAATGGCTTCAACAGTTGCCCCACATAGAGCGTTGTGGTGTCACCTTCCACACTGGGGCTAATCGCAAGAATCACTTCTGCAATTTTTTGTTGACTTACCCGACGTACTAAGGGTTGGATATTTAACTGAGCAGGCCCAATGCCATCCATCGGAGAAATCAACCCTCCCAGAACGTGATACTTGCCCTTATATTCCCGTGTCTTTTCTAATGCAATCACATCCCTCGAATCGGCTACTACGCAAAGGGTTGCAGCATCGCGGCTAGCAGAACGACAGATATCGCAAACTGGGTCAGCAGACAAGTGAAAGCAAATTGAACAGGTTCCAACCTGTTGTTTTGCTTCCATTAAAGCAAGAGCGAGGGCTTTAACCTCCTCTTCAGGGCGTTTCAAAATATGAAGCGCTAGCCGCTGAGCTGACTTAGGGCCAATCCCAGGTAGACGCTGTAGTTGCTCAATTAATCGGGCTAGAGGACGTGTGTAAACCGTTGGCCTTCCTCCAAACTCTTGATCCTATTTTCACTTAACCCTATTGTAACGATTTAAAGCGGGTTGGGATGGCCAGCGGTGACGCTACCATTAGCCTGGAGGCCAGCCCAGAGGTCGGCCACCGAGAATATGCAAATGTAAATGATCAACCGTTTGCCCGCCATCCGGGCCATTATTTAACACAATTCGGTATCCATTGGTTAAGCCTTCTTGCTCAGCAACCCGCTTTGCCGTCAGCAATAGATGACCTAAAAGGGCATGATTTTGAGATTCAGTATCCGCAAGTTTTGCGATCGGTTCTTTGGGAATTACCAGGATATGAACTGGCGCTTGAGGATGGATATCCCGAAAGGCCAGCGCAAGATGATCTTCGTAGACGACATCTGCCGGAATTTCTCTGCGGATGATTTTGCTAAAAATAGTTTCCGATGTTTCACTCATAAATTTAGGTGGCTCTCTGTCTCAAAATTTTGACAGAAAAATATAGAGATTGAATCATACCTTATTGTAGTTCATCTATACTGTATTGACAAACTCCGTTTGCCCCTCCTATCCCTCCCCGTTCATCAATGCGGGGCTATCTCGCAGGATTTTTGATGACTTTTTCTTACCATCGCACAATTCACTTTCGGGATACGGATGCTGCGGGGGTGGTGTATTTCGCCAATCTACTGGCCATCTGCCATGAAGCCTATGAAGCATCCCTAACACAAGCAGGAGTTGATCTGGGCAAATTTTTTTATCCAACTGAAATGGCAGTGCCGATTACTTACACTCAAGCAGAGTTTTTCAAGCCCCTCAGGTGCGGAGACCAAATAGAAGTGAGTTTAGTGCCTAGCCTGATCAATCCAAGTGAGTTTGAAATTCAGTACCAGGTTGCTCAATCCCAGGCCAAAGCACTTGCTGGCAGGGCTTTGACCCGCCATGTTTGTATTGACGTTGTAACCCGTAAACGACAGCCCCTCACAACAGAACTGATGCAGTGGCTTGATCAGTGGTGCGATCGCGGTCGTGGGTAAGCCACTCAACGACTGCAGCCCGGTTAATCTTGCCCTGGGCATTACGCGGTAATTGCTCAACCGCCAGCCAGTATTTGGGATGTTTAAAGGGACTGAGTTGATTCGCTAAAGCCTGCCGTAAGGTTTCAGGGCTGACATTTGTTTTTGCTGGAACGTAGACCGCACTAACAACCTGCCCCCAATGGCGATCGCTGATGCCCAAGACATAGATGTCTTGTACCAGGCCAGTGGCTCGCAGGACGGCTTCTACTTCCTCTGGGTGTACTTTTTTGCCCCCCGTGTGGATCAGATGATTCCTGCGACCAGTGATGTGAAGATAGCCCTGGGCATCCAGATACCCCAGATCCCCCGGTTGAAAGGCAAAGGGCTCTGGAAAGGGATTGGGATAGTAACCCAAAGCCAGAGAGGTGGCTCGAATGGTGATTTGTCCTACTTGCCCCTGGGGTAACGGCCCATGATTTTGATCAGAGATCACCACCTGGGCGTGGGGTAACACCTGGCCGCAGCCAGTTTTGCCCCTCAAAAAATCATCAGGCCTCAGGGTCGCAATCTGGGAAGCCGTCTCTGTCATGCCATAGGTGGGGGCCAGAGGAATCTGGTGGCCTCGAGCCCTTGCCAGTAACTCTGGCCATGCTGCCGCCCCGCCCAAAAGAATCGTTTGAATTTGAGTCAACCACTGGCAGGAGGAAGCAGAGGCCAACAACCGTTGTAATTGGGTGGGAACCAGCGACAGGAAAGCATGGGCAGGATCAAACTGCGGCAACTCACCCGCTGCCATTGCCTTGAAGTCAGGAAAACACACCTGCCCCCCCGACACCAGCGATCGTAAGCACGGCATCAGCCCACTGACATGGTAGGGCGGCAACACACAGATAGAATTCACGACCTGAACTTGAAAATATTGCTGAAACCCGTCAATTGCAGCCATCAAGGTATCCCAGGTATGCATGGCAAACCGAATTTGACCGGATGAACCACCCGTTGCAATCAGAATCAGGGACTGGCAGGCTTTCGGGCTGAAGCCAGGTAAGGGCCCAGGATCTGGGGCCGTGGCCAAAAGTTTGAATACCTGAGGCGGCAAATCGCCCCAAATGCGATCGGGTTGAATTAAACTCAAAACTTGATGCCACTCCGTTAATCCCCAGCCCGGATCACAGCAGACGAGGGTACTTTCTGTGACACAAGCGGCTAAGAAGCCCGCTAGAAATGGAATGGGATGGCGCTCAATCAAAAAAATCATCGCACCGGGCTGGCCAGCGGCCCGATCAGCCACCGCCTGATTGAAATAGTGTTGGAATAGCCCTGGTTCAGTGCCAACCAGCCAGTTTTCTCGAAAGCTAGTCAAGAGACGGAGATCTGTTGCCATAGTGCTTCTGCGGTTGTCTGCTGTAGGGGATCTGTTAGGGCAAACCAGTGGTCAGTGCCAAACCCAACCGCTCGCTTGGGATCCATTATTTCTGCGGCCAGCGCCAGTCCGCTTTGCCGGCCAACGACCGTCTCAAACACAGAAGACAGGATCCCATCCACTCCATAGTCGTGACAGACCTGACGCAACCGGGAAGGAAAACCAGCGATCGCAGGTTTGATCACGGCCAGCCCCTGCCAACCCTGGTCATAGCAAGCCTGCAACTGGGCCACGGTGGCGATCGACTCATCCAGGGCCAGCGGGGTAGCGAAATCTCGACTCAACGCCTGCATGATCCGGAGTTGAGTGGGTGGCAGGGGTTGCTCCAGATATTCCACCTGCCCCCACCGATCACAGTGCTCTAACCATTGCACGGCTTGCGCTAAGGTCAGCCCGCCGTTGGCATCGAGCCGCAGGCAAACCCCGGCTGGCAGGTGTTGAATTAAGGCTTGAAATACCCTGACCTCAGTCCCAAAGTCCTGCACGCCAATCTTCCACTTAAATGTTTGAATGCCCTTTTGATAGTGCGATCGCCAGCAGTGCAACGCCCCTTCTCCGGCTGGCAGGAGGGCGCTGAGCCGTGGGAAAAAGGTGGCGTTGGCGCTGGCGCTGGAATCAAGACCAGTCCAGGCAGATTCAACCCCAAACTGGCAGGCGGGTAAGTCAGGGGGAATTTGCATGACTTGATCAAGTGTGAGCATCCCTGTTTGTTGCTGACACCAAATGATAGCCTGCTCCAGGGTTTCAGAACCAAACCAGGGAATGGGCGCAATCTCACCAAAGCTTTGACGACCCTGACCATCCGTTAGTCGCAGAATAATGCCTTCTCGCCAGTGCCAGGATCCATAATGGGTGCGCAATGGGGGAGAGAACGGGCGGCAGTAGCGGTGAAATTCAAAAGCGACAGGTGGTTGCCTTACCATACTCTGGCCAACAAAAAACCTGTTCCCAGCAACAGCCCCATCCAAAAGTGAAGCGACACCGCAATAAACTTACAGTTGCTCACCTGCAATGGTTTGTCATGGTTTTCACTGACATGGCGCATTAGTTTCAGACCGACGGGAAGGCTAAACAACAGGAGCAGAGCCATGCTGGGGAAAATACCTGTAACCACAAACATGGCCGTTAAACCATAAATGGCTGCACAAAACCAAGTCAGCAGTTTTGCCGATCGCGCTGTTCCCAGGCGCACAATTGGCGATCGTTTGCCTACCGCCCCATCATCTTCTATTTGGTGAAAATGGGAGCAAAACAGGATCAGGCTGGTGGCAATCCCAATAATGATAGAGGCAGCCATATTCACAGTAGACCAGTCTTTGGCCTGACTGTAGTAAGCGGCGGCAAAGGCCAAAGGCCCAAAACAAAGGAAGCAAATAATCTCTCCAACTCCGTGATAGCCTAAACGGAAAGGCGGCCCCTGATAGGTATATCCCAAAAAGCAACTGAGTAAAATTAGCCCTGCCACCGTGCCGTCTTGCTGCATTAAAGAAAGGGCACAGATGCCCAGCAGGCCAACCAGAAGACAAAAATTTCCTAGCCAGAAAATCAGGGGCTTGTTGCCCGTTAGATTAACGAGGGAATGGGCTTTATTCACGTCCACCCCTGTATCGGCATCAAACACATCATTAGTTAAATTTTCCCAGGCCAAAATTAAAATCGCAGAGGCCAGAAAAATCAAGAAGGGAAGCAGTTGAAATACTCCAGTTTCGGCAAAGGCAACCATTGAGCCGACCCAGATCGGCATAATGGCCACACTGTACATCGGGGGCTTAATCGCAGCCAGCCATAATTTTTGCTTGAAATTAGGATGCATGGTGACTGCTGAATTTAATGGTTCTGGAGTCATGGCGCAGGTCAGTCAAAAAACTTTATGGGGCGTCAAACTGCTTCAACATTCTACGATTCCCCTGCAACCGCTTCTCCGATTCAGGTCGCTGCCTTCAAACTTTGCAACATTACTTGAATCTGTTGAAGAGCAAACGTCATGGGCGATCGCACACTTATACTGAGATAAAGTTCCACTGCCCTTTGTTACATGCCAGTCACGCCGTACTGCAAGAACTTCTTTCAGACTCGTCATGACCTCTATCAATTTCTTTTAAGCTGCCAACCGACCTCTGACGAGATTCACCAGACTCAGATCATCAGTATTTCTTTTGAAATCGACCCGGTGCACCCCCTTGTCGCCCTGCGTCAATTGGCTGGTGCCAGTCAATTTAACTTTTACTTTGAAAAACAAGAGTTAACTAGCCCCATTAGCTCTGGTTCTAGCGGGTATGGGATTGCGGCGATCGATTCTGTTTTGCGCTTTCAGACCGAAGGGGCCGATCGATTTGATCAGGCCAAGGTGTTTATCCAATCCGTGGTGGACCGGGTAATTTTGGCAGGGGATACAAAACTGCCCTTTGCCGGGCCCCATTTCTTCTGTAGCTTTTCCTTCTTTGACCATATCCAACTGGAGTCACCTTTTCCGGCCGCAACCGTCTTTCTACCCGCCTGGCAAGTCGCCTATCAAGAGCAGCGCTATAGCCTAGTAGGCAACCTGGTGATTTCTGCCACAACCCCACTGGAGCAAACCGTCGACCAGTTTTGGAATACACTGCAAACCATTCATAGCCTTAGCAGTGCAGAGCCCTTTCCCCTGGTGCAGCCAGTTCAGCGGTTGCAAGCGATTGACGTCACCCCAACCCATCAGTTTAAGCAGTCCGTTCAAGCTGTGCTGGCATTGATCCAAGCTGAACAGGTGCATAAATTGGTGCTGGCCCATGCCGTAGATGTAGTGGCCCCTTCCCCCTTCCAGCATATTCGCGCCCTCCATAATCTGCGTCGACTCTATCCTGACTGCTATATCTTCTCTAGTGGCAATGGCCGGGGGCAACACTTTTTGGGGGCAAGCCCAGAACGGTTACTGCGTCTGCGTGACCGTCAGATGATCACTGATACCCTGGCGGGCTCGGCCCCTAGAGGAAAAACCACCTGCGAAGATGCTTATCTGGCCAGCAAGCTGCTGACTAGCCCTAAGGAATTGCATGAGCATCGGCTAGTGTTGAATTTCATCATGCAACAACTGGCCCATTTGGGGTTAAATCCCCAGTGTGCCCCCCTAAGACTGCTGCAACTTTCTAATATCCAGCACTTGCAAACTCCCATCCACGCCGTCGTACCGGATGAAATTCATCTCCTGGATATTCTGGCTCAATTACATCCAACCCCAGCCGTCGCTGGGGTACCAAAAGCCCTGGCCTGTGAGCAAATTCATCATTATGAGGCGTTTGAACGATCGCTATACGCCGCGCCCATTGGGTGGATCGACTACCATGCGAATGGAGAGTTTGCCGTTGGCATTCGCTCGGCGGTGATGAATGGGTGTCAAGCCCGTCTGTATGGAGGTGCCGGCATTGTTGCAGGTTCTGACCCTGATCGAGAATTGGCAGAAGTGCAATTAAAGTTGCAAGCCCTCCTCCATGCTTTAGCATAGCCACTTTTGCTGAGTGTTGACGCCTCTAGGCCAGGTTACTTACCCGTTCGCCCTTCCTTCATGTCTATCAACTTTAGTAACGTCAATACGCTTTGGGCCTCCATTTTGGCAGAAACTTTGTACCGCCTGGGGGGGCACCATGCCATTATTTGCCCGGGGTCTCGCTCTGCTCCTTTGGCAGTTGCCTTTGCCAGTCATGGTGGAATAACGGCAATTCCAATTTTAGATGAGCGATCGGCTGCTTTTTTTGCCCTAGGGCTGGCTCGTCAGTGCCATCGTCCGGTGATCCTGGTCTGTACTTCTGGGACTGCGGCTGCCAACTTTTATCCGGCGGTGATTGAGGCCAAGCAAAGCGGTGTCCCCCTTCTGGTGTTGACCGCTGATCGTCCGCCAGAGTTGCGAGACTGCAATGCGGGGCAGGCGATCGACCAGCATAAACTCTACGGCACTTATCCCAACTGGCAGGCTGAAATGGCCTTGCCATCCCTGGATCTATCACTGCTGGCCTACCTGCGCCAAACAATTCAGCATGCCTGGGAGATGACGCTTTATCCCACCCCAGGCCCCGTCCACTTAAACCAGCCCTTTCGAGACCCCCTGGCCCCCATTCCTGACCCTAGGGCACAGACAGTTAGCCTGATGCTGGACTGTGATCAGTTTTTTGCAGCTGTCACATCGGGGCGTACCACGGTTGCCCACGCTCCCAATGCCCCATCCATCCCAGATTGGGCTGTCCTATCTAGTCGGGGGCTGATTATTGCAGGGCCGGCCCAGCCAGAGGCACCGGAGGCCTATTGTCGAGCGATCGCCCATCTTTCTAACCAACTGGGATACCCCGTGCTGGCAGAGGCGCTGTCTCCCGTGAGAAACTATGCCAGTCTAAATCCAAACTTAATCACGACCTATGACCTGATCCTGCGGCAGCCGAGTCTGGCCGACAAGCTTAGCCCGGATACGGTAATTCGTATTGGTGAAATGCCCACTAGCAAACAATTAAGAGCCTGGTTAGACCAGGTTCAACCCCGTCAATGGGTCATCGATCCCCATGGGCGCAATCTGGATCCTCTACATGGTCATACCACCCATCTGCGGCTCAGGGTAGAAAGCCTGACTCAACAGTTGAGGGCAGGCACTGCCCCGACTAGTTCCTATCTAGACCAGTGGCGGGCAACCGAGCGAGCAACCCGTCAACGCCTAGATCAGGTATTGGGCAACATGGAGCAGCTATTTGAAAGTAAAGTAGCATGGCTGCTTGCAAAAGTGCTGCCTCCCAGAACTCCCCTATTTATTAGTAGCAGTATGCCCGTACGAGATATGGAATTTTTTTGGGCAGCGGGCGACACCCAGATCGCCCCCCACTTTAATCGGGGTGCCAATGGCATTGATGGCAGCCTTTCCACAGCCCTTGGTGTCGCCTATGCCCAGCTTCCAGGGGTGATGCTCACGGGTGATTTAGCCCTGTTACATGACACCAATGGCTTCTTGCTCCGGCAGGGATTTCAGGGGCACCTGACGATCGTGTTAATCAATAACAATGGGGGCGGCATTTTTGAGATGTTACCCATCTCCCGCTTTGAATCGACCTTTGAAGATTTTTTTGCCACCCCTCAAAATATTAACTTTGCCCGACTATGCCTCACCTATGGTGTTGAATATGAGCGCATTCAATCCTGGGAGCAGCTATCTGAGAGGCTTATCCACCTGCCGACTGAGGGGGTTCGGGTTCTAGAGATCCCGACCGATCGGAAGGCGGATGCCCTTTGGCGTCAAAATAATCTAGGACAGTTTGCGGTCAATCTGTATCTATGAGCCAGCAAGAATCAATGGATCAATTAGAACCAGTCTCCCTGCGCTGGCAGGTAGCTAAGACTTATGAAGACATTTTGTATCACAAGGCAGAAGGAATCGCCAAAATCACCATTAACCGGCCCCACAAGCGCAATGCATTTCGGCCCAAAACGGTGATGGAACTTTACGACGCCTTTGCCAATGCCCGTGAAGATACCCGGATTGGAGTCGTGCTCTTTTCTGGGGCAGGCCCGCATACAGACGGCAAATACGCCTTTTGTGCCGGCGGGGATCAAAGTGTCAGAGGCATGGCGGGCTATGTGGGCGAAGATGGTGTTCCCCGTTTGAATGTCCTGGATCTGCAACGCCTGATTCGATCGATGCCGAAGGTCGTGATTGCTTTGGTGGCAGGCTACGCGATCGGTGGCGGGCATGTCTTACACTTGCTCTGTGACCTCACCATTGCAGCAGATAATGCCATTTTTGGTCAGACAGGCCCCAAAGTCGGCAGTTTTGATGGTGGTTTTGGGGCCAGCTACATGGCTCGTGTTGTGGGACAAAAAAAGGCCAGAGAAATCTGGTATCTCTGCCGCCAATACAATGCCCAGCAGGCCTTAGAGATGGGCCTGGTCAATTGTGTCGTACCTGTGGAAGATTTGGAGGCAGAAGGGATTCAGTGGGCCAGGGAGATTTTAGAAAAAAGCCCCATCGCCATTCGCTGCTTAAAGGCTGCCTTTAATGCTGATTGTGATGGTCAGGCGGGTCTACAGGAGCTAGCCGGAAACGCCACGCTTCTGTATTACATGACTGAAGAGGGGACAGAGGGCAAAACAGCTTTCTTGGAAAAACGGCCACCTGATTTCCGCCAGTACCCCTGGCTACCCTAAACTTCAGATCAGTCAACGATCATTGAGACTGGAACTGCACCGCCAACCTCTGCAGCAGGCAAAAATTCAGCGGAGGGAAGCACTACCGCTTGCTTTGATGATGCGGCTTGTTGCCAGCGCATGATCCCCTCTACACTTTCCCAACTCGGGGCAAAAGGCGGCAGCGCTAGACAGCAAGCACTCCAGCCACCCTGTACAGCTACGTTAAGCTGGCGACAGAACCCTCCCCGCCGGCCTTCATGGTTGTAGTAGCGGCAGCTTCGGCAATTGGAGATGAAACGGTGGGATGGCTTCATATAATGCTCTCAAATAGTAAGAAGCAAGTATCTCTATTGTGATCTATGAAAAAATCCCCAAAAATGCCTCGAGTTTTCTGTAGATATTCCCCCACAGGTATTTTGGGGATCGCATTTAAAACCATTTGTTTAGATTTTTTTTAGTTTTAGAACCAGGCAGTGTAAAAAAATGTGAACATGGCTAGAGGATAGAGCTAACCGGGAGATTTCGCAGTCAATGCCATTGGGGATCAAGCAAAACTATACTGTGATCGACTGGTCAAACACCTGCGTGAATACCTGGAAAGTGAATGAAGTTTTGATAAATTAAGTCATCTTTTTGGATCCAGATATTAACTCTGACTTTATGCAACCTTCGCCAGAAATGGCTACCGATGTAATGGTCTGTCAAGACTGTTTCGAGGGGCGAAGCCCCTCAAAACACTGATGTAAATGGTTCTTCTAGGTTTGAAGTACCCCTCAAACCTAGCCTGACGGACTAGTAGAGCGGGATATTTTATGAATGGCTATGCCATTGCTTGGCAATGCAATGGGCACAAACTGTCCACCGTTCTAGCTCGCCGGGGGGGGTTGGACATTGACAGTGGGGGCAGAGTGGCATCTGCTGACTGCGCGATCGCTGAGCCTGAGCCCACCGCTGAAATGCTGCAAGGGCATGAACTCCATCACTCGCCAGTGGTTGATCGGTAGCTTGCTTCAGGGTCGGCGCAGCCTCCAGTTGTGCTTGAAAACGACTGGGATGGTTTTGCCAAAGTTGGGCCTGTTGTTCTTCTCCTGGGTTGGTAGTAGAGGTTGCAGCAGTAACCCACTGGGCCGTCGAAAAGCGAATATCTGCCAGGGGCGTCATCAGATGAGGATTTAACTTATCTAGAATACGCTGACGCTCAAACACTAAATTTTGAGCCCAAGCCGAGCTGGAGGTGGCCACATGCAAGACCCCCTGCTGTATTCTGACAGGACGGGTCTGGGCGGCAACGCTATCTCCCACAACTTCTGGCCACCATTGCAGCACCCGCTGAAATTGCCGCTCTCGGGGCGAGGGGCGTTGCTCTAGTGTTTTCAGCAAGTGATTGAGAGATTGGAAGGCCATTGAAACCCCTTAACCCAGGTGATTCGGCAACTAATCGGTGTATTTTCTGTAAAAAAGTGTATAACTATAACTCGATCCCTGCACACTTTGATGAAAATCAGGGATACTAAACGGCAATAGATTTGCTCTAGTGTGTTTTCCCCGTTAATTTTGATTTCAATCCCTTCGCTTGAAATTCCGTGTAAAGAGGTCTGACATGCGCCCATTTTATCAGTCAGAAGCAACGCTCCAACCCGCGCCAACAAGACCCACCGCCCCTCCCTCCCCGGTTGGGGACGACCTTTTACATCCAGCCTTGCAATCTGTCTTATCTAATGTGGATGTTGAACTGGAGGCTGAACTCGCACGTTATCGTAGAGCGAGCATCCAGACCGGTAAGGTACCTGGTCGCCGGGGGATGGATCACAATCTAGGGCTGATGGCGTTGCTGACCGGCCATGGCCAGTCACAAATAGCCTCTGAATCATCGACTGCGCCTCCCCCCTTCGAGGCCCACTCGGTACACTCGGAAGCTTTACCACTGACTAAGGGCCCAGAGTGTCAAGCACCGATTCCTGCAATTACTCCCAACCAGGCTTTACCACAACTCAAGGTGTCTGGTCTGCTATCTAACGGTGACCTGGCTGTATCCCCCTCAGTCAAACGGCAGTCAGAGTTGACGACCAATACTAGCGATGTCCCCCTATCTCCCTCCACTTCTGTCAGATTGGATGGCTATCTGGAATCATCCGAAGAATTACTCCGCAGCTTAAAACAGGAAGAAACGGAAATTCATTCCGAACAGCAGTTCATGAAAAGCCTGTTAACCCCTTTAGGTATGGGGTCAATGGCGTTGTTACTGTTCTCCAGTGCTGCCTTTGGCTACGTGCTAATGAACCCTTCTACCCTGAGCCAATTATTAGCGTTCCGGTTGACCGGGCTCCAGACCCCATCAGGAAGTCAGGCCATTGGCCCAGCCCCTGTTCCCAATTTGGCTGCTCAAGAGTTTAAAGACGTGAACTTGCGAAGTTTGGGTAGCCTAGCGGGGGGCAAATCAGGCCGCTCTGCTACACTCGGCCCGTCCCCATCTTCTGGGGGGCAGGCCCAGTCGACCCAAATCACGCCATCGCCAAAGCCGATGATTGCGTCTGGTATGGTGGGTGCTGCTGGTACGGAGACGATCGCTGCCGCCGGTAAGGCGACTGCTACGGTTAACCCCCCTGCAAATAACCCCGCTGCAAAACTGCCATCCTCAGCCTCTGAGTCGGTTAGGCCCGAACGGCCTGCCACTCCCGCAGTTATTGAGTCCCCGCCAGTCCGTCGATCCTATCCTGCAGCAGCTAGGCAGCCAGATCCTCCGTATTCCTACAATCCACCTACTCGACCCGCCCCTGCTTCGGCCCGCCCCCGCTCGGTTCCTCCAGTGCCAAAAGCATCTGTGCCAGTTCCTGTAAGCCCAGGGTCAGTGATGCCCAACCCACCCGTGAGTGTTGTTGCCCCCCCTAAGACTGAGGCCGCAAAACCATCTGTAGCAGCTGACTCCTTGCGGTATAAGGTGGTTACTCCGTTTGAAAACGATCGGGCGCTTGAATCTGCTCGTCAGGCCGTGCCCGATGCCTACGTGCGAAATACGGCGGATGGGGCCAAAGTCCAACTGGGTGCCTATACCGATGCAAAAGCCGCTGAAGCAAGGGCTGAAGAGTTGCGTAAACAAGGTATCCCAGCAGAAGTTTATAACCCTTGAGCCTGTTTTCTTTTTATCCCTGGAATCAGCAATGCCGGATAAAGCCCGTAGGGTAGTATGAAACAATAAATGCTAATGCTTTTTAGTCAGTAACCTTCCTACCACCCCCACCGAGCCTGTTATGGGACTATTTGACCGAATCCTGCGGGTAATTCGTGCTAATCTTAATCATTTAATTACTCAAGCAGAAGACCCTGAGAAGATTTTGGAACAGGCTGTTCTGGATATGCAGGATGACCTGATTCAATTACGGCAGGCGACGGCACAGGCGATCGCGACGCAGAAGCGCACCGAACGTCAGTATTCCCAGGCGGTTACCACCTCCGAAGAATGGTATCGCCGTGCCCAACTGGCCCTCCAGAGCGGTGAAGAAACCCTGGCACGGGAGGCCCTGACTCGTCGCAAAACCTATCAGGATACGGCCACTGCCTACAGATCTCAGATTGATCAGCAGGCTATAGTCGTCAATCAACTGAAAGACAATCTTAGAAAGCTAGAAAGTAAGATCGCCGATGCCAAAACCCGTAAAGACCTCTACATTGCCCGTGCCCGGTCAGCCAAAGCCAGCCAGCAAATCAACCAGGTTTTAGGTCAAGTCGGTACCGGCAGTGCCATGGCGGCCTTCGAGCGTATGGAAGAAAAGGTATTACAGATGGAAGCTCAGGCAGAAGCAGTCGCAGAACTCAGTACAGATGCCCTGGAGCAACGACTGGCAGCTTTAGGAGAGGTGGATGACGTGGAAGCAGAACTGGCAGCGATGAAAACCCAATTGTTATCCGGTTCTAAACCGGTGGCCGAGCTACCAGCAGATCAGGGGCTAAAACCCCCTCAGAACTAGGATCAGAGGCGGCTGAATCTTGAGGGCTAATCCCCTGGCAAGTAGGGATATCTCACCACCAGTACCTATGACTTTTGAGCCGCTGGGGGCGCAAAGCAATTACTCTGAGAACTCTGCGCCCTTGCGGTTAAGTCTCAAATTGTTTGGTTTATTCGATCCAGGATCCTTAGTCAGAACAGGTGGGAAGGCTTGAAGATTTGCGGTAGACCGCTGGCTCTTATGCATCAAGGGCTTTGCTGCAATACTTACCAGGTAAGCCACACCAGCCACCAAAATAATCGTGGCACCGGAGGTCAAATTAAAAGCGTAGGAGAGCCACAGCCCGATCGTCGTAAACCCCATTCCTAAAATGCTGGCCATGATCATCATCCGGCGCAGGTTTTTAACAAATAGGCCGCTGATGGCGGCGGGCATGGTCAACAGGGCAATCACCATAATTAAGCCCACCACTCGCATCATCATCACGATGGTGAGCGCAATCATGCACATCAGGGTGAGGTAGATACTGTCTACGGGCACATTGGCGATGGTGGCAAAGGTTTCGTCAAAGGAGATGGCCAATAATTCTTTATAAAACAGGATGGCCAGTACCAGGATGATCAGATCCAACACCAACATGATGATCAAATCATGGGTGGAGACGGCTAAAATACTGCCAAACAGATAACTCATCAGATCGGCTTTATAGCCACCTGCCAGATCAATCAAAATAATGCCGATCGCCATGCCAATCGCCCACATCACCCCAATGATGGTATCGGCCCGCTGTCTTGTGTGACGGTGCACCCACCCCATCCCCAGGGCTGCCACCAGGCTAAACAGAATGGCACCCAGCACCGGGCTAAACCGAAAAAAATAGCCCAAACCAATGCCACCATAGGCTGCATGGGCAATGCCACCGCTGATAAAGACAATGCGGTTGACGACCACAAAGGTGCCGATAATGCCACAGGCCACACTGACCAGAATGCCGGCAATTAAAGCATTACGCATGAAGTCAAATTGTAAGGCTTCGATCATCCTTGGGTCTCCTCGCGGGGATGGTGGGGGAAGATGCGGTGGGGGACGCCGTGGGCAATCAGGTCAACCGGGCACTGGTAGGCCAGTTCCAACATTTGTGGAGTAATTTGTCGCTCGCCGTGGTAGTAGAGACGACGGTTAAGGCAGCCTATCGTTTTGACACAGGAAGCGATCGCCCCGATATCGTGGGAAATCATTAGAATCGTCAAGTGTTGATTTAATTGCTTAAACAGGTCGTAGATATGGGCCTCAGCGTGGGGATCAATTCCCGCCATCGGCTCATCCAGCAATAGGATCTTGGGTTCCATTGCCAGAGCGCGGGCCACATAGATCCGTTTACGCTGACCGCCTGACAGTTCGCTAATGGCTCGATCTCGCCAGTCCAACATTTCCACACTCCGCAGCGCCTCTGCCACGATCTCCTGATCTCTTCGGCTATAGCCCTGCAAAAGCTGCCGTCGCCCCAATCGTCCCAACATCACCACTTCCCAGACGCTAATGGGAAATGCCTGATCAAATTCCACCGCCTGCGGCACATAACCAATAAATCGTCGTCCCTGCTGCACCGATCGCCCCATAATCTGGATCTCACCTTGCATCGGCGGCAACAGGCCTAGCAAAACCTTAAACAGGGTGGTCTTCCCACTCCCATTCGGCCCGATCAACCCAATAAAGTCCAATTCTTTAACCGCAAGGGTAATGTCTTCCAGGACTATTTCCTGGCCATAGCCAGCCCACAGATGGTGGATTGAAATGACCTCTGGCCAGTTAGGGGCTCGATCCAAGGGGGGATTCATTGTTTTGTCATGGAACCTGACCTAATTTTAGCTAAGTCGGCGGGAAGCCGAGCACCGAAAACGTGAATTGTATTTACTCAAGAGCGATTCGGTGACGGGATGAAAGCCGCGCTTGTTGAGTGTGGCTTGATGCCAACGAAACAAGCAAAATGATACAATAGATCTATTGGTGAAGCCGCCAACCGGAATGCCTGCAACCATCAGAACCAGCATAATCCGGGAATGTCTAA
>JBJTUO010000252.1:0-2903 GCA_046080785.1 Leptolyngbyaceae cyanobacterium | reverse complement strand
TTGGTGGTGGTAGAGAATTGCTGCTTCTCGAGGGTGGCGGTGCGAGCTTCTAACGCATCAACCCGACCACGCAGGGTTGCCAGCTCAGCAGCAAACTCTTCTTGCAGCTTTTGCAATATTGCCAAGTCTTCTTTTTTGACCAGATCAGCGGTAGCAGCAGCAATCAGCTCACTGATGCGATCCATACAGGCATTCAAGCCAGCCGCAAATTCATAACGAGTTGTAGATTGATTACCGCGGAAGGTTCTGTCAGGGAAACCAACAATACAACCGTAACGCTCAACCAGAGATTGCAAAGCTTGGAATGCCCAATCAGTTGGCTTAACGTCAGTCAGCTGAGAAACCGAAGTAACTTGACCAATTTGGCTGCTGGCACGACCCTCGCGAGCATAACGATTGACCTGATTTAGATCAGCCGAGCCGCCAGTTGCAGGAGCTGCGATCGCATCTTGAGAAGCTGCTTGAGCAACTAAGATAGGAGCCTTGGGGGTGACAACTTGCCGAGCCACTGTGGTAGCTTCAGCAGCAGGGGTCGCCACTGCAGCGGTTTCAACTACGGCTGCTTCAGCGGCCTGGACGGGAACTGTAGCTTCAATTGATGAAATTTCTGATGCTTGATTGACAACCAGAGCAGAAGCACTGGTGAGTGGCTCTACAGAAGCCGATTGAGCCTTACCCGCTTCTACTGCGTTTGCAGCAGAAGATACAGCCAGGGCCACCCCTAAAACTGCGGGGCTTGCCAGTAATGATTTCAACAAGATTCTCGACATAAATTGATCCTCCTCACACTGATATAGAATGACACCTATGGCCTTCTACTACAGAATTTAAATCTGCTACAAGAATTAATTCGATGCACAGTTTCATATAAAGCCTAATCCAGAATGACGAATGGATCAAGTAGAAATTTTGTGCATCGCATTGATGCTCTCGGCCATAATAACGAATCTTGTCTAATAAGACATCCCCACTTTCAGGTGGCCTGGACACTTATAGAAGTGTCCCATGGGATTCAGGAGATCAGCCATAGGGGGTAACTACTCAGCCCGCCCCCCCTTACGGGAAGCAAGCTACACCCTTTTCCGGTATGTTGCAGGCTTTAAGGCATTTTCTTGGGGAGAAGTCCTTAAAGCTGCCCTCACCCTACATCCCTCTCCCAAAGGAGAGGGACTTAAAGTACCCTTTTAGAGCCTATCCAAATACCCAAGTTGTAGGGTGGGCATTGCCCACCCTACTGAAGTCGCGACTATACAGAGAAAACCTGCCGCCGCAGGTTACTGAAAACCTTAATTTTCTTGATTTTATTGAGTCCGCGTCGGCGGACTTTGTTGGTCTAGCAGCGGTTTTAACCGCCGGATACTTTTCAAACGTCCTCTAGGGCAAAGCGATCGTTTAAAAATTGCTTAAAATTGAAGCATCAGCTCCTTCCTTGAAAGATGTTTGAAAGCCAGAGGCTGTGATGTTAGGCACTTAAAGCCCCCAGCCCTCTACACAGTAGCCTTGAGCGAGAGGGAGAAGGCGAGCTTGAAAGTCTTCTTTGTAACTGCTCAGCTTGGGCACCGAGTCAAATCTGCCCTCATCCCCCACCCCTTCTCCCTAGGGAGAAGGGGCTCTGGATTGAAGTCCCTCTCCCCAGGGAGAGGGATTTAGGGTGAGGGCGGATTGAAGTCCAGGGAAAGGGCTTAAAGCCTGCAACATACCGGAAAAATATGTAGCTTGCTTCCCGTAAGGGTGGACGGACTGAGTAGTTACTCTTCTTTGATAAAAACAAAAGGGGATTGAGGCTGATCCGGATAGTTTGGATCCACAGTCAATAACTTTTATAAAATACCCTATTAAAGTCTCTATAGAATCCATAGATTATGCGTATGGCTCCTTCTGTTCCGCAGGCATGGCAAACCCGGATTGGCAATCAACGGGATTGGATCTGGCGGGGCTGGCAAACCCGCTATACCTACCTAAAAGCCCGTAGCGATCGCAGCGGGCCACCACTGCTGCTGCTCCATGGCTTTGGGGCATCGATCGCCCATTGGCGTCATAACGTTGCTGTTTTAGGAGAGCATCACTCCATTTACGCCCTAGATCTCCTGGGCTTTGGCGCTTCAGAAAAGGCCCATGCCCCTTACAATCCAGCTTTTTGGGCCGATCAGGTGCATGACTTCTGGCAGACCTTCATTCGGCAGCCAGTGGTGCTGGTGGGCAACTCCATCGGTTCTCTCGCTTGTCTGGTTACGGCGGCCAAGTATCCCGACATGGTCAAAGGGCTGGTACTGATTAACTTGCCAGATTCCTCTGTGTTGGAAAACCCAGCCTGGGTCAATCGAGCCCTCCAGTGTACGGGTTGGATCACCTCACCCCTAGCAGGTCTGACGAAAGGGATTTTAACCGCACCGCTGGTGTTTGACCTCTTTTTTCGAGTCTTGCGATCGTCTGTGATGATTCGACTTTGGGCCAGACAGGCCTACGCCAGCGTCGATGCCATCAATGAAGAATTAATTGAAATCTTAAAGCGGCCTGCCCACGATCGAGGTGCCCCCCGCGCCCTGAGAGCCTTAATCCACTCCAAATCATCTAGTAACGGTGATTACACCGCTAGACGGGTGTTACCTGAGCTACAGCCGCCCGCTTTACTGCTCTGGGGCAAACAAGACCGGATGGTGCCTCCCAAATTGGCCCCCTTGTTTCTGCAATACAACCCCAATTTAACTCTGGTAGAGATCCCCGATGCGGGGCATTGCCCCCACGATGAGCAACCCGCTGAAGTGAATCAAGTTATTTTAGAGTGGCTCGTTAGTTGGGGGGGGGAGAGGGGAGAGGGGACAGGGAAGAGGGGACAGGGAAGAGGGGACAGGGAAGAGGGGACAGGGAAGAGGGGACAGGGGACAGGGGACAGGGGAGAGGGG
>JBJTUO010000251.1:0-10072 GCA_046080785.1 Leptolyngbyaceae cyanobacterium | reverse complement strand
GTTGCCCTCATCGTTTACATGCTGCGATCGCTGATGCCGACTGACTCTCGTTAGTCAGAACGCACTCAAAATCCTACTAATCCTTCGGGAAAGTTGCTCGGAGTCAAATGGTTAGTCTTTTTGCCAATCCAACCTTGCTTCCCCTCGCCAACCTGGAGGTCGGGCAGCACTTTTACTGGCATCTTGGTAATCTCAAGGTGCATGGTCAGGTCTTTCTTGTGTCCTGGATCGTAATTGGTCTGCTGGTAGTGGCCTCCCTTGCCGCGACTCGCAATACTCAGCGCATTCCTAAAGGGGTTCAAAACCTGATGGAATATGCCCTGGAGTTTGTGCGGGATCTGGCAAAAAATCAGTTAGGTGAGAAGGAATACCGCCCTTGGGTGCCGTTTATTGGCACCTTGTTTCTATTTATCTTTGTCTCAAACTGGTCGGGAGCCCTAGTGCCCTGGAAGCTAATTAAACTGCCAGAGGGTGAGTTAGCGGCTCCAACCAATGATATAAATACAACCGTAGCGTTGGCATTGCTGGTATCTCTGGCTTATTTTTATGCCGGGTTCCGTAAGAAAGGGTTGGGTTATTTCGCGAAGTACATTCAACCGACTCCCATTCTTCTGCCCATTGCCATCCTGGAAGATTTCACCAAACCCCTCTCCCTCAGCTTCCGGCTTTTCGGAAACATCCTGGCGGATGAGTTAGTGGTTGCTGTATTGGTGCTTTTGGTGCCCCTGTTTGTTCCCCTGCCCGTTATGTTACTGGGACTGTTTACCAGTGCGATTCAGGCACTAGTGTTTGCCACGCTAGCGGGTGCTTACATCCATGAAGCATTAGAAGGCCACGGTGAAGAAGGACATGAGGAACACGCCTGAGGCCCTCAGTTGATTTGTTACTTGAGTAACTCGTTGCTTAAGTTCATTTGTTTTGTTCATTAGAGGAAAGAAATCATGGATCCAATTGTTGCTGCTGCTTCCGTCTTGGCTGCGGCCCTGGCTATCGGTCTGGCTGCTATCGGCCCCGGTATTGGTCAAGGTAATGCTTCTGGTCAAGCGGTTGAAGGGATTGCTCGTCAGCCGGAAGCTGAAGGTAAAATTCGCGGCACCCTGCTGCTGACTCTGGCATTCATGGAGTCTCTCACCATCTACGGTCTGGTTATTGCACTGGTGTTGTTGTTTGCCAACCCATTTGCTGCTTAATTAAGGTCATTTCAGGTTGGTAATAGCAGTCGGGCATTTCTCCGTTGCTTCTATTACCAACCCCTGAGTGACGGTTTGGTCGGCAAAAAATTGCTATTTCATTCCGTTTAATTTCTGTCAACTGAAACCCATGTTTGACTTTGATGCAACATTGCCATTAATGGCAATTCAATTTTTGCTTCTGATGGTTGTTTTAAATACGATCTTCTTTAAGCCGCTAACAAAGGTGCTTGAGGATCGGAGCGACTACATCCGCTCTAATGAAGCGGAAGCTCGCGATCGCCTCTCGAAGGCAGAAGCTCTGGCTCAACAGTATGAGCAGGAACTTGCTGAAACGCGGCGTCAATATCAAGCAACCATCGCATCCGCTCAGGAAGAAGCTAAGAAAATGGCGGCTGACCAGATTGCAGCAGCTCAGCGGGAAGCTCAGGCTCAACGAGAACAGGTGCAACAAGAGTTGGATCAGCAACGTCAAGCAGCTTTGCAGACTCTAGAGCAACAGGTTGAATCTCTTAGCAGCCAGATTCTCAATAAGTTGTTGCAAACGGCCTAATTCAATTGGTCTGCCGATGGGCTTAACCTGAACTGTTTAAGAAGCTGGATAGACAAGAGATCACAAGTAGCGCAGTCGTGGATGTGTGTTATGGGTATGGTTTGGAAACTGGCGATGGGTGCCAGTCTGTTGGGAACTGAAGCTGCTGAAGCGGCTGAGCACAGTGGTGGGTTTGGGCTTAACTTAGATATCTTTGAAACCAATCTAATCAATTTAGCAATTGTGGTTGCGGTGCTGTTTTATTTTGGCCGCAACTTGTTGGGCAAAACCTTAACCGATCGCCGGACAGCGATTCAGGAAGTGATACAAGAGGCGGAACAGCGCAAAAAAGAAGCCGCTGCCGCTCTGGCTGACCAGCAACAAAAACTGGCCCAGGCGCAAACAGAGGCGGAGGGGATTCGGGCTTCCGCTGCTGAGGCGGCCAAGGTTGCTCGGGATGAAATTCTGGCTAGGGCACAACAAGAAATTCAGCGGATGCGGGAAACAGCGGCTCAAGACCTGAGTACTGAGCAAGACCGGATTATGCGAGATTTACGTCAGCGTATCGCCGCCCTTGCCATTCAACGGGTTGAAAATGAACTGCCCTCTCGCCTGACGGGCGATACCCCGCAACAACTGGTGAGCCGCAGTATTTCCATGTTAGGGGGGGTCTGATGAAAGATTCTTTATTATCAAAAACTGAGATTGCAGTTCCCTACGCCCAGGCATTGATGTCTTTGTCTCAGAGCCAGGGCTTGATTGATCAGTTCAATCAAAATGTGGCTGATTTACTGGAGATACTCCACTCCTCTGCAGATCTGCAGCAGTTGTTGTCAACGCCCCTGATTGAAGCAGGTCAAAAAAAGGCAGTGCTTCAACAGGTGGTGGGTGACCAGTTTCACCCCTATGTGCGCAATTTTTTGCTGCTGCTGGTTGACCGACACCGCACCGCATTTTTAGATGAAATTTGCAAGCAATACCAGGCTTTAGTGCGAGAGCTCAACCAGACTGTACTAGCAGAGGTGGTTTCTGCGGTTGAGCTAAATGACGAACAAAGGCAGGCGGTGCGCGACAAGGTGATCGCGATTACAGGTGCTCATCAAGTTGACCTGGTCACGAAGATTGATCCTGACTTGTTAGGTGGGGTGATTATCAAGGTTGGCTCTCAAGTCGTTGATGCCAGCTTGCGCGGTCAAATCCGCCGCATTTCCTTGCAGCTCAGTAATGCACTCTAAGTTTCTCTCTTGCAACATTGTTTCTTTGTCCTTTTTTGATCCATTGAGTGAGTAGGCCCTATGGTAGCGATTCGACCAGACGAAATTAGTAATATTATTCGCCAGCAGATTGAGCAATACGACCAAACGGTTAAGGTTGCCAACGTCGGGAGTGTGCTTCAAGTTGGTGATGGCATTGCCCGTGTCTATGGCCTCGATCAGGTGATGGCCAATGAGCTGCTTGAGTTTGAAGATGGCACCATTGGGATTGCCCTCAACCTGGAAGAAGATAATGTGGGCGCGGTATTGATGGGGGGCGGTTTCTCCATTCAAGAAGAAAGCTCGGTTCAGGCGACTGGCCGGGTTGCCCAGATTTCCGTGGGAGATGCCATGGTGGGTCGGGTGGTGGATGCCCTCGCCCGTCCCATCGATGGCAAGGGCGAGATCGTCACCAGCGAAACCCGCCTGTTAGAATCGATGGCTCCTGGCATCATTGAACGCAAGTCAGTGTACGAGCCCCTGCAAACGGGGATTACGGCGATCGATTCTATGATCCCGGTGGGTCGGGGTCAGCGGGAGCTGATCATTGGTGACCGTCAAACGGGTAAGACCTCCATCGCCATTGACACGATTCTGAACCAGAAGGAAGAGAATGTTATTTGTGTCTATGTAGCGATCGGGCAAAAAGCTTCGACGGTGGCTTCCGTCGTTGAAACCCTGCGGGCCCGGGGCGCGTTAGACTATACCATCGTTGTTGCCGCCAATGCCAGTGATGCTGCGGCACTGCAATATCTGGCACCCTACACCGGCGCAACTCTAGCTGAATACTTCATGTACAAGGGCAGACATACCCTGGTCGTCTATGATGACCTCTCTAAGCAAGCCCAGGCCTATCGTCAGATGTCCCTGCTGCTGCGCCGCCCACCCGGTCGGGAAGCTTACCCTGGTGATGTCTTTTATCTCCACTCTCGCTTGCTAGAGCGGGCTGCTAAACTCAGCCCCGAACTGGGAGAAGGGAGCATGACCGCCCTGCCCATTGTAGAAACCCAAGCGGGGGACGTTTCGGCTTACATCCCCACCAATGTCATTTCCATCACTGATGGGCAAATCTTTCTATCTTCTGACCTGTTTAACTCCGGTCAGCGGCCCGCAGTCAACCCTGGAATCTCGGTCTCTCGGGTCGGCTCGGCAGCACAGACCAAGGCCATGAAGAAAGTGGCGGGTAAGGTGAAGCTGGAACTGGCCCAATACGATGACCTGCAAGCCTTTGCCCAATTTGCCTCTGACCTGGATAAGGCCACCCAAAACCAACTGGCTCGCGGTCGCCGTCTACGGGAGATTCTCAAGCAGCCCCAAAATTCGCCCCTATCGGTCGGGGAACAAGTTGCTGCGATCTACGCTGGCATTAATGGCTACCTGGATGATCTTGACGTTGACAAGATTGTGCCTTTTCTAGAGGGGCTGCGGGATTATCTCAAAACCAGCTCACCCAAATACGGTGAAGTGATCCGTGAAAAGCGCGAACTGAATGAAGAATCTGAGGGCTTGCTGAAAGCTGCCATCACTGAGTTCAAAAAGACTTTTATGGCCACTGCCTAGTGATTTCTGCGGGGGCCAGGGGTTTTCTCCTGTAACGCCTGGTGCCCGCGTCTTGAACTCTGAATTCTGGTGAACATATCATGGCAAATCTAAAACTGATTCGCGATCGCATCCAGTCGGTCAAAAACACAAAGAAAATTACGGAAGCCATGCGGCTTGTGGCAGCAGCAAAAGTGCGTCGTGCCCAGGAGCAGGTCATTGCAACCCGACCCTTTGCAGACCGGCTAACCCAGGTGCTCTACGGCTTACAGGCCCGCCTGCGGTTTGAGGATGCCAATCTGCCGCTGCTCCGTAGACGGCAGGTCAAGACCGTCGCCCTGTTGGTGGTTTCTGGCGATCGGGGGCTGTGTGGTGCCTATAACAGTAACGTGATTCGGCGGGCTGAAACACGGGCGAAGGAATTGCAGAATGAAGGGATTAACTATCGCTTTGTGATTGTCGGTCGTAAAGCGAGTCAATATTTTCAACGGCGCAATCAGGTGATAGACGCAGTCTATTCTGGCCTGGAGCAAATACCAACGGCGGCGGAAGCCTCTGCGATCGCGGATGAGCTGCTTTCCCTGTTTTTGTCTGAAACGGTGGATCGGGTTGAGCTGATTTATACCCGCTTTGTTTCTTTGATTAGTTCTCGTCCGGTGGTGCAAACCCTGCTGCCGCTCGATCCTCAAGGGCTAGAAGCCCAGGACGATGAAATCTTCCGCCTGACGACCAAGGGTGGGCAATTTGAGGTCAAACGGGAGCGAGTAGTGTCACCTGATGCCAGTCAGGCTTTTCCCCAGGACATGATTTTTGAGCAAAATCCAGTTCAAATTTTGGATGCCCTGTTGCCCCTGTATCTAAATAATCAACTGCTGAGGGCCTTACAAGAGTCAGCCGCCAGTGAGCTAGCAGCTCGGATGACGGCCATGAGTAATGCCAGCGATAATGCGAAGCAATTGATCAATACCCTGACCATTTCCTATAACAAGGAACGGCAGGCGGCGATCACCCAGGAAATTTTAGAAGTTGTTGGTGGTGCCAGCGCATTAAAGTAGGGTTATGGCAACGACATATACCGTTGAAATTCACCATCAGGGGCAGACCCACACGATTCAGGTGCCCGCCGATCGCACAGTTTTGGCCGTCGCCAACGATGAGGCGGGTCTAAATCTGCCCAGTTCTTGTACGGCGGGGGTCTGCACCACCTGTGCAGCCCAATTGCTGGAAGGAACCGTCGATCAAGCAGATGCCATGGGGCTGAGCCCAGATTTACAGCAACAAGGCTACGTGTTGCTGTGTGTCGCCTATCCCCGTTCTAATTTGAAACTGGAGACGGAGAAGGAAGCAACCGTCTATCAGCTCCAATTTGGTCAATTCCAAAATACCTGAGGTCGGGATGACAACGCACTTTATTACCGCAGAGATAGACTGGCAGGCCGACCCGGCTGAGATGGCCAGGGAGATCGAAGGGGAACTGCAAAAACGGGGGGAGCCCTTGCGATGGGCGGTCACCGAGGTTAACCCAGATCAACAAACCCTCAGGGTCGAGGCAATTGTGACTGTGGAATGCTCGGAAACCGCCCCTACACCGTTGTCTTGATTATCCCCACGGGGGTTGGTGCTGCCATTGGGGGCTACGGGGGGGATGCCATTCCGGTTGCCAGGGCGATGGCCCAGGTCGCTGATTGTCTGATTACCCATCCCAACGTTCTAAATGGTGCCCAGTTGTACTGGAATTTGCCCAATGCCCTATACGTTGAGGGCTTTGGGCTTGATCAGTTTGCTGCTGGCCAGTGGGGGCTGCGTCCGGTTCAGCAAAACGCCCTGGGTCTGGTCTTAGATCAGGCAATTGAACCAGAATTGCGTGTCCGCCAATTGCAGGCAGCCGATGCCGCCCGGGCTGCCCTGGGTCTGACTTTAACCGATTATGTGGTCACCGATGCACCCTTAGCAGTCAGCCTTAACACCGCCCCCTCTGGGGCGACCTGGGGCACCCTGCAACGGGCTGATAGTCTATTACGGGCAGTTGAAAAACTAATTGATCAGGCAGGGGCCACGGCGATCGCTGTGGTGGCCCGCTTCCCTGACACACCAGCCGACAGCGCCGATTTGCAAGCTTATCGCTACGGCCAGGGCGTCGACCCGCTGGCAGGAGCAGAAGCGGTGATTAGCCACTTAGTCGTGCGCCAGTTTCAAATCCCCTGCGCCCACGCGCCAGCCCTAGCCCCCCTACCCCTGGATCCCCACATTTCTCCCCGATCGGCGGCAGAAGAATTGGGCTATACCTTCCTGCCTTCCGTGCTGGTGGGGCTGAGCCGGGCCCCCCAACTGATCAATTCCGACGCTCCCCAAGCTGGAGACATCTGGGCTGACCAGGTAGATGCGGTGGTTCTGCCGGCCACGGCCTGGGGGGGGAAGGCGGTAATGCATTTAGGCCAAGCTTTGGGTCAAAGACGGGCGCCCCCTCTGATGCTGGCAGTGGAGGAGAATACAACCCGGATGCGGGTGCCACCAGGGGTGATTACCCCCTCTGCGGTGACGGTGCGGTCTTATCTGGAGGCGATCGGTGCCCTGGCGGCCCATAAAGCTGGCATTGATCGAGGGGCGCTCAATCCCGTTCTTACCTCCCTGAAGCAACTGGAAGACTGCTAGGATAAACCCATACTATTCCCTGTTCTGGAAGGAGAGCCCCCGTGGCGGATCAACTGCCCGACACTCCAGAGATAGAGCCCCTGACGCGCACCCAAGTCTTAATTGCGATGGCAGTGACGGCGATCGTACTGCTGCTGGTTGCGAAGGGCTGGATGCAGCTAGGCTCGGTGCCCCTGTTGACGGTTGACTGGTCGCTCAATGCCCTGTTGCTGGGGGCTGGGTTGGGAATCTTAATTACCCTGGCCAGCATGGTGGTTTACCGGATTTGGCCCGTCTATCAGCGCTCTGCCGACTATTACCTGCAACTGGTGCTGAGGCCCCTGGTCTGGTTTGATGTGTTTTGGCTGGGGCTTTTACCGGGCTTGAGTGAGGAGCTATTGTTTCGCGGGGTGATGCTGCCCGCCTTTGGGTTTGACACCTCTGGCTTAGTGGTCTCTAGCCTCTGTTTTGGGGTCTTACATTTGAGTAGCCCCCGGCAATGGCCCTATGTGATCTGGGCCACGATCGTTGGGTTTGCGTTAGGGCTGAGCGCTATTGTGACTGATAATTTAGTCGTGCCGGTGATTGCCCATGTGGCGACAAACTGGTTGTCTAGTATTGTTTGGAAGTTGCGTGATTGACCCGACTTGTTGGGCAAGGCTACTGCTTATTAATTTATATTGAGTTGGCCGGGCGATCGCCTCATTCCTCACAATTTTCTCACAAACAATCTTTAATATCGGGATGGTATCTATCTATCTAAACCTCTGCTTCGGGGTCTTAGGCAGACGGGATCTGTCTAACCGACCCGGTTGGGATCATAGGCAGACGCGAATCAGTCTAACCACCTGTTTGAGGATCTTAGGCAGACAATACTCTGTCTATCTACCCAAATCAGGGAGATAGGCAGGTGCGATCTGTCAAAATACAAGACTTTGCGACAGACTAACAAGCGACGGGATACTTGGACTCACCAGCACTGCGTCCATCAGTTCAAACACCGCATCTCTCGCTTTGCCCAGACAGTGGTAGATCGCTTGCCGAAATTCTTGAAGTTGAGTCAAAATCATCAGGTCAATGTTTTTTATAGACAACTTCATTGACCTTACGGCAGTTGGTGCCTTACTGACTGCCTTTCTCTACCTCGTTAGTCCAAAGTCCAATATTTAAGCCAAACTTGCAGAACCGCTCAGCCTGAGCCATATTCGAGAATTCATTAGAGCGGTAGAAATTGAGCGCGAAGTTATGAGTATTGAACGCCAATTAATTTGGCAAGCGCATGAAACTATCAGGAGCGCAATGAAAAAAAGACAATGTTCCCCAGTACTGAAGCAACAGTCTGCCTACCTCAATGGGCGGCTCTCCAAATGAGTCTTACAAGACTGGGATGCACTCAAGGGTATACTTCCCTTAAAACGGATTATCAGAAAATGCAAAGTTTACTTCACCGCCCTTCTGTTCATGTATCACAGCACGAATACAGTAGCTAGTAAACTCACGTAAGTTATGAAGTGGCACTATCGAAAGTTGAGAAATAACGCCGTTTTCACTGGAAGAATCTAGTTGAGGGATTACCTTTCCAAGGTAAGACCTAGAAGATAGTAAACGACCAGAATGAAGATACTTTGAACGATTATTGTAGAAATCTTTAATAATCTTTGCCGCATGAGGGCCATTGTAATGTTCCATAAATTCTGTAACCCTGGATGCTATTCGGTATTGTGGTTGACTACATGTAGGACATGTTTGGAGTACCGACGCACTAAACAAAGAAAGAACTTCCAGAGAAGAAACATAAAGAACAACTGCTAATTCAGATGCAGGTTCACTTTGAAAATTGTGGGATTTCTCCTCCATAACACGGGCAGAATGAAAGTGATGACAGGCATCAATAATTAAGCGGTTTTTCTTATCTATATTTCCTCGTATAATATCGTTAATAAATTCCAAACAATAGTCTGGGAGAATCAAGTTACGCTCAACCACCGGGTAGTTATCTAGCCAATTTATAGGAAATGTAGGTTTCATTGATTGAGGAAATTCAGGAAGAAAATTATAGTATGTCTGTCTCATTTGTTCTATCTCAAAGAACAGATTTGTAAAGGCAGAAATGACATCTAAAATAGGGCGGGCGTGTAGTACAAACTGATGATTTGCATCTGCCTCATCAAAAGCAGAAATTTTTAGTAGAAGTTCAGCCCTATTCTGCTCATTCGTTAAGATTGAAAAATCACTCAAACTTTGTCTGTTATAAAATTGAAACTCATAAGGAATAAAAATTTCAGATGCAACCCAAAATCCCAACTCGATGAGATTTTCAGCCCTACGCACACATCTCTCAAACTGCTTAGCCGGAAGAGCAGTCCTGTTGAATACATCTTCAAAAAGAATATGACTAATAATTCCGCGCTGTTTATATTTAACGCCAATATGAACTGTAGAAGACAAGGCAAGGTCTGCATAGCCAAAATAAATTAAATTTTGCTCCCCATTTTTTCTAGGAGTGTACTGCCAAGCAAGCTTCCCAAACTCTTCACGGAGAGACGCCCATAGAGCACGGAGCAATCGATTACTCGATACTTCGTCACAAGGCTTTGTCTGAAGAGGAATTAACACTTTAAATTTCATTAGAAATTTTATCCAGCCACCTAAAATTATAACCTTAGAAAACAAACTCTTTAAACCTTTCAAGTTTTCGCACCTGAAAACCATCTAAGTAATAAACTAGGTTATACCAACTCTATGTGAAGCCACATGAACTGGCTTAGGCTGTGACCCTTGCCAGTTTTACCGCTTCCCTCACCGGTGTTTCAAAGCTGGTAATCCGCTCATGCCTTAAAGGCAGTGCCCAACTCCCACTCTCTTCTGGCACCCAGGCTAAGGTACTGTAGTGCTGTCCCACACCCAGTCTCTCACCCTCTCCCCGA
>JBJTUO010000250.1:0-3225 GCA_046080785.1 Leptolyngbyaceae cyanobacterium | reverse complement strand
AACAGAAACCGCAGCCCTGAAGCATCGTCTGGCGGATAAGAAACGATACCGGGAGTTTGGTGCCCTCGGCAACGCCCTTACCGCAAAGCGTTATCGGCCAGTGATGCTGATTGATGAAATTGACAAAGCCGACAGCGACTTTCCCAATGACCTGCTGCTAGAGCTGGATGAACTGCGGTTTAACATTCCCGAAACAGAGGAAAAAATTCCGCCGCCCCAGTCCGGCAACGAGCCGATTATTCTGGTTACCAGCAATCGCGAAAAACCCCTGCCAGAGCCATTTTTGCGGCGATGTCTCTACTATTTCGTCACCTTTCCCAAAGAGGAAACCCTAAAGCGCATTATTGAGGCCCGATTTGGAGCCATTGCCACTGAAAAAAAAGCCGTGGTCAAGCAAGCCTTGCAGGAGTTTGACAAAATTCGGGAACTGCTCAACCAACAACCGGGCAGTCGCCCTCCCGGCACCAGTGAATTGTTGGAATTTCTCACAGCCCTGCTGCAAGAAGATAAATCTGTTGAGGACGCGATTCAAGAACTCAATGATCTGGCCGAAGAACTGCCCCTGTTGGGGACACTGATTAAGACTAAAGCGGATCAGGATTTGTATCGGGAGAGAAGGAGTTAGGAGAGAAGGAGTTAGGAGAGAAGGAGTTAGGAGGTGATCGCTTGCTATGAAGTCGCTGGAGTTTCCGTTTTTAGACTTGTTTCAAGCCTTGCAACAGGCCGGTATGAAACTGTCACTTGAGCAGTATGACCTGTTGCGTCAGGCTTTAGGGCAGGGCTTTGGCCTAGAAAATTGGGAAGGCAAAGACTGGGATGATCTGCGTCAAACCTGTCGGGTGCTGTGGG
Organism: Leptolyngbyaceae cyanobacterium; assembly: GCA_046080785.1. Classification (GTDB taxonomy): domain Bacteria; phylum Cyanobacteriota; class Cyanobacteriia; order Leptolyngbyales; family Leptolyngbyaceae; genus JBJTUO01. The sequence goes on along the minus strand of JBJTUO010000250.1, from coordinate 2,376 downwards.
TCAAGCCCCACCTGAATTATGATGCCCAGGTATTTGAAGACGCCTTTAACCGTTACGTTCAGAAAAAACAGCAGGAAATTCGAGCCCAGAAACGATCGCAACAGCCACTCCCACCAGCCATACCACCACCCCAACCGCCAGCCCGACAATTACCCCGGGTGCCCCCCCGCAAAATGCCCCTGAGCCAGCCCCCCCCTGAGCAGCAACAGGTGCCCATCGCCGTTAAAACCGGCTTGCCCAGTTTACCAGAGGTGGATGAAACCGGCCTGCACCTCACCCCCACCGATCTGCCCCTCTCAACCCGCACCGTTTTGGATAGCTGGCGGTTTTTGCGCCGCCCCCTGCGGGAGAGTACCCGCTATGAGTTAGACCTGGAGGCCACGATCGATCGCATTAGCCGAGAAGGGTACTTCAGCGATGTGGCCCTGCGCCCCCTGTTGAGCAAACGGGCAGAACTGATCGTCCTGGTAGATGACAGCAATGTCATGTTGCCCTTTCGTCCGGCCTTGCAGCCCCTAGTTGCCGCGATCGCCGCCCGACAACTGACCCCAGCCACCCTGTATCGTTTCACCACCTACCCAGAAGACTACCTTTATAACTGGCAAGCTCCCACAAAAGCCATCCCCCTCGACCCGGTGTTATCGCGACTGCATCCCCGCCGCTCGATTGTGATGATCTGGGGCGATGCCGGAGCCACCCAGACCACCACCCTGGCAGACCATCGCCGGGGCTTGATCACCTTTTTAACCAGGCTCACCCCCTGCCTGCGCTCCATCATCTGGCTCAACCCCCTGCCCCCCCATCGCTGGCCCGGCACCCTGGCGCAAGAGATTGCCCACCTGCTAGATGGCCGCATGATCCATCTAGATACCCCCCAACTTTTGAGATTAGCCAAACTGCCTGTGACCCGCGATCGCTTTTTCTTAAGGGCTTCAGGGTAAAGACCATGCCAATTCCAAGCATCCAGCAATTACCCACAGACCCCACCGAGCGCCGCATCCGCGCCTTTGAGCAACATTATGGTCGTCAGGCCACCCATCTGGCCGCCCATGCCGCCTTTCCCCTCACCCTTACCACCGATGTCGTCTACTGCCTGCGAGAAACCTTTTTGCCCGCCTGCCCCTGGTATGCCGCCGCCGATGTCTTACTGTCTGGCCTCTGTACCACCGTGGGCTACGACCTCTACGAAATGGCAGCCGCTACCCGCCGCTATTTGCTACGCTACCTGCGCGACCAGTTTGGCGAGGCTCGCGTACATGACCTAGAGCGGTTTATGGTAGCCTACCTGCGCTATCGTCTCAACCGAGAAGACTCAAACCGCCCCTTAATCTTGGGCGACAAACCCAACTGGACGACGCTGGCCTGCCTGCGCCCCGGTGAAGCCTATCAAGAAATTACTCAACTGCTGCAACAATTAGCCCTAGCTGAAATCGACCCCAAACAGCGATTTCACCTGGCCTCCCTGGTAGAGAGTTATGGCGACTTTTTAGCCGATCAAGGCTATCAGCCGCTGCTGGTGGCAATGGCCGATCGGGTGGCAGAGGGCGAGCCAGTAGACCAAACAGCAGAACTAGCCACCCAATTAGCAAATTTGGGCTTTATCGTCAGCCTGGTGAAGTTTGAAGTCGCCACCATTGCCTTTGGCGTCGAGCCACCGGAGTCTGTCGATAGTGAGCTGCAACCGTTTCAAGCTGAGACAGTGACAGTGAATGACCGGGGCGAAGTAATTGGCACAGCAACCCACCCATGCTTTTTTTTTGAAGAACGCCTGGCTGAATCTGTGCCCCCCCTGCGGCTGGTGGCGATCGCTGGTGGCGAATTTTGGATGGGGTCATCAGAAGATGAACCAGAAGGATATGACGATGAAAGGCCCCAGCATCTGGTTGCAGTCTCACCCTTTTTTATCAGTCAGTACCCGATTACTCAGGCCCAATGGCGGGCCGTGGCGGCCTTGCCCCAACAAGAACAGGAACTCAACCCAGACCCCTCTCACTTCAAAGGGGAAGACCGCCCGGTAGAGCAGGTTTCCTGGTATGAGGCGGTGGAGTTTTGCCAGCGCCTGTCAGCCCTAACCGGGCGCACCTATCGGTTGCCCACCGAGGCCGAGTGGGAGTATGCCTGTCGAGCTAACCCCTCTCCTCCAATCCCTAGCCCTGAGAGCGGGGGCAGTGTTTACCCACCCTTTTACTTTGGTGAGACGATTACCACCGACTTGGCCAACTACAACGGCAACGTTTACCGTCATGAGCCAAAGGGAGAATATCGGCAACAGACAACCCCGGTCGGGCAATTTTCCCCCAATGCCTTTGGCCTCTATGACCTGCATGGCAATGTGTTGGAGTGGTGCTTAGACCACTGGCATGACAGCTATGAAGG
>JBJTUO010000249.1:0-13602 GCA_046080785.1 Leptolyngbyaceae cyanobacterium | reverse complement strand
TTCGGCTACACAGTTCACAGGCTGGGCAACCCCATCGCCTCCCTATGCGTTGTTTAGACTCCGCGTGATGACCCACCGCAGAGTATTAGTTTTTGGTTTGATGCGGCATCACCTTGCAGCTATCCGACTAGCGCAACTCCGCCCAATTGAATGAGTCTTGTACTCTTGGGCTTAGACATTCCCGGATTATGCTGGTTCTGATGGTTGCAGGCATTCTGGTTGGCGGCTTCACCAATAGATTTATTGTATCATTTTGTTTGCTTCGTTGGCATCAAGCCAAACTCAACAAGCTCGGCTTTCATCCCGTCACCGAATCGCTCTTGAGTAAACACAATTCACGTTTTGGGTGCTCGGCTTCCCGCCGACTTAGCTAAAAACTGAACCTGCTTCAGCGATTACCTTTAATATGGTGAATGAGCGATCGCCCTGGTACAAATGCACAAAACATCCAAAAGATTTACTCATCCTAATCCTAAACCAAGCTATGCCGACTGCTAAACTTCCCAAACGGGTCTCGACTGCCCTCATTAGTGCCCTTAGCGCTGGCGTTGTCCCCCGCCTGGGATTAGATCAGATTGCTGTCGGGAGGGAAACCGAAGTTAAAGTGATGCTGCAAGATTTGGAAGGGGTAGCCAATGGGGGGGCGGCTTTTCGTCTAGTCGTAGGGCGTTATGGGGCAGGCAAAAGCTTTACCCTGCAACTGATTCGGAATCAAGCGTTGGAAAAAGGGTTTGTGGTGGCTGATGCAGACCTAACTCCAGAGCGACGACTAGCTGGCGGTAATGGGTCGAGTCTACTGACCTACCGGGAGTTGATGAAAAACCTATCCACCAAAAGTCGCCCTGAAGGGGGGGCCTTAGCCACGATTTTAGAACGGTGGATTGCAGCCATTCAAACTCAGGTGGCCCAGGATAGTGGATTAAAATCGAGCGATCCAGAATTTGACGAGCGGGTAGAGCAGAAAATCCGAGAAGTCACGAAAGATGTAGCCGACCTGGTCAACGGTTTTGAATTTGCCAATGTGATTATTGCTTACTGGCAGGGTTATCGGGCAGATGATGACAGTAAAAAAGAAGCCTCCCTGCGTTGGTTACGGGGAGAATTTTCCACTAAAACAGAAGCACGGATGGCCCTGGGTGTGCGAGTCACGATTGACGATGATAGCTGGTATGACTACATCAAATTGTTTTCCCGCTTTGTGGCTGACATTGGCTATAAAGGGCTGCTGGTGATTTTGGATGAAGCCATTCATCTCTACAAAATTCCTGTCACGATCGCCCGGCAAAACAACTATGACAAGCTGTTGGCCATATTTAATGATGCGATGCAAGGGCGGGTCAGCCATCTGTATACTTTAATTGGCGGTACTCCCCAATTTGTGGAAGACCCTCGTCGCGGGTTATACAGTGATCCGGCCTGGCAACGTCGCACTGCTAAAAGTCGATTGGTAAAAGCCGGAATGCGAGACCGGGGAGGGCCCACGATTGAACTGGAGCCCCTAACCCAACCGGAAATTCTCAAATTACTGAAACGTCTGGCTGAAATACATGCCACCCATCACAACTCTAAGTTGATCCTGACTGAGCAAGACTTAACAGACTTTTTGCAGCTTCTTACCAATCGACTGGGGGCCGAAGCGCTGCTGACACCGGGTGAAATCGTGAGAGATTTTATGAGTGTGCTGAATATTCTGCAGCAGGATTCGACCCTGACATTGCAAGCCGTCTTACAGGAGACTGCCCTTCACCTCAATCGCTCGCCGCTACCTCCAGTTTTAACGGAGGCCACAGCCCCCCCTGCAAGCAACGAGTACGCCGAGTTCACAGTCTAGGTGACATTTCCCGGCCCGCAAATTCTTCTCGTCATCCATCCTATCGGGTAGGGGGCAGGGTTGCTGGCAGTTAAAGCTCAACAAAATTCAACAAATTTACTTCCCAGTGCTTCCTGAATTAAGACAATTATTTTACCTGAGGTAAGTAAGGCATGTTGGCGTAAATGACTTGTTTTTCTGTATCAGTTCAGTAGGATATGAGTGTATCGACATATACGATTCTGCCTCCAGAATCAGTTTGATTCCCCCTCAATTCCATTGACTCAAGCAGAAAGAGTACCTGGCTGGCGGGAACGGTTGCCAGCAATTTAACGCCCTAAAATCGAGTCATTTACATGCGTCGGAGGATTGCAATATGGACGTTGTCACCCGATCAGAAAAGCAGGAATATCAACATGCCTTAATTTCTGAGTTGATGAAGTCACGATTACGGCGTAAAGGCTCTGTGGTGCCTGATCAGGTGGTGCTTGCGCCTGATCAAGATGGGATTTGCACCTTAGGCAATCAGGCCGTAATTTCAGAAGCGAGTAGGGCAGGGGGAACGATCGCTGACCATACTTTGGGGCTAGCCGAGTTGGGCATGGAAAATCTTTATCAAGTCTACCGCAATCTTTCGACAGCAGAACTCGTAGAGCACGCCCTGATGCGGGGAGAAGGTCAATTGGCAGCTAATGGTGCCCTCTGCGTGGAAACCGGTAAATATACCGGACGATCGCCCAACGATAAGTTCGTTGTAGATGAAGCGAATAGCCACCATCATGTGCTTTGGAATCACCTGAATCGCCCTATTTCAGAAGAGAAGTTTGAGCAACTCTATCGCAAAGCGTTGGACTATGTACAGGGCCGTGATCTGTATGTATTTGATGGGTTTGTGGGAGCAGACACCCGCTATCGCTTTGGGGTGCGGGTGATCAATGAATATGCATGGCAAAACCTATTTGTGCGGCAACTCTTCATTCGCCCATCGGCCGCAGAACTGGTCAATCACAATGCCGACTTTGTCGTCATTGGGCTACCCGGTCTGCAGGGTGACCCTACAACCGATGGGGTGAATAGTGAAGCCTTCATTGTGGTGCATTTAACTAAAAGAATCGTGTTGATTGGGGGCACTCACTACGCTGGAGAGATGAAGAAGTCTATCTTCTCACTGCTCAACTATGTTATGACTCATCGGGATGTGCTGCCCATGCATGGGGCTGCTAATATGTCGGAGGAGGGGCATACAGCCCTATTTTTTGGCCTATCTGGAACCGGTAAAACAACATTATCTGCAGACCCCGATCGCAGACTGATTGGCGACGATGAGCACGGTTGGTCCCAGGATGGGGTCTTTAACTTTGAGGGAGGCTGCTATGCCAAAACCATCCGCCTTTCTCAGGAGAATGAACCTCAAATCTGGTCAGCTATCCGGTTTGGCTCCATTGTTGAAAATGTGGATATGCATCCAGAAACTCGCCTGCCAAACTATGACAGCGATCGCCTGACGGAAAATACACGGGCGGCCTATCCTCTAGAATTCATTCCCAATTGCAACCTCAGCGGGATTGGTAGCCATCCCCAGACCATTATCTTCCTGACTGCCGATGCGTTTGGCGTCTTGCCTCCGATCGCTCGATTGACCCGAGAGCAAGCCATGTACCATTTCTTGTCTGGTTATACCAGCAAACTAGCCGGCACAGAACGGGGTATCACCACGCCGCAAAGCACTTTTTCTGCCTGTTTTGGCCAGTGTTTCTTCCCCCTACCGCCCCCAGTCTATGCAGAAATGTTGGGTAAACGCCTACAAGATCACCCGGAAACCCAGGTCTTCTTGGTCAACACGGGTTGGCTAGGTGGCCCTTATGGGGTTGGGCATCGTATCTCGATTCAGCACACCCGCGCCCTGGTTTCTGCGGCTCTAAACGGTGATCTCAATCAGGTCAACTATACGGCCCATCCGATTTTTCAGGTGCAAATTCCAGATGCGGTACCGGGTGTACCTAAGGAAATTCTAAACCCCAAACAAACCTGGAGTGATCCAGAAGCCTACGATCAGCAGGCTGAAGCATTGGCCCGTCAGTTTGTCGAAAACTTCCGGCAATTTACGACAGCCAGCCCGGAAATAATTGCGGCTGGCCCCAGACCTGAACAGGCGAGTAACCATTAGCGTTAAAGTTTCCTGGTTGTGGGGCAACAGGATAGGGTAGGCAACCGGTCTACCCTTTTTTTGGCTCCCCCCGCTTCTCATCCTTCCCGCCCAAATGTGCTGCTAGGTCAGTGACAAGGGAGGGGCGAGGGGGGCAGTTTACTTATGGTTAGACACTTATCATCGGTTATGGAAAACTTATTTATTCCTGCTTACTGGCGCTTATTCTGCTTCTGAAGGAGCAACCCTCTCCTTAAAGAGCTTGCCGGCGGAAAACGCGGGTACTGTTGTTGCAGGGATTTGAATCGTTTTACCAGTAGCAGGGTTACGTCCTTCACGGGCTTTGCGTTGCCGAGCTTCAAAGGTGCCAAAGCCAACCAGGGTGACCTTATTACCAGAGGAGACGGCGTCCATAATGGTGTCTACAGCGGCAGTCAAAATGGAATCAGCTTCCTTTTTAGTGACCGAAGCTTTCGCTGAAATTGCATCAATCAATTCTTGTTTATTCATGTCAAAGGGTGCTCCTTAGCGGTAGTCTTCGCAGCGATTATAAGCGAAGAGTTTGAGAACGGAACACAGATTGTGATGGAAATTCAGACATGCCCGTGCCCCATCTGTTCCTTTTTTACAAGGAACTGTGTTCTTTTTTTGTCCAGCCCTGCACTGCTAGCCTTTAGAGGCTACCTAAGTTGTTATCATGTAAGGCCTCCAGGGCTTCTAAAGCAGATGTTGTCGCGATCTCCGCTTCTCGAATCAAGGTTTCCCAAGCTTCAGCGCCATGCTCCTTATCAGAAAGAAGTCTAATCTCATGGTGGGGCCAGTGAAACTCTCGCCAATCTTTACCTGCTTCAGGAATTAATCCATCCAGGTCAGCATAGCGTTGAACCTGACCGCTTAATGGTCCCAGATCAAAAACATGGAATGCCATAGATAGCATCCTCAACGCAACCTATGGATCCATCTTAGAAAAAAGCCTCTAAAAAACTGTTCGATGTGTATCAGTTAACCCAAAAATAACAGAATTAAATATTAGATTTTCCTTAACTAGACCAGCTATCCTGCCTAATTCATAGGGTAACTGAACTGTCCGTCATTCCCGCCTAGGCGGGAATCCACTTTGGTAGAAGCTATACAATCTGGGTTCCCGTTCCCCACTCGCAGGTGGAAGCGAAACGAGAATGACAGCCAATAATTGACAGCCAATAATTGAGGGGTTCGTGAATAATCCAGGCTATGGTGTCTCGCTCAGTGGCAAAGTTAATAGATGCCTGGTGCAAGCGCCAAACAGCAGGCCAGACATCATTTTTTCAGGATTTGATATAGTTCTATTGCAACAATTAATTAATTAATTAATTTCTGAAGGTGGGAATACATTCATCCACCTTGAACCAGGACTTTCGTCCTCCTTTTACCTTTACCAGCACCCGATCGCGCGGCATCACCGGTGCAGGAACAACTACACCCTCGCGACCATTGGGAAGTTTAACAGTGATTCCTGAAACAATCGTCATAATAAACTCCGAAGAATCAGAACAATTCAGAGCAAATTCCGCAACAGCACGCCACCAATGAAGCACCTTACAGGTGACATGGGCGACCTATTTGATAGCGGCTACATGCAAGACTCCTCCCTGGGAAGGGACTGCTCCATGCACCAGATTAAAACTGAGCACAGAACTCTAAAGGAAACCTTAAGACTCCCATCAGTTTAACGGCTTTCTTTGTTTTCTGAGAAAGTGTTAATATTTCTTAAACTAGCTTGAATAATGCATCATCCAGTTCATATCCCAGCATTTGAGCCATTGCTTTGGGCTTCTTAACGCTGTCAATGCCTTGAGACTTAAGCCAATCTGAGAGCACAAAGATTTTGTGCATAACAAAGATTTCCAGGGCTTCGGGATTGTATTGAATGCCATCTTTGGGGTGAAACTGATGCGGCACTAGCATAGCGACATAGCGGGCCAGTTCTCCTGATTTCCAATCCAGTAACAAGGCAATCCAGGGATAGACAGCGTCCAGACGAATGAACCAGAGTCGTATTTCAGTAATTTCAGAGAGTTCCCGGGGGTCTTGCGGATCACGGGGAAAATCGATCTTCAATTGAAGTTGCTGTTCGTGAGAAAGCAGATCATTTTCGGCTAACCAGCTTTCAATCACTGTATTAACCGGGGTCAGGTCTAACTGATAAATTTGATCGGAATCAAGAGTAATAGCAGTTGTCATTTCACACAGGCGAAAATAGAAATGGATTCCTGTTATTTCGTCGGGGCTGCTTCTACAGCGGCAGGAAGACTAGCTGGGGTAGAATGGTTCCCAACTGGTTGGGACACCGATGGAGTAGTTTCTATTGGGGTTGAGGCAGGAAAACTAGCTGGGGTAGAAGGTATCCCAACTGGTTGGGATACCGATGGAGTAGTTTCTACTGGGGTTGTAGCCGGAGTGGTCAATTGTTCTTGCTTTCGCTCTATCGGGTTGGGGCGTTGAACCAGTTCCTCTAACGGTGAGTCATTCAAGAGATAGATGTGCCCCACGGCCTTACCCTTAAATGCTCGGCGGGCAAAACGCCAGCCAGGGTTCAAATTAAATTTGGCAAAACCAGTGGTATCCCCGTTGGTACGTCCAATAAACAAAATCGGTAAACCCTGGGTTCCGATCGCGGGCACCCCCAGCAAATAGATATCGCCCTCAAAGCGCACAATCCGCAGGCTGTACTTTAACCCCAAATCTTGCCCCCCAACCCGCAGGGAATAGCCATTGCTATCGGTGAAGCGGCTACAACTGCCCTTAAAGTTAAACTGCAAGAGCAGGGGGTCAACGGCTATCGGGTTACTGCCCATTTCTTGCCAGCAGGGCTTGCCTTTGGGGATCTGTTGCAAAATGATCAACCCAAAAGAGTCTTTGCCGTAGGGAGACGTGATTGCAATATATTGAGTTTGCTCAATCTCTTGTGATTCAAACTGAGCAGCTCTGCCAACCATCGGTAGAGCACAACAGTTTAACGTTACTGCTAATAAAACAGCTTTCAACCAGGTCTGCATAGGGATCACTCAAAATCAAGGATGCAAGATCAACAATGGTAATCAAGGGCAATGTAACAAGGTATTAATCTTTACACTAAGAAGAAAGCTTACACATCATAGAGTACTGGGAAATTGTAACTCTATCACACCTTTCTCCCCGCTCAGTCACAGCGCCCATAGTGGGCGATCGCTGGGATTGTGGGATTAGCTTGATTGACCAACCAGGCCCACATCTGATCCCCCCAGCAAAAGTGCCACCATTCGTTGGGATGTTGCTCAAATCCCGCATGGGTCATCACCCGTTTCAACTGCTGGCGATGGCGATTAAAGGCATGGTGCTCAGGGGCAGAGGGGGTGTTAAAGTAATCTGGATAAGACCGGGGTGAAATTTCGTCAATCGGGGAACCCATGTTCAATGGGTGGCCAGCCTGATCGACCAGGGTCACATCGATCGCCCCTCCCGTGCTGTGGGGCGGGGGCGTTGCCGGATTGAGGCTGGGCAATGCCCAAAATTCATAGACCTGGTTTAGCAAGGTTTGCCGCTCGCTAGCTGTCATCTGTTGGGGATCAAGCCCCTGAGCCTGGGCCAATGCCTGTAGCGTCTGATCTACCATAAACTGCTGCACCGCTACGGGGCGGTACCCATCAAAGATTTGAATTTGCCAACCGGGACGCTCGCGCTCTAATTGGGCCTGGGCCAGGAGCAGGCGATCGCAGACTCCCCGTCTGACAAAAAAGGGAGACCGTTCTCCATAGGGAGCACCTAACTTAGTGTAGGGATGGGGATCGACTCGCATTAACTGAGGCGGAATCGGTAACAAGGGATCCCCGCATTCCTGAATCGGTAATTGATAGTGTGGCTTCACAGATGGGTGGGCTAATCTAGGGGGGGCACGGGGTCATAACCACCGGGGTTGAAGGGATGGCACCGGGTAATGCGTCGTACAGCTAACCAGCTTCCCCTGACTACCCCAAATCGAGCAAGGGCATCGATCGCATACTGGGAGCAGGTTGGTTGAAACCGACAGACAGGCGGGAATAAGGGCGAAATCAAAAGGCGGTAGCCGCGAATTAAGGTGATCAACAAAAATTTCAAAGTTAGCGCTCCTATCTAGATTGGGGGATCAACGGAAACCGGAACACACTAGGTTAGGAAAAAGAATTCTTGCCGAAAAGACCCTGACTCCCACAAATGATTTAGAACTGCTATAGATCATTCTAAGTGAGCATAGGATACAATAAGAAGCCTGTCTAAAATTTAGTTCAAGTATATACGAGGAAAATCGATGTCGCGCTATCGAGGTCCGCGCCTGCGTGTTGTGCGTCGTCTAGGAGATTTGCCGGGGCTAACTCGTAAAGCTCCTCGCAAGGCTTATCCACCTGGGCAGCATGGCCAAGAGCGCAAAAAACGCTCTGAATACGCTATCCGTTTAGAAGAAAAACAAAAGCTCCGATTTAACTATGGGGTGAGCGAACGCCAATTACTCCGTTACGTGCGTAAAGCCCGTCGTGCATCTGGTTCTACCGGCCTGGTGCTGTTACAACTGTTAGAGATGCGGTTAGATAATACCGTCTTCCGGTTGGGGATGGCACCAACTATTCCGGCTGCCCGCCAACTGGTCAACCATGGCCACGTTACGGTTAATGGTGGGGTTGTCGATATCCCCAGCTACCAGTGCAGACCGGGAGAGTTGATCGCGGTTCGCGACCAGGAACGCTCTCGTAGTCTAGTGCAGACCAATTTGCAATATCCTGGTCTGGCCAATATCCCCAGTCATTTAGAGTGGGATAAGAGTAAGCTAGAGGGTAAGGTCACTGGCGTAGTAGAACGCGAGTGGGTCGCGCTTCAAATTAATGAGCTGCTGGTGGTCGAGTACTACTCTCGACAGGCATAAGCATTTAGAGTTTTGGCTGGGTTGTATCTGCGGCATTTTTAATCCAACCCAAGAGCCTCCCTGATCCGTCAGTTAGGGAGGTTTTTGCTGTATCTGAGTCACTGATACCAACATGAATGCTCCCCCACCTGCTGACGCGAGGTGGGGATGTCCGTTCAGGGCACAAGCAGATTAGTGGATACCCTGAATTCAGTCATAGAAAAACGTAATACAATAAATTAATCAGAACATAATGATACAAATTCCCCTTGTCGCGAGTATAAGGGTGAGGGAAATTTCTCTTGTGCCCTGGGATAAATTCCAGTTAAGTGGAATCAATCAGGGTTTGTCATGTGTTTCTGTCGCTCCTGGTTGGAGGTTCTGTTTTATGCGGTGCCCGTTTTGCCAACATCCCGATAATCGAGTGCTGGAATCCCGCTCTGCGGAGGCGGGGCAAAGCGTCAGACGGCGACGGGAATGTTTGCAATGTAATCGCCGTTTCACCACCTACGAACGGATTGAGTTTGTACCGATTACTGTGATCAAACGGGATGGCAATCGGGAATCTTTCGATCGCTCGAAACTACTGCGCGGGATGATCCGGGCCTGCGAAAAGGCAGGTATTTCTTCGATTCAGCTAGAAAAATTAGTTGATGATATAGAATCTGAACTGCAACAGCAGGCGATGCGAGAAGTGCCCAGCCATGAAATTGGTGAACTAGTGCTGCAAAACCTACGTCAGGTGAGTGAGGTTGCCTATATTCGCTTTGCCTCTGTTTATCGTAAATTTCAGGGGATTCGTGACTTTGTGGATACCCTCGATCACTTACAGGGGCGGCTGTCCAATGATTTCGTCAGAGTTTCGGACGAGGCCCCCGTTGCCCTTGATGTCCCAACGGTAGATGCCAATTCGGCGGTTCTTAGTCAGCCGCCCAATGCAAATCGACTCAATTAATTCTGTGGCTTCCCTGAGGATTACTGGATATATTGCCACAGACTGAGCTATCATAATACTTCTGGGTTTTAAACTGTCTAGTAATGTGCAATCTCCTTCTTTAAGGGGATTTGGTGTAATCTGCACTGCTTTGTGTGCGTATACATCGACAGGAGGCAAACCTTTATTACAGAGATTATTTACAGGAAACGAGTCGCATGGTCAATCAGGACACAACAACAATAGATGTTGGCTTCACCCACGATGATTTCGCTGCTCTATTAGACAAGTACGACTATCACTTTAGCCCCGGAGATGTGGTACCGGGAACTGTCTTTAGTCTGGAGCCGAGGGGTGCTCTGATTGACATTGGTGCCAAGACTGCCGCGTATATCCCGATTCAGGAGATGTCGATTAATCGCATTGATAATCCGGATGAGGTGCTACAGTCTAACGAGACCCGGGAATTCTTTATTCTTGCTGATGAAAACGAAGACGGCCAGCTTACTCTCTCTATTCGTCGGATTGAGTACATGCGGGCTTGGGAGCGGGTGCGTCAGTTACAGACTGAAGATGCAACAGTTCGTTCCTTGGTGTTTGCGACCAATCGAGGGGGGGCACTGGTGCGCATTGAAGGGTTGCGTGGCTTTATTCCTGGTTCTCACATCAGTACCCGCAAACCCAAGGAAGACTTGATTGGTGAAGAGTTACCCTTAAAGTTTCTGGAAGTCGATGAAGAGCGGAATCGTCTGGTTCTAAGCCATCGTCGTGCCCTCGTTGAACGGAAGATGAATCGTCTGGAAGTAGGCGAAGTGGTAATTGGGACAGTGCGGGGGATCAAGCCCTATGGTGCTTTTATTGACATTGGCGGGGTCAGTGGTCTGCTCCATATTTCTGAAATTTCCCACGATCATATTGATACCCCCCACAGCGTCTTTAATGTGAATGACGAAGTTAAAGTCATGATCATTGACCTGGATGCAGAGCGGGGTCGTATTTCTCTCTCAACTAAGCAACTAGAGCCAGAACCTGGTGATATGGTGAAAAATCCTCAAGTTGTTTATGAGAAGGCTGAAGAGATGGCGGCTCGGTATCGAGAGCAACTTTTGGCTCAGCAGCAAGGGCTTGTTCTGACGCAAGAGGAGTCCGATGAAGCAGTCACTTCTACAGACTTAGACCCAGCCACAGACGTTGATCAGGCAGAAATCCTGGACGCAACCGACTAGTCGAACCTCAGACGCTAGAGCAATAATTCTCGTCTCTCCTTTTTCCGTAAAATGAAAAGGGGGAGATATTTCAATGGTAATGGGGTTGTCCATGACCATAATTCGATGCGGTAAAGCCCAATTTAGGGATATTCAGGCTGTTTTCTTTGATAAAGATGGGACATTGGCAGATTCTCAAGCCTATTTAAGGCAATTGAGTTACACTCGGTCGAAATTAATCGAAGCTCAAATTCCGGGTATTCAGGATGATCTACTGTTGACCTTTGGTGTAGTAGGGGATAGCATCAACCCTGCAGGGTTGATAGCTGTGGGAACTCGTCAAGAAAATGTCATCGCCGCTGCGGCCCGTATCACCGCATGGGGAAAAGGTTGGCTTGATTCCCTAAACCTGGTGCAAGCAGCTTTTGCCAGAGCTGATACCCAGATGCCACTCAAAGTAAGGGCAACGCCTCTGTTTCAAGGAGCCTACGAGGTACTGAGTGCGTTAAATCAAGCTAATGTCCAGGTCGGCATTCTCTCGTCTGATACGGCTGAAAATGTACAAGAGTTTGTTGAATGCTATCACCTGGAATCACTGGTTCACCTCCAGTTAGGAGCGGACGAGCGTTTCACTAAACCCGACCCCGCCCTGCTCTTCCATGCCTGTCAGTTGTTAAACGTTCCGGTCGGGCGATCGCTAGTAGTAGGAGATTCAAAAGCAGATATTGAAATGGCGCGATCAGCGGGAATTGCCTCTGTAGGGGTGACTTGGGGGTGGAGTACTGACTTTGATTTAGGTCAACCCGATATTCAAATTAAATGCTGGAGTGAAATTTCAATTCTTTGAACGCTCAATAATGTCCTTCTTTTGGGGCAGGAGATTGGCCTAAAACCTTATCTATTCTTGATAAAGTCGTTAGTTTATTAAGGAATCTCTTAATGTTCATTGCTTCCCTCCTAAGCATGAGTTGATCCAAGTGCTATGATGCTGTACAAAGTTCAACATTATACAAAAAGAGAGGATCGGCCCTTGACCCGACGTTACTTCTTTACTTCCGAGTCCGTTACTGAAGGTCATCCTGACAAAGTCTGTGACCAAATCTCTGACACTATTCTAGACACCCTACTGGCTCAGGATCCAATGAGTCGAGTAGCAGCAGAAGTAGTGGTCAATACTGGTCTGGTTCTGATTACAGGAGAAATTACTTCATCTGCTCACATTAACTATATTGATATTGTCAGACAAAAAATTGCTGAAATTGGTTATACAGGTGCCGAAGGTGGCTTTTCAGCCCATGGGTGTGCCGTGCTGGTAGCCTTAGATGCCCAGTCACCTGACATCGCTCAGGGCGTGAATGCAGCCCATGAAGTGCGGGAGCGCATCAGTGAAGAACAGTTGGATCTGATTGGAGCTGGCGATCAAGGCATTATGTTCGGGTTTGCGTGTAACGAAACTCCCGAATTCATGCCACTGCCCATTAGTTTGGCGCACCGGATTTCCCGTAAGCTGGCAGCCGTTCGCAAAACCGGGCAGCTTTCCTACCTGCGCCCTGATGGTAAAACTCAAGTTACCGTCCTATACGAAGATGACCGACCAGTTGGAATTGATACCATCCTGGTTTCGACCCAACATGCGCCGACCATTGATGATATTACCGACGATGTTGCTGTTCAAGAAAAGATTAAGGCAGACCTGTGGGAGCTGGTTGTTCAACCTTGCTTCAGCGACATCGCCATCAAACCTGATCAAAACACTCGCTTTCTAGTCAACCCGACTGGCAAGTTTGTGGTTGGCGGGCCCCAAGGGGATGCAGGTCTGACCGGGCGCAAGATCATCGTAGATACCTATGGGGGTTACTCCCGTCATGGCGGCGGTGCCTTCTCCGGCAAAGACCCCACCAAAGTAGACCGCAGTGCTGCCTATGCAGCCCGCTACGTAGCTAAAAATATTGTGGCGGCTGGTCTGGCAGATAAGTGTGAGGTGCAACTGAGCTATGCGATCGGAGTTGCTCGCCCAGTTAGTATCATGATTGAAACCTTTGGCACTGGAAAGGTTAGCGATGATGTCATCCTGGAACTGATCAAACAGCATTTTGACCTGCGTCCTGCCGGTATTATTCAAGCCTTCAACCTGAGGGGGCTGCCAGCAGAACGGGATGGCCGCTTCTATCAGGATGTTGCTGCCTATGGTCACTTTGGTCGTACCGACCTCGATCTCCCCTGGGAACAAACGGATAAAGCCGTTATTCTAAAACAAGCGTTAAAAGAAGCAGTTGCCGTTTAGATCGTAACTGGTAGCGCAAACAAAGCGCTTTTGTCCTCAAGGTCATCGTTAACTCTATACAATTCAGGGTAGGTGCTCTTAACCATAAAGCGTCCTGCCCTTTTTCTTTTGCTACAGTCGATGGCTATGAGCTTTCTCTTATAACGCCTGAAATATTTGCCCTGGCGACCGCTGATCTTGACAGCGACGGTGACATATCCTACTAGCTTGCCTACCCGACGCTGATTGCAAGCAATACAGCGTGGGCTTCCAAGCTTTCGGCTACACAGTTCACAGGCTGGGCAACCCCATCGCCTCCCTATGCGTTGTTTAGACTCCGCGTGATGACC
>JBJTUO010000248.1:0-15613 GCA_046080785.1 Leptolyngbyaceae cyanobacterium | reverse complement strand
TTCAGCTTCAATCAAACAGGACTCGCGAAAGCGAATAGGGTAGGGCATACCCGAATCAACGCTTGGGGAGAATCCCACCTCTGGGTTAGACGCTGCAAGGTATCTAATTTAAGTGGTTTCAGTGAACCAAGAATCCCCTGCATTTAGGCACGGGGAGTGTCAACTTGTCCTAAGTGTTTTGACCAAAGCTATGATATTGCCATCTATAGTTTGTTGTTTGTCAGCATAGAACGGTAGATAGATCTGATTTGGAATTGCTGCAAGTCTGATATGGCAGATTTTATTGCTACCTACAGCTTTTTATTTGTCTCCATGCTGCTGGGGGCGATGTTAGGTCTTTCCCTCTATCTTCCCTTAATGGCAGGGCAACTGTCCCTGGCCAGTCCTGGCTTTTATGCCCTGGGGGGGTACATTGCCGCCATTTTATCAACCCGTGTCTTTTCCGTTCCTACTGGAGAGTTGTTCCCGATTCCACTGGTGCTTCTGGAAATGTTAATTGCTGCCGTGGCCTCGGCCCTGTTAGGAATTGCAGTAGGCGTTCCAGCTCTGCGGTTGAGGGGGATTTACCTGGCGATCGCCACGATTGCTTTTGTCGAAATTCTGCGGATTCTCTGCCTTAATTTGGAAATTACAGGCGGTGCCGTCGGTATTTTTGCCATTCCTCAACCTTTTGCTAGCCCGGTCGCATACCTCTGGATTGTGCTGCCCCTGCTGTTGCTCAGTGCCGCCTTTGTCTATCGGTTGGAGCAGATACGAGTTGGACGGGCACTGCTTGCGATTCGAGAAGATGAGCTGGCCGCCGACGCGATCGGGATTAACCCCACCTACCACAAAGTCCTGGCCTTTACTTTAGGATCCATTTTGGCTGGCCTAGTCGGGGCGGTGAGTGCCCATTTTCTCAACACCTGGAATGCCCGTCAGGGTACTTTTGACGCCAGCATCATCTATCTCACCTTTGTCCTGATTGGAGGTTCACGCACATTTTTAGGGCCAATCCTGGGCGGCATGGTGTTTACAGCCCTGCCAGAGGTTCTGCGGGCCTTTGCAGATATTGCTGCCCTCCCCTCCTGGTTAGCTCAGTTTCTGCGGGATGGCCGTTTGATTGTGTTTGGCCTATTCATTGTTTTGGGTACTCTTTTCTTCCCACAGGGGCTGGTTTCTCCCGACTGGCTGAAGCAGCGCCAGCCCACCAAAAAACTAGCAAGCAAATAAAACTCCCAGTCTTCAGGCCTACCTGACAGCAGTGCCTTCCTGCTAAAATTTCGGCATTGCTGATTTCAGGGATGAAAAGGATGCAATAAGATGACCCAGTCCCAATCGGCACCGACCAGTCCCCCCCTAAATCCTGATACCCTGTTAGAAGCCTGTCGTCTGACGCGGCGTTTTGGTGGCCTGACAGCGGTGGATCAAGTTTCTTTCTCGGTTCAGGGGGGCGAAATCTTTGGGCTGATTGGGCCAAACGGCGCAGGAAAAACCACCCTGTTTAACCTAATCACAGGCTTGATCCAACCTTCCAGTGGGAAAATGCTCTACCAAAATCAAGAAATTTCCCAACTGCGGCCCTATCAAATTGCCCAACACGGCATTGCCCGCACCTTTCAAAACATTCGCCTGTTCAGTCAGTTATCCGCTCTAGACAATATTCGGATTGCCAACCATGTCCATACCCGTAGCGGGGTTTTAACTGGCATTCTTGGTTTACCGCCTGCTCCTCAAGAAGAGATTGGGGTTCAGGAGAGTGCCCTCGCGCTCCTCAAACTGGTGGGGTTGAGCGATCGGGCAGATGAGAAAGCAGGTAATTTTTCCTATGGGGATCAGCGACGCCTGGAAATTGTCCGTGCCCTGGCATTAAAACCAAGGGTATTACTCTTAGATGAGCCAGCCGCTGGCATGAACCCTAATGAAAAGCAGCAGCTGAGTGACTTTATTCGTGCCATTCGGAATCAGTTTAATCTCACAATCTTACTCATTGAGCACCATGTGCCCCTGGTGATGGGTCTGTGCGATCGCATTGCCGTGCTAGACTTTGGCAAACTGATTGCGCTGGGTGAACCGGAGATCGTGCGCAACAACCGGGCTGTAATTGAAGCCTACCTGGGGGACGAGTAATTGATGCATGGAACCCAGCCCCTTTTGCAACTTCAGGAACTAACCGTTCATTACGGGGGTATTCAAGCCCTTCAATCCATTAATTTGACGGTGTATCCAGGAGAGGTAATCAGTCTGATTGGAGCTAATGGTGCTGGCAAAAGCACTACACTGCGGGCGATTTCTCGCCTCGTCACCCCCCGATCGGGCCGCATTTTATACAACAGCCAGGAGATCACCCAGCTCCATGCCCATGAGGTAGTGTCTCTGGGAATTGCCCACAGCCCAGAAGGTAGGCGGGTGTTAGCCCGTCAAACCGTCCTGGACAACCTGGAACTGGGAGCTTATACCCGCGCCGATCGGCTGGGCATTAAATCCGATATTGAACGGCAATTTCTCACCTTTCCCCGACTGGCCGAACGCCGTAACCAACAAGCGGGCACCCTGAGCGGCGGTGAACAGCAAATGCTGGCCATTGCTCGTGCCCTCATGAGTCGGCCTCAACTGTTATTGCTGGATGAGCCCAGTCTGGGACTAGCACCCGCGATCGTGCGCGAGATTTTTGCCATCATTCAAACCCTGCAAAGCACCGGAGTTACCATTCTGCTAGTCGAACAAAATGCTAATTTAGCCCTGCAACACGCTGACCGGGGTTACGTTTTGGATGCGGGACGCATTACCCTGAGCGGCCTCACTTCAGAACTGATAACAGACGATCGGGTGCGTCAGGCTTACCTGGGATAGGTTTTTACACCTTCCTCAGGAAAATCATCATTTACATAAAGACTCTATAAAGACCCTATCACTGGATTCGGGAAGTTCATAAAATCGACAAGTATAGCTCCTATAGAAAACTGGTTTATTGCGTCCGTAGCTACGTGCAACGTAGCGGAGGCGAGTCAGAACATCTAGCCGGGCTTGGCACTTGACCATCCAGCCTGTTCTAAGCGTTCTAGCTAAAGCTATAGTTCAGGACGTTGCTTGTATTAATTCCTCCCTCTGCATCCTGCTGATATGACTATTAATTAATATGACCATTAATAATGATGCTGTATTAATCACAAAATTTGTTCAAGGTCAGACCTCTTTTGCTGCCAGCCAAGATTTAAAGATTGAATTGGCATTTGACTCAACCCAGTTATTGATGCGGCGGCAGGGGGTGATCGCTTGCCTAAAACAAGAAAATCAGCTCCCCACGGTGCTTGTGCGACGAGGCTGTGTTCATTGGAATTTTCTGCACCATACTCTGCTAAAGCATGGATTTGTCCCTCTGCTCAATGCTGAAACAGACAAAGTCTTTGCTAAGTACCAAAAGCGCGAACTGCCGCCGGGTTACAAACTCAATGCCACCGACGCTTCAACCTTATGGAAAGAATGGTGGACTAACAGCCGCGGTGGTAATCGCAATCGCGTTGAATTGGATGTACTTTTATTTACCCGCAACAAATGGGTGGCTATTCGGGATATCACTTGCAAGCAAGGGGTGTTTTTTATTAAGACGCTGGGGCCTGAGGTGGTGCGTCATCCATCCCAACCAGTCATCTGGCTCAACCGGGCTACTCGTAAATATCTAGAGAATGGTATTGACCCTCGGCAGAGCGATGGTCAGGCATCGACATCCAACTACTACCAGACTGTAAAGCAAGAGCCACCCTTATCTACTGTTGGGCAGATTGAAATAGCTCCTGACTTAAAATCAATTGTAAGAGTGCATCAGGGCAAGCTCTGTGTCATGACATCGTTAGGCGAAATCATGATTGAGGGAAACAATCTCAAAATTCAGTTGAATGTTGCCCACCCCCCCGCCATGACATCCCAATCTCCTGGGCGGCAGCAGGCCAACGGCTTCCCCAGATCTGCTGCAATTGGCTTCTAGACAGGGAGGGCAGCTTGCCGGCTCAAGGAGCACTTAATTGTGACGAAGATCACATTAAATGCTGATCTAGATCGCTTTTCTAGCAAGGCTGAACGGACATACTTAGGAAGGTTCAACTTTAGCTGAGCCATCAACAGGGAACACACGACTGGCCGACAGGTAATACTGTCGGTTTTTATTTAGCATTGCTGATTTCAGAGATGAAAAAGACGCTGGATACTTGAAACTTCATTTCAATTTATTCTGCTTCGTAGTAACGCCTTTATCTTGATATAGCCATGCCCAGCCTCTCTGTCTCCCCACTTGATGTTCAATCCTGTTCTTTCAAGTTCAAGGGTTAGGGGTTGTGGTTACCATATTCTCGCCAGCCGCCCCAGAAGTTCGATCGCGGGTCTGCCTATCTACACCATAGGTGGCCTCTTCCACTGCGCCAGGATCACCCATCGGTTTAGCCTTACCCTGATCCTGGCTGACGAGAATACCACCTGCATTACCGGCCCGCAAGACAATTTTTTTATCAGCGACCCAGGTGCGTTGGGTGCCCTGCGGCAACACCCCTTCAAACTGGGTTTTACCATCAGTGGTGACGCGAATCCAGGATTGCCCTACCAGGTTTAGGCTGATCTTGACAGCTTTTTGCGGCGATTGCGGCGATGCCGATGGGGCAGGACTGCTGGCACTTGTTGTAGTAGGATTCGACACTGAAGTAGGGGCGCTGGTGGTAGTAATGGGTTGAGTCGCATTGAGGGGCTGTTCTGTCAATTGAGCAGAATTTGATCGACTCATCAGATAGGATAGACCGCTGACTGCTCCTATCACGACTAGCACGTAAAGGCCATAGAGATGAATAGGCCGTAGTTGCCCCAGTCTATATTTGTGCCAGGGACCTGTGCCAAAACTAAAATCAGGGGAAGCGGGAAACTGGGTGGCAAGAGCAGCGCCATCTAGCCCCAATCTGTTGCCGTAGTGACGAATAAAGCTTTGAATGTAGACCCCCTCTGGTAGATCAGCCAGGTTACCCTGCTCGATTGACTTCAGGTGTCGAATTGGAATATGAGTCTGACTGGAAATTTGTTCCAGAGACAACCCTTGCAGTTGACGAGTCTGTTCCAACTGACTGCCCAGTTCGGCCAATCGATTAGCCTGCTGTTCTTCCCAGGGTTGCCCCTGCCCTTTCATACCCTAGACTCCTCGTGTTTCATCGGCTCCCCTTTTGATGGTAAGATAAATTGCTCCAAAAATGAAATTTCCTGGGCGGTTAGATGCCGATACTGCCCGACATCTAGCTTAGATTGGCCCGGTAACGAGAGTTGAATTGGCCCGATCGCTGTGCGGTGCAACGCAAGCACGGGATGCTTTAATAACTTAGCTACCCGTCGAATCTGACGATTTCGGCCTTCCCGCAACACAACCCGCAGCAAAGTTCGTTGGTCTGCTCTCCACAACAGCGTAACCTGAGCTGGGAGGGTTGGAGACTCTGCCAGCATCACCCCCTGCCGCCAACGTTTCAGAGTCTCCTCTGTGGGGTAGCCCTCAACCCAAACTTCATAGGTTTTAGGAATGTGAAAGCGGGGATGGGTTAACTGAAACGTCAGGTCTCCCTCATTGGTGAGCAGCAATGCCCCCGTTGACTCTGCATCTAACCGTCCTACCGGATGTAGCCCCGATCTCTGACTCCACTCTGAAGGTAGCAATTCCAGGACAGTTTTGCGGCCCCAGGGGTCACGACAGGTTGTCACCACGCCTGCAGGCTTGTTGAGTAGAATATACAGACTATCAGGTCGCTGCCCCGTCTGGACGATCGTGCCATCTATTTCAATTTGATCCTGCTCTGGATCAAGCTTTTGTCCCAATTGAGCGACCTCTCCATTCAAACGAATGCGCCCCTCCAGAATCATCTGCTCGGCCTGCCGACGGGAGGCAATGCCCAATTGGGAAAGTAGCTTTTGAATCCGAACTGCCATGAACGACCTCACTCTACTGTGATCCTACAGTAAGACCATAGGGCTGGGAAAAAACACCAGCCCTAATCACTGACTGGATCGAGGTAAAACGACCTGTAACCAGGCCCCATGAGTGATGGGATGGTTACTGGCCCGCACCGAGCCGCCGTGAGCTTCCACAATTTGACGGACGATCGCCAACCCCAGCCCACTGCCCCGAGCCATGGGAAGATCTAGTTCTGCGGTGGAGGAATAAACCGCCGTTATGGTACCCTCTGAACCCTGAATCGAGACCGGAGGCGAGAGATTGTCAGTGTTCTCCTGACGAGTACGAGAATCATCTGCCCGATAAAAACGATCGAAGACGTGGGGCAGGGCGTAGTCTGGAAAGCCAGGCCCTTCATCAAAAATATCAATCTGAATCTGCTCAGAAACAGGGACTGATTCAATGAATTGCATCGAGAGATGAACAGGCTTGCCCACGGGACTGTATTTAATGCTGTTATCCAGTAAATTTAAAAATACCCGATACAATCGCCGTTCGTCTGCCCGGATCTGTAGGTGCGTCAGTCCTTCATAATCGAGCTGTACAGCTTTACGACTTGCCAGAGGTTCCAGACTCGACCAGGTCGTATGGATGAGTTGGGGCAGGTCTACTGTTTGCCGATTGAGCAGGGAAGGCGAGTTAGACTCGAGGTGGCTCAAATCCAACAAATCTTCAACCAGATGACTGAGCCGCAATACTTCTCTTAAAAGGCGATTAATCCATTCTTGTTGGGCGGTGGGGAGGCGAAGCTGTAGGGTTTCTGCTACCAGCCGAATAGATGTAAGGGGGGTTTTCAGCTCATGGGCAACGTCTGAGATCCAGCGATCGCGCTGCTGGGTGAGCAGGGCAGACTCCTGGCGATCTTCCAGAAACACACCCACCACCCCTTTGGGTAGGGGATGGCTGACAGCCCGCAGAGGAAGGGGTTGCTGCTGAGATAACTGAGTCAGGTCAACGGAGACTGGTTTTAAAACCCAGTCGAATTGTTGAGATTGTTGGGTTTCGCGGGTTTGCTCAATTAATTGATCTAACTCATAAGAGCGGACAATCTCAAGTAAAAGTCGACGTTGAGTTAACTGACCTGGTTGGAGTGCCAACAACTGACAAGCCCGGGGATTACCGCCGATTAGCTGATTATCTACATCAACGGAGAGAAAACCAATGGGAGCAATTTCACCAATATGATTCCAGGTCTCCAATTCTTGCTGTAGGGCCTGGTAGGCTTCGTTCTGAGTGACGATCGCGCGCACTAACCGACGAGTTGTGGAGAAAGGCCAGCCACTCAATTGAATTTTGAGCGAGCGCGTGGCTCGTCTTAATTTTAGGGTAAGCCAGAGAAAGTACCCCCCCCAGAGCAGACACCCCAGCAACAACCCGCAAAAAAACCAACCCACGGTCTTACCCAAAACGATAGCCGAACCCGCGTACCGTAATCAGATGTTCCGGATTACTTGGATCCCGTTCTAATTTTTCGCGTAACCAGCGAATGTGGACATCGACTGTTTTGCTATCACCGATAAAGTCATGCCCCCAGATTCGTTCTAGTAACTGTTCCCGTGACCAGACCCGCCGGGGGTGATTCATAAACAGTTCTAATAACTTAAACTCTTTGGGTGAGAAGTTGACTTCTTCATCCCGAATCGTGATCCGGCATTCTTGGGGATAGAGAACAATCTCTTTAAATTTGAGAGAAGGCTGTCTTTGCGATGTTTGCAACTGACTTTGACGACGCAGCAGGACACGACAACGGGCGACCAACTCTCGCATACCAAAGGGCTTGGTCAGGTAGTCATCAGCGCCCACTTCTAAACCAACGACCCGATCAGTTTCACTACCCTTTGCACTCAACATCAAAATTGGAATGTTATTGCCCTCCCGTCGCAGTAAACGACAGAGATCCAGGCCGTTAATGTAAGGGAGCATCAAGTCGAGAATGATCAAATCAAAGTCGGCTTGATGAGCTAGGCCACCATTGTCAGGAGAAGACTTGCCCTCACCCTTACCGCTCTGATTTAAGAGGGCCAGGGCTGCCCGACCATCGGTTGCAAGTTCGACTTGATAACCATCTTCGACCAAAGCCAGGGCAACCGTTTCACCAATCAATTCTTCATCTTCTACAATCAATACTCGATGCACCACCGGACTGTCGGGCTGGTCGGTCTCACTCGATGGCATCATGAGTGGCATAAGTTGCTAACTCCTGCTGATTTCAAGCTAATTTTACCATAGGCCCAAACAGTGAATTTTTACGATCGCCGCAGGCAAGGGCAGGAAGCCTTGCCTGCCCAGTCAGCTTGCCGCCCCTCTTAATCAGGGATTCGCCCCTCTATAGATAGGTTAAATTGAATGGCTGAGCTAGAAAGATCATCATCTCCTGGAAGTAGCGCTGGGCAGAATTACCGCTAAGCTATTTAAGGAAAGTTTTATAAAAAAGAGAATGCTATGCTGCTACCCGGCTCTACTGTGCGCGTGATCAACCCTCAAGACACTTACTACCGCTTTCAAGGCCTGATCCAACGGGTGAGTGACGGCAGGGTCGCTGTATTATTTGAAGGTGGCAATTGGGATAAGTTGATTACCTTTCGCCCCTCAGATCTGGAGGAAATTGACGTGACTGCTGGCAAAAAGAAAAAGTAATTTCATCAAATTCGGTCAAGTGGGCGAGAGTGTGGTGCAATAGATACAGCTTCTTCCTTGGCATTGCTGCCTATGCGCCTCCCCTTACCTCATCGCACTTCCCAGCATCGCTCTCCCGGTCACATCGCGGAGGTGATTGAGACCAGCACCAGCGAATTTTTAGCCCAGTGCCTTGAGCCGGAAGATCTGACTTTTCCAGAGATGCCACCCTTTGGCAGTTGGGTTAAGACGATCGATGAGGAATCGGGTAATTCTATTTTGGGGGTAGTCTATTATGTGACTACGGCTCCGATCGACTCCATCCATCGAGCCAGGGCCTTAGGCTTGTCTTTACAGGAGTTACGAGAGCAGCAGCCCCAAATTTTTTCTATGTTAAAGACCGAATTTCGAGCGGCGATCGTGGGCTTTGAGGTAAAAGTTGCTGCGAGAGATGGGCAGGTCAGTACACCCGCCACTTTTTATCAGCACTTACCGCCCCGCCCCCCTCAAATTCATCAGGCAGTCTATTACTGCGACTCAACAGAGGTCTTACGGTTTACAGAACAGGTTGACTTTATCCGTACCTTGCTACAAATGACGGGGGCACCGGTAGACGCCTTGATCGCAGCCACTCTACGAGAAATCTACCAGTTGCGCCAAGCAGACCAGGAGTGGTTAATTCAAGTCGGGCGGTCGTTGAATCTGATGTTAAGGGAAGATTACGATCGACTGCGAGTGATTTTGAGTCAGATTTATATTTCGTAATCTTTAATTCCTGGTAAATGATCAACTGCAGGCTCCAATTGGACTTGTAGACAAACGTTGTTAAGGGCGAAAAGAACATACTGCGATACTAGCGAAATTAAGTCTACAAAGTCTCGGGCACTGAGGACAGTCTTTGTCTTATTCCACAGATCCGGAGGGAGTGAACGTTCATTAATGAAAGCATCTGTCAACTCAAGAAAGGCTCGCTCCCGTTCAGACGTAAAGTCGCCATAGGCCCCCATGCAGAGTGCGGTGAGATCTGTCTCGGTGATGCCAAACTCTCTTCCAACCTGAACATGATGTTTCCATACGTAATCACTGCGATAAAGCACAGCCATCCGCAGGATCACTAATTCTTGCTCCCGTATGGTCAAGCCCATTTTGGCCTTAGAAGTTACCCAATAATCTAGAAAAGGTTCCAGAGTCTCTGGGTTATGCATCAACAGGCCGAGAACATTGCTCGGAAAGCCTTCACCCTTGAGTCCCTTCCCAGGGATTTTATCCAGGATGCTTAGGCAATTGGGCGGTAATTCTGCGGTGGGGAGAGGGGCAATGCGGGGCACTGATTCATTGGGGTATGTCATTTTTAGATCCTTTTATTTTGTATTAGAGCCAGCCTTGCCGTGATGGCAATCGACCCATTCACGAAATCTCCATGTCAGACTGGTCAGGTGCCCCAGCATTGATGGGGGAGGCTGACTTTCAAAACTGGCTCTATCTGCGCTGACGCGGGGGTGCTTAAAACTTCCTGGAGGATCCGAGATCGTTTCAATCCTATAGGCAAGCTGTTGCAGGATTGCCGGTAGCGGCAGGCTCGGTGCTCCACCGACTGAAGCACCCATCTGGTTGTCCAAAATGTACCAATATAGGTTGAGAGGGTAGTCAAGCCACAAATGGGGCGTCATTGTACTCATTAATGCATTTTGATCGCCGTCAATTACTACAACCTCAAGATCAGGTCTGCACTTGGCGATCGACCAACCGATCGCCAATGTCCCTCCCATATACCCCACGTTATAAAAGTTACTAGGGCGGTCTGCTACTGCTAGTGCGGCGCGAGCTGTGTAGCCATTACAAAAAACCATCGCTGCGTCTGGATGGACTTCAGCTATTGCTCGAATAGCCGTATCCCGATCAACCGGTCTGGCAAAAGAAATGGGTACAGGCCGTTGCAGCTTCACAGAGGGGGGCGCAATATCTTGAATTCTGCCAAATTGGCTGCTTAGGCAGCGGGTTGTTGCTGTTTTCTTGAAATCTTTCTCTTTTAAGATTAAGACGCCAATCTCATTGTGTTTTGCAACAGCGACAGACCTGTCTAACTGGGATAATAGCCCTCCCTCCAATTCTCCATTTAATACCAACATGGCTGATTCCAGGGATGAAGAGGATGCAAGATGCTCAAAACTTCGTTTCAATCTATCCTGCTTTTTAGCAACGCTAAATACCTGACCCGAATCATCAACAATTGTTGTAATCAGTGCCTCAGTCCGTCTCCCAATTTCCTGGTGGGGTTCGCTATCGTCATCGCCATCAGAGCCGCGATGGGTAACTAGGAGGACAAGCGGGATGCCACAAACTTTGCGATTAGCCATAGAAATGAGGCCGTCGCCAATGCTAGGAAGCCCGGAGTTTTGGAGTTGAATTAATGCTGGTTGCCCTGTGCCTAAAAAAACACCAGCGGCCAGCCCAGCTAAGTTACCTTCGTGATTGGTGAGGTTAAAACTCCAGAGGCTCTGTTTTGTTGCATCGCAGGCAAATTGAGTCCAGGTGTCTGTAATAGAGCAAGGCACTGCAAAAGCATACCGAATACCGAGGTCGATATAGCGTTGCAGAATTTCCAAATCGGTTGGAGTGAATAGAGCCTGTTTCATCCGCAGCTTGTGATTGTAGCCAACATTCCGAAAATCACCGATCATCCTAGCTTTGCGCTAGGCCAGCCAACATTATATATATAGAGTCAAATAGCATTAAATGCCTTATGGGATAATAACGAGGATGATGTATGCGTCCAACGCCCCCAAACATGGCATCATCCTTTAATCTACCAGTTTCATCAAGACTATGACGTTGACGGAGATTCCCCTCACCCCGCCCCCAGTGACAGTGACTTTAAAGGCTCCCCTATCAGGGGTGATGGTCGCGATCGAGCAGGTGCCTGACCCGGTTTTTGCTCAGAAGATGGTGGGAGATGGGATTTCTATTGATCCAGTCAGTCAAGTTCTGGTGGCACCCTGCGATGGAGAGGTGATCCAACTCCATCCCTCCCACCATGCGGTCACCATCCGCACAGCCGATGAGGTGGAGTTGCTGATGCACATTGGGCTGGATACCGTCACCCTGCGGGGTCAGGGCTTCACTCCCCGTGTTAAAGAAGGAGATCGGGTGCGCCTGGGAGACCCCTTAATCGAGTTTGACGCTGACTACCTGGCCCTTCATGCCAAAAGTCTACTGACAGAGATACTGGTCATCAATGGCGACCGGGTCACCCAGATTCGTCCCCGCTCTGGTGCTGTGGTGGTGGGGCAAGATGTGGTACTGGAACTGGTTTTACAGGGTACTTCCAGACAGGCAAAAGCAACCTCAGGGGAGACCGTCACCTCAGAGCTGGTGATGATTCCCAATCCGGTGGGCCTGCACGCTCGACCCGCTGCGGTTTTGGCCAATCTCGCAAAAAAGTATCAATCTGCTATTCACCTAAAGGTCGGTGATCAGCAAGTCAATGCCCGCAGTGTAGTCGGTGTCATGGGCTTGCAGGTGGGGTATAAGGCGATGGTGCAATTGTCGGCGATCGGGCCAGATGCGGCGGCGGCGATCGCTGAACTTTCTGACGCTCTGCGGGCTGGCTTGGGAGAAGAAGGTGCCAGGCCAGCGGCGGCCCCCGCCAGCATTGCCCAGGCTGAAATTGCCAAACCTGCCCCCCAACCGCGCTCTCAAGATGCAAACCTGGTACTGGGGGTGGCGGCCTCACCGGGCGTCGCGGTGGGTACGTTGTATCATGTGAAGCGGCAGCAGATTACAGTTGCTGAAACGGGTGGCAACCCCAACCAGGAACGCCGTCAACTAGAGCAGGCCATCGCCCAGGCCCGCCTGGAAATCGAAGCACTGCGGGCCAGAATCCATAGTCAGGGCGACCCCAAGAAGGCCGCTATTTTTGCCGCTCACCAGGAATTGTTGGAAGACCCGGAACTGGTGGATACGGCTACCAGCGCGATCGACAAGGGCAAAAGTGCCGCCTATGCATGGCAACGGTCTTTTACAGCCCAGGCAGACCAACTGGCTCAGTTGCAAAATCAATTGCTGGCAGAACGGGCCAATGACTTGCGGGATGTCGGTAATCGGGTATTGCGCATTCTTACAGGCAGTCAGGTAGAAACTTCTAGCTACCCAGAACAGACCATTCTTGCCGCCGAAGACCTGACGCCGTCTGACTTGACGACGCTGGATCGTTTCAGGGTGATTGGCCTCTGCACAGTCGGGGGAGGGGCAACCTCCCATGTCGCCATTCTGGCGCGATCGCTGGACATGCCGGCGATCGCAGGCATAGAACCCCGCGTCTTGGAGTTGGCCGACGGCACCCCCGTGATTCTAGATGGCAGTCAGGGGGTGTTACGCTTGCATCCCTCCTCCGATCAGATGAAACAGACCCAGCAGCGGCAATTGCGCCTCAAGCAACGCCGTCAACAAGAACTGGCCGCTGCCCATACCCCTGCAATTACCCAGGATGGCCACCGGATCGAAGTGGTTGCCAACATTGGCAGTCAGGCTGATGCTGCCACGGCCATCTCTCTGGGAGGAGAAGGGGTGGGGTTATTACGCACCGAGTTTGTCTTTATGGAGCGGGATCATGCCCCTACAGAAGCTGAGCAGACCGAAATTTACAGCGATATTGTTAGGCTTCTGGGGCCTGAGCGCCCTGTGATTATTCGCACCCTCGATATTGGTGGCGATAAACCCCTGCCCTATCTGCCCATGCCCCCCGAAGAAAATCCTTTTTTGGGAGAACGGGGGGTGCGGGTCGGCTTCGATCGGCCAGAACTGCTGCGCACCCAGTTACGGGCCATTCTACGAGCTGCCCAATTTGGCAAAGTGCGGGTTATGTTTCCGATGATTGCCCGTATGGAAGAATGGCGTATGGCCAAGGCTTTGTTGGAGCAAGAGCGGCGATCGCTGGGGGTGCGCCCGATTCCAGCTGGCATCATGGTCGAGGTACCTTCCACCGCTGTTCTGGCCAGTCAGTTTGCCGAGGTAGCCGATTTCTTCTCCGTCGGCAGCAATGATCTGACCCAGTACACCCTGGCCATGGATCGAGGCCATCCCAAACTGGCCCCCTACGTAGATGCCCTCCATCCCGCCGTGCTGACCTTGGTTGCGAATGCTGCCAGAGCCGTCCGTAACCGGGGCAAATGGTTGGGGGTTTGTGGCGGCGTCGCCAGTGACCCCCAGGCCGTCCCAATTTTGATCGGGATGGGTGTGACAGAGCTGAGTGTGAGCGTCCCCACGATTCCCAGTATCAAAGCTCAGATTCGGGAGCTGAACTTAGCCGATTGCCAGAAACTAGCGCAGCGGGCCTTAAGGATGGCAACTGGGGCAGAGGTTAGGCAGTTATATCCGGTGCAGGAGGATTAGTTGTGTGGAAAAAAGCCTTTGCCTTATTGCAACAGATGGGAAAAGCATTAATGCTGCCTGTCTCAGTCTTACCTGTGGCTGGTCTGTTATTGGGGCTGGGTAGCGCCCGTTTAATTGAGTTGCAAAATATTGCGGCCCAACGGCTTGAAACAGAAAGTTTTGGCTGGTTGCCGGCATGGTTGGCAACTATTATGAAGAACTGTGGGGATGGGATTTTTGCCGCATTACCCTTAATTTTTGCGATCGCAGTGGCGATTGCATTTACGGCCAATGACGGGACTGCCGCCCTGGCTGCGACGGTAGGGTTCATGGTTTTCATTGCAGCTCTGGGGTCTATTGGTAGCGCACGGGGGTTCATGACAGAGGCGCAAATCCAGACTCTGGCTAGTCAAGGGCAGGCACCCCCCCCGATTTGGATGAAACCGGTGTTGGGCGTCATGACCCTGGATACCGGCGTATTTGGCGGGTTAATCATTGGCTGTATGGCAGCCTACCTGTTCAACCGTTTTTTTAAGATCAAACTGCCTCAATATCTGGGGTTTTTTGCCGGCAAGCGCTTTGTTCCCATCATTACGGGGTTGACCGCGATCGCCGTTGGGATGTTGATGGGTGTGATCTGGCCTCCGATCGGCAGCGTAATCAACAGTTTTGCCAATAGGGCGGCAAGTGGCGACAACATTCCGATGGCAGCAGGCACCTATGCCCTGGTAGAACGGTTACTCCTGCCCTTTGGCCTGCACCATGTGTGGAATGTGCCCTTCTTCTTTCAAATTGGTTCTTTCGTCGATCCGGTTACGGGCAAAGTGGTGCATGGTGACATCAATCGGTTTTTTGCAGGGGATCCAACGGCAGGCATCTTAGGCGGGGGCTATTGGTTTAAGATGTTTGGCCTACCTGCGGCGGCACTCGCCATCTGGCGCTGTGCTAAACCCAAAAACCGGGCCATTACCGGCAGTTTAATGTTTTCTGCGGGGCTGACCTCCTTTTTAACCGGAATTACGGAACCGATAGAATTTTCTTTCCTGTTTGTTGCGCCTCTGCTCTACGGGATTCATGCCCTCATGGCAGGGCTGTGCAACTTCATGTTTACTTTTTTGGGCGGTCGCATGGGTTTTACCTTTTCTCAGGGGTTCATTGACTTCATGCTGTTTAACCCATTGGGTAACTGGAATGGTCAACCAGATGTCTGGAAGTTAATTGTTGGTGGGGGCTTTGTCGTTGCTGGGGTTTATTTCTCAGTCTTTACTCTGGCGATTCGTAGTTTTAATCTGCCCACCCCTGGGCGGGGCCAAGAAAACAATAACACTGAGATGGAAGGTGCAGATTTTGCCGTAGTTTCACCCACTGCAAACCCCAGGGCAAGCGCCATGGCGGCAGAATTAGTGCAGGCTTTTGGGGGGCGCAGCAATATTGCCGTATTGGATGCCTGTATTACCAGGCTACGGGTCACAGTGCAGGATAAGCAAAAGGTGAATAAAGCCAAACTCAAGATTCTAGGTGCTTCTGGAGTGCTGGAGGTGGGAGATAGTGTGCAGGCAATTTTTGGGCCCCGCTCAGAAAACCTGAAGACCGACATGCTTGACTATCTGAAAGTGGCTGGCCCAGAGGCCGATGGTGCTGATTTACCCAGATCTGCCGCTGGGCCTACTGTTG
>JBJTUO010000247.1:0-6818 GCA_046080785.1 Leptolyngbyaceae cyanobacterium | reverse complement strand
TTCAGCTTCAATCAAACAGGACTCGCGAAAGCGAATAGGGTAGGGCATACCCGAATCAACGCTTGGGGAGAATCCCACCTCTGGGTTAGACGCTGCAAGGTATCTAATTTAAGTGGTTTCAGTGAACCAAGAATCCCCTGCCTTTAGGCACGGGGAGTGTCAGATTGATAGCCGTTGATAGCTTGACTCGTTAGCATAGAGGAACTTAGGAGAAGAGAGAAAAGGTAATGGTAAACGTCGGACTGAACGGAAGCAGCTTATTGGGAATTACGCTGGCAGTAGCCGGAGCCGCCCTCTACTTTCTCCGGACAATGCGCCCCAAATTGGCCCGTGATTACGATATTTTCTTTGCCGCAGTTTCATTATTATGTGGCGGTATTTTATTCTTTCAGGGCTGGCGGCAAGACCCCATCCTTCAGTTTGGCCAGTTTTTACTGACCGGTTCGGCTATTTTCTTTGTGGTTGAAAACATTCGTCTGCGCAGTGCGACGACTGAGCAGGCAAAGCGAAGTACTCCCATTGTTGATGAAGAGCGCCCTGTGAGTCGGGTTTACCGGGCTGAATTAGATGAGCTGGCCTATGACGATCGGCCCACAGCCCGTAGAATTCGAGGCAGTCGCGATAGCCGCGGTGGGCGAGATGATTATGATGAAGGGGGGCGGCGTCGCTCAGCAGGGCGCAGTGCCATGGACGATCGCCCTGGGCCAGGCAGCAGCCGTAATAAGCGCCGCCCTCGCAGCGAAGATGGATCAATAGATGCCCCACCTGGGTTCCAAGAAGATGTTGATGTTTGGGAAGACCGTCCGGCTCGTTCCCGCAGCACCCCTGCTGGTAGTGGCAGCCCCCCTTCAACTTCTCGCCCCAAGCGCCCCCGTTCTGACGACACTGAAGTCACCAGTCAACCCCGCTCTCGTCGCTCAGATCCAGATTCTGCTCCATCTGAGTACGTAGACTATCGGCCAGTTAATGATGACAGCGAAACCGATAACTGGGGAGACTACTAGGTCTATATCCATTTCAGTTAGTTGCTGCCAGGTTACTCTGACTCGCTTGTTTATTGTAGGAATGGGAGCGGTTCTTGTCGGGTTGCTTCACGCCTGCGCCCAGTCCCCCATACCGGGTGAGCCCATCGAGTTAGAAAGCCGGTACAACGATGAACAACCCGCTCTCAGCGGGGATGGTCGTTATCTGGCTTTTATTTCTAATCGGGATGGCAACCGCAATCTGGTGTTATATGACAGACGCCAACGTCAGTTTGTTAATCTGCCCTGGTTAAATCGACGTGATGCGATTGTAGAGTCTCCCAGTCTTAGTTATACGGGACGGTATATTGTCTATCTAGCCAGCGATCGAGCACGCCCGGAGGTGGAGCTATACGATCGTGCCACTCAACGGATCCAGGTTATAACCACAGGCTACCGGGGTTGGGTAAGAAACCCCAGCATCAGCCTGGATGGTCGCTTTATTGCTTTTGAAACAGGCATACGAGGTCAGTGGGATATTGAAGTGCTGGATCGAGGCCCTGGAGTTGAATTGGATCGGCCAGACTATCGCCGGTCTCAAACTGACTCGAATCTTTCACCTTAATACCATTGGAATGAAAAGCCGCAATCTACTGATAGTTGTCCTTATCAGTCTGACGGGGGGTTGTGCTGCTCCCAGTCTGGTCAATTTTCCCTTTGATCCCGGTGGGCGTAGCCTCAACAGCCCCTATGGGGAGATGAATCCTCACATCACTGGACAGTATATTGCATTTGTTTCCGATCGCCGGGGGAGCCAGGATATCTACCTGTATGACACGGCTGTTCGTAATTTGATACCATTGCCGGGGCTAAATAGCCTGGATATGGTATCGTCTGACCCGTCTGTCTCAGAAAATGGCCGCTTTATCACTTTTAATGGCAACCGCCAAGGCCGCACGGATATCTATGTATATGACCGGAATACCCGCCAACTAAGAAATTTGACCGAAAATCTCAAAACCGCTGTTCGCAACCCTGCCATTACGGCAGACGGCAATATGATTGCTTTTGAAGCCAGCATCAATGGCCAGTGGGATATTCTGCTCTACAATCGTTTTGGGCAACCAGTGACTGGGCTACCCAATTCTCAGCCCTAAAACCGACCACAGCCCCCCGGCCGATCCAACTTTTCTAATGCCAGATCTAATGCCAGAACGGATCAAATAGATTAAGCTATGGGAGATAGTACTCTTCAGGGAAATCGATCAACTTTGCCCTGAAGGTTCTGACTAAAACTATCAATTATTCAAACCATTTTTGCTGTTGCCGTGCCTAACTGTCGATCAATTCTCTCAGGTATTATGCTGGGTGGCCTTTTGGGGGTTACTCAGCCTGCGTTTTCCCAGGCGCTTGTGCCTCACATGATCCAGTTGGATCCGACCCAATTAGAACAACGGGGGCTTAGCCTGGCACAGGAAGCAGCCCAACTGGCTCAGTTTCAACAATTAGATGCCGCTATTCCTAGAGCCCGTTTAGCAGTTCAACTTGCCCCAAAACGCTCAGAGGTTTGGGCCTTACTGGGTGGCTTGTATTTGCAAAATGATCAGATTGATCAGGCAATTGAAGTGCTTAAAACTGCCCAGACAATGGATTCAAAAAGCCCGGCGATTCTGTTTGCTCTGGGGTCGGCCTACTTTCAAAAAGCTCAATATCAAACCTCTATTACCTATCTTACCCAGGGTTTAAAACTCAAACCAAATGTGCCGGGTGCCCGGTTTGATCTGGGTAATGCTTATCTGATGCTGCGCCAATATCCCCAGGCGATTGCTGAGTACGAGAAAGCGGTGAGCCAGGATAAGGAATTTTGGCCAGCCATGAATAATATTGGCCTGATCCACTATGAGCAAGGGAAGGTAGATGACGCGGTTCGCTGGTGGCAAGCTGCGGCAAAGATTGATCCTAAAGCGGCTGAGCCACTGTTAGCCACAGCGGTCGCACTCTACCGGCAAGGGCATCGAGAGCAGGCCTTTACCTTAGGTGAATCAGCAATCCGAATCGACAGTCGCTACGCAGATCTGCAATTCTTGAAAGAAAATCTCTGGGGCGATCGCTTGCTGGCAGATACAAAAGCGTTTCTCAGTCTTCCTCGAATTCGCGCAGTGGTTGTGAATCATCAAGAGAAACCGCCTTCTCCTGGCAAGCCTCAATAAGCGGCAACATGAGATAATCCCTGAGTCATCCCTTTTTATGCCCAAATTTAGGGTGGTTAAAGGCTTTTTGCTCGCAACCGGAGGTGCGGTTCTGCTGTGTTTCGGATGGGTTGGCTATCGTACGCTCAAAAGCTACCTAACCGAACCGGATGCCATTTTAGTTCTAGGTGGGACGACTGGCCGGGAAGAGTTTGCGGCTAAGTTTGCTCAAACCCATCTTGAGCTACCGATTTGGGTATCCGGAGGGAGTAACCCGGAGTATACGGAAGCTGTATTTTTTGATGCGGGAATTAACCGCAATCGCCTGCACATTGATCGATCTGCCGTAGATACTCTTACCAACTTTACAAGTCTAGTGGATGAGTTTAAGCGGCAAGACATTCGGCAGGTTTATCTAATCACCTCTGATTACCACATGCGTCGAGCCCAGGTGATTGGAGAGATTATTTTTGGTAGCCGGGGAATTTTGCTCAAGCCAGTAGAGGTTCGAACTCAGTATGAGCCAGAGCCCCTTTCTAAATCCCTGCGGGATGGAGCTAGGGCCGTATTTTGGTTGGCGACGGGGCGCACAGGTTCTACTCTTGTTCGCCGCCTGGGCGATCGCTAGAAATTTCTGACTCTGCCAAACATCAGGTTGTCTACTGGGCAGAATGACCCCTAATCTAAACTTTTGAGTAAGATTGAGGAAAAAAAGCGGTCAGATATAGAGGTTTTTTGCCATAATGAAATATGATTTTCGTTGATTTACTCTATGGAGGTGGTTAAAAGTCCCTGAATAACACCTATCTTGTCCATTAAGTGCTAAATGTTTAGAATTATTAACTTTGGCTATCAGTCCTTAATGTTCTTAATTGAGATTTTTTAATTTCTCTCTACTATACTTTGTCAGGGCGTAGACTTTACGTTTTTAACTGGAGTGCAGGGGTTCCACATCTAGCTGGAGGTGACATCCCTAACTTCTCCGTTGGCCTAAAGATTTATGGCTGACAAGATATGTCTGTCTCGAATTGATTAGTTTTGTTGCAATTTATTTGCAATAAGATCAGCCTACAGGGGTGATAGGCCAGGGTGATCGGGTTTATCACCTTATTTTAGTTTTGTCCCTCAATGATCTGATTTCATTCTCAGAAAAGACGGGAATTTCTACTATTTAGTATCTCTATTCATTCTTAATCTTTTGTAAAAAAATCAGGTATTAATTTTGTATGCCTTACTCAACAAACCGTCTCTCCATTTTTGTAGACGGCAATAATATGTTCTATGCCCAGCAAAAGAATGGCTGGTTTTTTGACCCAAAACGGGTTTTAGAATATTTCACAAATGATCCAGATGTGGATCTAATTAACGCCTTCTGGTACACCGGTTTGAAGGATCCTCAAGACCAGCGTGGCTTTCGGGACGCCCTAATTAGTCTGGGTTATACGGTCAGAACTAAGATTTTGAAAGAATATTATGACGATAGTTCTGGGCGGTATTCCCAAAAAGCCAACCTGGATATCGAAATCGTGGTTGATATGTTCAACACGGTGGAACAATATAACCGGGTGATTTTATTTAGTGGAGATGGTGATTTTGAACGGGCGATCGAATTATTGAGGTCAAAAAATACTCACATTACAGTTGTTTCGACGGAAGGGATGATTGCCCGAGAGTTACGAAACGCTACCGATCGCTACATCGATCTCAATACCATTCGTAAGCAAATTGAGAAGGTAGATAAGTTAGACTATTTATACCAGTCGGCCATACCATAGCTGGCTTTGCCCTTTAGAATGGGTAAGATGTTTTTCTTCAAACCCTTAAATTTTTAACCGTAGGGCTGTTATATGAGTACTCAGTCTGGCAACCAGCCTTTTATGAAGGATAACCGCGATCGTGTCATCATTTTTGATACCACACTCCGGGACGGTGAGCAATCCCCCGGAGCGGCTCTCAACCTGGATGAAAAACTAACGATAGCCCGCCAGCTCGCCCGACTCGGTGTAGACGTGATTGAAGCAGGGTTTCCCTACTCAAGCCCTGGTGACTTTGAAGCGGTACAGCGCATTGCCGAGGTGGTAGGCACAGAGGCAGGCCCAATCATCTGTGGCTTAGCACGGGCCACCCAATCCGATATCAAAGCTGCGGCTGAGGCTTTGCGGCCAGCTGCCCATTGCCGTATCCATACTTTTCTGGCTACTTCTGATATCCACCTCAAACACAAGTTGAAAAAGACGCGAGCAGAGGTTTTGGCGATAGCACCTGAAATGGTGGCCTATGCCAAGACCTTTGTCAACGATGTGGAGTTTTCTCCAGAAGATGCAGGCCGATCCGATCCGGAGTTTCTCTACGCTGTTTTAGAACGGGTAATAGCGGCCGGGGCAACCACAGTCAATATTCCCGATACGGTTGGTTACCTGACTCCCGCTGAGTTTGGCGATTTGATTCGAGGCATCAAACAAAATGTACCCAACATTAATCAGGCGATTATCTCGGTGCATGGCCATAATGATTTAGGCTTGGCGGTTGCTAACTTCCTGGAGGCGGTCAAGCAGGGTGCCCGTCAACTGGAGTGTACGATCAACGGCATCGGAGAACGAGCTGGCAACGCCTCCCTGGAAGAGTTAGTCATGGCGCTACACGTCCGTCGTCAATACTACAATCCCTTTTTAGGGCGGCCACCCGAATCGGAAGACCCCCTTACCAATATTGATACCCGCCAGATCTACAAAACCTCCCGCCTCGTTTCCAGTCTGACAGGGATGCTGGTACAGCCCAATAAGGCGATCGTCGGCGCAAATGCCTTTGCCCATGAGTCTGGGATCCATCAAGATGGGGTACTCAAAAACCGCCTTACCTACGAAATTATGGATGCCCAATTGATTGGGTTAACAGATAATCAGATCGTGTTAGGTAAACTGTCAGGCCGCAATGCTTTTCGCAGTCGCCTGCGAGAGCTGGGTTATGACTTGTCTGATCAAGATTTGAACCGCGCCTTCATTCGGTTTAAGGAGCTGGCGGACAAGAAGCGAGAGATTACGGATTGGGATCTGGAATCTATTGTCAAGGATGAAATTCAGCAAACCCCTGAGCTATTTCATTTAGAGTATGTGCAGGTGACCAGTGGTGACCATGTCCGACCCACTGCAACGGTAACGATTCGTACTCCCGATGGTCAGGAGTTAATCGATGCAGCCATTGGGACAGGCCCGGTAGATGCGGTTTATAAAGCGATTAACCGGGTCGTAAATGTTCCAAACCAATTGATTGAGTTCTCGGTTCAGTCGGTTACCGCTGGCATCGATGCGATCGGAGAGGTGACGATTCGCTTGCGGCAGGGCGATCGCATCTGTTCGGGCCACGCGGCAAACACAGATATCATTGTCGCCTCTGCCCAGGCTTATGTGAATGCCCTGAATCGCCTTTACGCCGCACTCCAGGAGCAGGAACCGCAGCAGCCCTTACCAGCAGCGATATGGTGACCCAGCCCGATTGGCAATTTTTACTGAGACCTGTGCTTGAAGGTTCGATAGTTTTAGCTAAGTCGGCGGGAAGCCGAGCACCGAAAACGTGAATTGTGTTTACTCAAGAGCGATTCGGTGACGGGATGAAAGCCGCGCTTGTTGAGTGTGGCTTGATGCCAACGAAACAAGCAAAATGATACAAT
>JBJTUO010000246.1:0-28717 GCA_046080785.1 Leptolyngbyaceae cyanobacterium | reverse complement strand
AAGGACGAAATGTGCTGGATTATCTGACGGAAGCCTGTCGAGCCAAGCGCCAAGGAAAACCACCTCCATCGTTGCTACCGAACATCGCCATAGCTGTCAATTTACTTCCCTCTGTCGCCTGAGACCCCCTGAAAAAGTACTGACAATCGATTCCTAACTGCTATGGCAAAGGACATCTTTCATAACACCGTAAAAACTGCCCTTCAAAAAGACGGCTGGGCAATTACTCATGATCCCTATCGTTTACGCTATGGAGTCGCTGACGTTTACATTGACCTAGCAGCCGAAGCAGCGATCGCCGCCGAAAAGGAAGGACGTAAAATAGCAGTAGAGGTAAAAAGTTTTGCCAGTAGCTCAGTGATTTCTGAATTTCATACTGCGCTTGGTCAATTCCTCAACTACCGGATTGCGCTAGAAAGCTCAGATGAACCACAGCGAGTGCTTTATCTTGCTGTTCCCAGAGATGCCTATCAAACCTTTCTTCGCTTTGAGCCAGCCCAAACAGCTATTAAACGATTTGAGGTGCGCCTGATGGTTTACGATGTCGCTCAGGAGATTGTTGAACAATGGATCGAGTAGACCAGTATCGCCAAATTATCCGTGAATTCTTGCAAGACTTTGCCAAAGATGATCCTGAAGCCCAGTTGATTTTTGATCCTGTCCACGATCGCTATCTGGTCATGCACAATGGCTGGCGGGGAGAGTCTCGCATCTATGGCTGTGCGATGCAGCTAGACATCATCGACGGTCAAGTGTGGATTCAGCACAACAGCACAGAGGTCTTTATTGAACAGGAATTAACTCAGCGGGGTGTTTCGCCAAAAGACATCATTTTGGGGTTGCGATCGCCCAGTGTCCGAAAAATCCTTGCCGCTGCTTTAGAGCATCATTAGCGATCGCGTTGGCCATCAATTCTTCAGACACTCAGTGAATGCGCCATGACCTCAACGACCCCCAACAAAACCTTCCTCACCTTTAACGAGTACCTCGCCTACCATGACGACACCGATAACCGCTACGAACTGGTGGATGGAGAACTCGTTGCGATGCCACCCGAATCACCCGAAAATTTAGCGATCGCCCGGTTTCTCCTGGTCGAACTGATCAATCACCTGCCGCTGAAGCTGATTACCTACGGTACAGAGATTGAAGTATCTGGTAAACGTGCCCGGTGTCGATTACCCGATTTGTTGGTGCATACAACAGAATCCCTCGCGGCTCTGGAAGGTGCCACCCGCGCCACCATCACCCGCGATATGCCACCGCCCGCTCTTGTCGTTGAAGTCGTGAGTCCTGGAGCCAGCAATCGCACCCGCGACTATCGCTACAAACATACAGAATATGCGGCACGAGGCATCCCCGAATATTGGATCGTAGACCCCCAAGACCGCCAGGTGACTATATGCCAGTGGGTTGATGGCCAGTACGAAGATACAGTCTTCAAAGGGGGCGATCGGATTGTTTCTCAGGTTGTTCCAGCGTGGGAGCTTACCGTCGCTCAACTCCTTAACCAGGGGCAATAAGGACTGGGCAACACCATAGAATTTGTGTAAATCCCTGGCTTTCACGAGTTTCAACGCCTTAACTGCTTCACCGCCGATTCCGGCAACCTAAACGACGGCTCTAACCGCACCGATAAACGGGAAGTCATCCTCAGAGATCGCCTCAAAGCTGCCGCCCTGCGCCTCAACCCTAAGCTACCTGAAACGGCGATCAACAAAGCGCTGACGATCCTGACCAGCAATCGTCACGCCATGTCTAGAATTGCAGCCAACCGCGAGGTGGATGGGCTAATTCGAGATGGCATCCCGATCGAGGGCGAGGGATTGCCATAAAAAAACTGCCCCCAATCTGGAGGCAGACTCAATCACACACAAGAAATGATCAGATTTAGCCCAACAGTTGTTTCGCTTTTGCCACGATATTATCAACAGTAAAGCCAAACCTCTCCATCACAACCCCGCCGGGAGCAGAGGCCCCAAACCGATCGATGCTGATCATGGCACCCTCGTTACCCAGGTATTTACACCAGCCAAAGCTAGAAGCCGCCTCTACCGCCAGTCGCTTGGTGGTGAGGGGAGGCAAGACGGCATCTCGGTAGTGCTGGTCTTGCTCATCAAACAATTCCCAGGATGGCAGGGAAACCACCCGCACTTTCTTGCCTTCGGCCCGCAGTTTATCAGCAGCCTGCTGACAGAGGTAGACTTCACCGCCTGTGCCGATCAAAATCAGCTCTGGCAGATCTCCGCTATCAGAGAGAATGTACCCCCCCCGGCTGACCCCTTCGATCGAGCTACCCTCCATCTGCGGCAGGTTTTGGCGAGAGAGGGCCAGCAGGGTAGGCCGATTCTGATTAGCATGTTCGATCGCAATCTTATAGGCACCGGAGGTTTCATTCCCATCTGCTGGGCGCAACACCGTCAGGTTAGGGATGGCCCGCAACGACGCGATCGTTTCAACCGGCTGGTGGGTGGGGCCGTCTTCACCCAGGGCAACGGAGTCGTGGGTCATGACATAGATGACGCCAGCTTGAGACAGGGCTGACAGCCGAATGGCTGCCCGCATATAGTCGGCAAATACCAGGAAGGTGGCACAGTAGGGAATCAAGCCCCCGTGGTAGAGGGCAATGCCATTACAGATCGCGCCCATCCCATGTTCCCGCACCCCAAAGCGCAGGTTACGGTTGCCGTACTGCCCTTTCTGGAAATCGCCCAACCCTTTGAGCAGGGTATAGTTGGAGTGGGTCAGGTCAGCGGAGCCGCCGATCAACTCTGGCAAGACGGGTGCCAGTGCATTCAAGGTAATTTCAGACAGTTTACGGGTGGCGACGGGCTTGTCGGCGGGTGTGTAGCTAGGCAGTGCCTTTTCCCAGCCTTCGGGTAATTTACCACTGGTGAGTCGCTCAAATTCTGCCGCTTCGGCAGCGTACTTGCCCTTGTAGGTTGCCCAGGCCTGTTGCCACTCGGCTTCAGCGGCAGCGCCCCGCTCTACGGCTTTGCGGAAGTGCTTGAGCGCATCATCCGGTAGGACAAAGGGCTCATAAGCCCAGCCTAAATTTTGTCGAGTGGCTTCAATTTCAGTCGCTCCTAGAGCCGCCCCATGCACATCGGCGGTGTTGGCTTTGTTAGGAGAGCCATAACCGATCGTGGTGGTCACCTTAATAAAAGAAGGCCGGTCAGTGACGGTCTTGGCTGCGGCGATCGCCGCCTGAATCCCATCCAGGTCAGTGTTGCCCTGTTCAACATGCTGTACATGCCAGCCGTAGGCCTCAAACCGCTTGGCGACATCTTCGGTGAAGGAAATATCAGTGCAGCCATCAATCGAAATATGGTTGTCGTCGTAGAGCGCAATCAGCTTGCCCAAGCCCAGGTGCCCGGCCAGGGAGCAGGCTTCCCCAGACACCCCTTCCATGTTGCAGCCATCGCCCAAAATCACGTAGGTGTAGTTGTCGACCAGGGTGCAGTCTGGTTTGTTGAAGGTTGCCGCCAGGTGAGCCTCTGCCATGGCCAGTCCGACTGCATTGGCAATCCCCTGGCCCAGAGGCCCAGTGGTGACTTCGATTCCAGGGGTTTCAAAATTTTCTGGGTGGCCCGGTGTCTTAGAGCCCCATTGCCGGAATTGCTTGATGTCATCTAAGGTGACGCTGTCAAACCCAGACAGGTACATCAGGGCATATTGCAACATACAACCGTGACCTGCGGATAGGACAAACCGGTCGCGGTTAACCCAGTAGGGGTTTTTGGGATTGACTTTGAGAAACTTATCCCACAGCACAAAGGCCATTGGGGCTGCCCCCATCGGTAAACCGGGGTGACCCGACTTGGCTTTCTCGACCGCATCGATCGCTAAGAAGCGAATCGAATTAATACAGAGCTCTTCCAGTGATTGAGTTGCAACTGCCATGACTTCCTCTATGAACGACGGCTAACACGGGGGTGGACAGAACGCAGGCGACAGCATAACCTGCAAGCGAGTAAGTATACCCACCTGGCCTTTACATTTTATAACGATGGGTTAATCTTTCGACCAGGATGGGCGAATTTTGCTTCAACGGATACAGACTTAGCCTGGATCACCAGAATGGGACAGACTGCTCTTTGATCCTACTGGATTGTCTGCCCAAAATCATAGAGCCAGCGCAGATCGGGCAGATTTTAAAGTAAAAAAACGGGAGCTTGGTTTGGGGCAGGAGTCAATCGGTGGATTCCCTCATTACTCTGGCTTGAGCTTCAGATCGGCCACATTCCAGAGCGTTGACTCATATTGCAGAGAGGACAGATCAACCCCCTCAACTCGATTACGCACCGCTGCCAGCACGTAGGGGTTAATCATATAGATCAGGGGCACCTTCTCCTGAGCGATCTGCTGCATTTCTCCATAGAGGGCTTTGCGTTTTGACTCATCCAGTTCTCGGGCCGCGGCGATAAAGATGTCGCCAATCCGTCGCTCCCAATCGGCAACCTGCCAACCCTGGATCGGGCTTTGTCCTGGTTGGGGCTTCTGGTTAAACAGATGGGAATTCCCCTCTGGTAGCCAGAGATTGGACGCGTTATTGGGCTCAACCCCGCCCGTAAACCCTAAAGAAAAGGCTTCCAGGTTGAGGGAATTGGATAACCGCTCCACCAGGGTGCCAAAGTCAATGAACTGCAGGTCAACCTGCATGCCAATCTTTTCCAGGTTTTGCTTGATTTGGGATAGCTGACCTTCTCGCGCTGGGCCACCCCCAGAGCTAGTCGTTAGGGTAAAGCGAACCCGATTGCCATCGGCATCAAACAATTGATTGGCTTGGTTGTACTTAAACCCTGCTGATTGTAGTAACCGACGGGATTGATCGGGATCGTAGTTATACACTCTCAGCCCATCGGAGGGCTTCATGTAGTAAGGGCTCTGCACAGAAATCGGCGAGCTTTGCAGTTGACCCAACCCTCGGAGAAAGTTATTAATCATGGCCTGACGGTTGATGCCGTAAGCCACTGCTTGGCGAAACTCGACTGTATTAAACCAGCGAGATTTAATGGGGTCAATCAGGGGTTTACCGTTGCGGCGCCCTTGATTCAAGTTAAAGCCAATAAAGGAGATGCCAGAATCTGGACCGGCATTGTAAATTCTAAAATTCCCCCGTTTTTCTTCCCGTTTTAATAGGGAAAAGGAGGCTGGGCCAATCCCCACCGTATCCAAACCACCAGAGCGAAACTGGATCAGCGCCGGTTCAGGAGACTCGATGATTTG
Source organism: Leptolyngbyaceae cyanobacterium (assembly GCA_046080785.1). Taxonomy (GTDB): domain Bacteria; phylum Cyanobacteriota; class Cyanobacteriia; order Leptolyngbyales; family Leptolyngbyaceae; genus JBJTUO01. The sequence continues at coordinate 23,488 of JBJTUO010000246.1, read as the reverse complement.
CCAGACCAGGCGATCGATATAGGGCAACTGTTTGCCCTGGGCGTCTTTGCGCCAGTAGTAGGGGTTGCGCTCAAACACCACCCGCTGACTGGTGACGTAGGAAACCATCCGATAGGGCCCATTCACCACAATTTCGCGGGGGTCGGTATCCGTACCCCAGACAGAGAGAAACTTGAGGTTGCCCTTGGCATCCTTTGCTTGAACGGAAGGTCGCAGGATGTGGGCCGGCAGAATGGGGGAACCCACTGCTCGCAAAAAGGGGGCAAAAGATTCTGGCAAGGTAAACTCAACCTGGCGATCGCCCGACTGTTTCAGGCTGGGTAGTAAGCCTTTTTGCCCAATTCTCAAGACATCGCGAGTCCCCGTTGGAATATCGGGATTAAAGTAGACCTGATTAAAGGTAAACAAGACATCATCCACGGTCAGAGGCTGGCCGTCTGACCACTTCAAACCCTGCCGCAGGGTAAAGGTAATCTTGAGCTTGTCATCTGAAATCTTCCAGGACTCGGCTAAACCAGGGATTAAGTTGCCCTTGCCATCTTCCCGGATCAAGCCCTCGAAGGTGAAGGGAAAAATATAGGGAACCGAATCGGCCAGGGCCGGGTTGAAGGTCTTGGGGTCGCCATTGGTGCGAGCCACCAACTGGGAAGCCGTGCGGGCTTCAGTTGCTCTAAAGGTATGGGGGTTGCAGGAGGTTAAGCCGATCGCACACACCCAGACCAACACTGCCAGTAAGCTATACCAGGACTGACGCAACCGCATAATGCCCCTGCAACGCTAGATTTAATCGTGATCATCTTAGCAATCCTGTCTGGATTGTGAGAGATTTTCCCCAGCCAATGCCTGAAAAATATGCGTTGAAGGCGTTTAACCTGCATAATTCATGGGGTAACTGAACCGTTCGTCATTCCCGCGTAGGCGGGAATCCACCCTGGTAGAAGTTGCCCAACATGGATTCCCGTTTGCACGGGAATGACAACCAATAATTGATGGGTTCGTGAATAATCCAGGCTAAAGGGGGTGTATTCAATCGCGTCCAACTATTTACCCCAGAATCAGCAACGCCAAATAAAAAGCTCCTGACAAGTTTGCCAGGAGCTAGAACAGCACACGAAGGAAGTAAATATGGATGCCGAACAAACAAGGTTAACCCTTCTCGATCATCCGTTGGTATTCATAGGGGGTCTTACGACCGCTTTGACATAGAGATTGAAGGTAGATAGAGGGTTCAAATAATGTCAGTTAACCTGACATTTCTACTATGCCAAAAAAAACAAGGAGAACAAGCAAATCCGGGTTGAGTTCAGCCAGCCTTCAAACTTTGTGGCTTTCTATGAAAAGATGGTCAGTAAAGTTGCAAATCCGGGGAAGTATGGTAAATTTACCTATTCAGATCATTTTTACCTCACCATCCTGTTCGACTGATACCAGCGCCCCCCCAGTAGCACTGCCATGACCAGCACGGGGGTGATCACCCCGGCCAGAGCGACGGATGAGGTGGCTGGCAAGCCCAGAAGTGGCCCCCCATACTTGATGACGCAGGAGAGTGCCAGGGAGAGAATCGAGACTTTGAGTAGTAATCCAACCATTCAAGACAACCTGTTAATCCGGTTTCTAGCCTATCGGAGGGCAACTCCAGTTGCAACTGACGGTTGATCAATCCAATCAAGTAAATGAAACGGGGTGGGGGCTGGCTCTCCATACCGTTAGTCGAGAGCTGGGGCTGGCGATCGGCAACCAGCGCGGCATTTTACGGTCTCAAACCTGGGATCTGGGACGAGACCTTTCCAGCCAATTCCATACTTACCTGACCCGATTTATTCACCCCCTGACCTGGCAAGATTTTGCATTTCTAGCCGTCGTGGTTGGCCCGGGAGGGTTTACCGGTACCCGGATTGGGGTTGTCGCTGCCCGCACCCTAGCTCAACAATTAGAGCTGCCCTTGTTTGGCATTTCTACCCTGGCAGCGATCGCCTGGGCCGCCAAGTCCTCTAATATGCCTGACTTTGAAGGTGATTTAGCCGTTCAGCTCAATGCCCAGCGGCAGGAACAATTTGTCGCGATTTATCAAGCACAACGGCAGGGCCTGCAAATCCAGCTTCCCGATCAGGCCATGGGGGTGGCTGACTGGCAACAAACCCTGGCCACCTGGCCCCGCCCCTACCAATTGATTGAGGCTCCAGAACCAATCGCCGCCACCGTTGCCAGTGCTCTGGCCTTGGCCTATTGCCAATGGCAACAGGGCGATCGGCCCCACTGGTCAGAGGTCTTGCCATTTTATGGCCAACATCCAGTCTCGCAGCCAGTTGTATGAAGGAAGCCCATTTTGGAGCAGTGGGTGAAACCATGCGGGTACAGGGAACTGTACAAGGAGTGGGGTTTCGGCCAACGGTCTATCGACTGGCAACAGCTTGTGCACTCAAGGGCGAAGTCCTCAACGACGGCGAGGGTGTTTTGATCCGGGCGATCGGCCCCCAGCCATCCCTCGACCGGTTTGTCCAACTGCTCCAGGCCAACTGCCCCCCCTTAGCCAAAATCGATCAGATCCTGCGGACCCCCCTGGGGGATCTGCCTCCTTACCAAGACTTTCAAATTGTTCAAAGTTGTAGCACTACGGTGCAAACCAACATCACGGCTGATGCCGCTACCTGCCCCGACTGTATTCAAGATACCTTCGATCCCCGCAGCCGCTGGTACCACTATCCCTTCACCAACTGCACCCACTGTGGCCCCCGCCTCAGCATTATCCGGGCCATTCCCTACGATCGCCGCCATACCAGCATGGCTACCTTCCCCCTCTGTGAAGCCTGTGCCCTGGTCTATAGAGATGTCAACGATCGCCGCTTCCACGCCCAACCCGTTGCCTGCCTTAGATGCGGCCCCCATGCCTGGTTAGAACGGGCTGATGGTCAGGCGATCGCCGCCCACCCATTTTCCAGCATAGAGGCGGTGGAGGCCGCTGGCACCCTGCTGCAACAGGGTAAAATCATTGCCATTAAAGGAATTGGCGGCATCCATCTGGCCTGCGACGCCACCAACGAAATTGCGGTTCAAACCCTACGCCAACGCAAGCGCCGTTCCGACAAACCCTTTGCCTTAATGGCCAGGGATTTAGAAGTGATTCAGCACTATTGTCAGGTCAGCGGGGCAGAGCGGGCACTCTTGCAAAGTGCGGCGGCACCGATCGTTTTGTTGAAATTAAGCAGGCAGGCAGCAGCCCCCCCCGGCCGCCTGGATTCCCCGCTACTGGGAACCCTTGACCCCAGCCTGCCTCAGACTGGGAAGCCGCCCATCGCGCTGGCTGTCGCGCCTGGCTTGTCGGCTCTCGGCTTTATGCTGCCCTACACAGCGCTGCATCACTTGCTACTGCGCTCTATGGAACGGCCGATCGTCCTCACTAGTGGTAATTTGAGCGATGAGCCCCAATGTATTGACAACCATGAAGCACGGCAGAAGTTAGGCGCGATCGCAGATTATTTTTTATTGCACAACCGGGATATTGTCAATCGCATCGATGACTCTATTGTGCGAGTTGTGCAGGGGCAAGCTCAAGTTTTGCGGCGGGCCAGGGGGTATGCCCCCACCCCTTTGCCGTTGCCCAGGGGGTTTGAGCAGGCACCGCCAGTTTTGGCTATGGGCAGCGAGTTAAAGAATACCCTGTGTTTAGTGCAGCAGGGCAGGGCGATCGTCTCTCAGCATTTAGGAGATCTGGAGCATGCCACGGCCTTTGCGGCCTATCAGGAAACCTTGGGCCGCTACACCGATCTGTTTCAGCATCAGCCTGAGGTCGTCGCCGTCGATCGCCACCCTGACTATCTCTCGACCAAACTGGGGCAAACCCTGGCAGAAGCGCAGTCCCTGCCATTACAAATAATTCAACATCACCATGCCCATGTGGCGGCCTGTATGGCAGACAATGGCCTGCCCTTAGACAGCTCGCCAGTGCTGGGTATCGCCCTGGATGGGTTGGGCTGGGGGGAAGATGGCACCCTCTGGGGAGGGGAGTTTTTGCTGGCAGATTATCGGCAATTTCGGCGGTTGGCCCGCTTGCAACCGGTCGCCTTATTGGGGGGCAGTCAGGCGATGCGGCAACCCTGGCGCAATACCTACGCCCATCTAATGACGGCGTTTACCTGGGAAGGGTTGCAGGCCCAATACGGCAGCCTGCCCTTGGTGCAGTGGTTGGAGCAACAACCCCGATCGCTGCTGAACCAGATGGCCCAAAAGGGGATCCATTCTCCCCTGGCTTCTTCGGCGGGGCGGCTATTTGATGCGGTGGCCTGGGCCATTGGTCTCAGCCCAGAGCAGGTGAGCTATGAGGGGCAGGCGGCGATTCAACTGGAGGCGGCGATTCACCCCCAGGATTTAGCGTCAGAGGCAGTCTATCCCTTGCAGTGGCAACCGATCCAGGTTGATGGTGCTGAGGTATTGCAACTCGATACAAAGGCGATGTGGGCTGCTTTATTAAATGATCTACTGGAATCTCAGGAAGCTGGCCTGATTTCTGCCAAATTTCATTTAGGGCTGGCCCGGGCGATCGCCCAGGTCGTGCACCAGCTCAACCAGCACCATTCATTTACCCAGGTTGCCCTGACAGGAGGGGTCTTTCAAAATGAAGTTTTGGCCTGTGCCGTCCAGCACCACTTGACCGCAATGAATTATCCAGTGCTCACCCATCATCTCGTACCTCCCAATGATGGAGGCCTATCCCTGGGGCAAGGGGCGATCGCGGCGGCCCGTGCCCTCTCCCACCCATTGGGCTAACTAATCACTAAACTAATAGAGGTCATGATTAGAGGGGGCTGACTCATGTGTTTAGGCATTCCCGGTCAAATTGTAGAAATCACCAGTGTCGACCAAAAGCTGGCGATCGTCGATGTGGCAGGGGTCAAGCGTCAGGTCAATATTGCCTGTATTGTGGATGCGGATCATCCCGTGGCGTCTTGTGTGGGCGAGTGGGTCTTGGTGCATGTGGGGTTTGCCATGAATCGCATTGACCCAATAGAAGCGGCAGAAACCTTGAATTTGTTGGAAGAATTGCTGGAGGTGTCGTAGCGGGTGCAGCAGCAAAGTGCCGTTTATTTCTAGAGTAATTGGGAGTTCACGCCAGTGAAATACGTCAGTGAATTTCGCGACCCCCAGAAGACGCAGGGTGTTTTACAACAAATTAAGGATTTGAGCGACCGGCTAGCCAGGGAAAAAGGCCGCCCGATTAAGCTGATGGAAGTGTGTGGTGGCCATACCCACGCCATTTTTAAGTATGGCCTGCAACAATTATTGCCGCAGACGATCGAACTGATCCATGGCCCAGGGTGCCCCGTCTGCATCATGCCCAAGGGCAGGTTAGATGACGCCATCGCCATTGCCGAGCATCCATCTGTTATGTTCACGACCTTTGGGGATGCCATGCGGGTGCCCGGTTCCACCCATAGCTTGCTGCAGGCCAGGGCCAGGGGGGCTGATATCCGCATGGTGTATTCTCCCCTGGATGCCCTGACCCTCGCAAAACACCATCCCGGCCGCCCGGTCGTCTTCTTTGCGATTGGGTTTGAGACCACCGCTCCCAGTACGGCGTTGACGGTGTTGCAGGCAGAAGCAGAGGGTGTGCCTAACTTTAGTTTGTTTTGTAATCACGTGCTGGTCGTCCCGGCCCTGGAAGCCTTATTGTCTAACCCAGACCTGCAACTAGATGGCTTTATCGGCCCCGGTCACGTCAGCATGGTGATTGGGACTGGCCCCTACCAAGTGATTGCCGACGAGTATCACAAACCCCTGGTGATATCAGGATTTGAGCCATTAGACCTGTTGCAGTCGATCTGGATGGTGTTGCAGCAGCTCAGCGAGGGCCGCTGCCAGATAGAAAATCAATACACCCGCTTTGTGCAACCGGGGGGCAATGGGGTTGGCTTAGGGGCGATGCAGCGCGTGTTTCAGGTGCGCGATCGCTTTGAGTGGCGGGGCTTGGGAGAGATTCCCGTTTCTGGTCTGCGCCTGCGGCCTGAATATGCCCAATTTGACGCTGAAGCTCACTTTGACCTGCCTGACCGCCCGGTTGCCGATCATAAAGCCTGTGCCTGCGGCGAAATTCTCAAAGGGGTGAAAAAGCCCTGGGATTGTAAAATCTTTGGCACTGCCTGCACCCCAGAGCACCCGATCGGGTCCTGCATGGTTTCTTCAGAAGGTGCCTGTGCCGCCTATTACAAATACGGCCAGTTGGCGCTGTCGGGTGTTCCATTCCAAGCTGGACAGGGTTGATTCCAGGGATGAAAATGAACTTGATTGCCGCTTCTTCTCATCTGCACCGTCCCAGCCGTCGCCCCCAAGTGAGGGATCCAGAGATCACCCTGGCCCACGGGAGTGGCGGTAAGGCCATGCGAGACTTGATTCAAGATATTTTTGTGGGTAACTTTGAGAACCCAGCGCTGGCCCCCTTAGAAGACCAGGCCCGGTTTAACCTGGCAGATTTGATGCAACTGGGCGATCGCTTAGCTTTTACCACCGACTCCTACGTGATTGACCCCCTCTTCTTCCCTGGGGGGGATATTGGCAGCCTGGCGGTGAATGGCACGGTGAATGACCTGGCCGTGAGTGGGGCTACGCCGCTTTATCTCACCTGTAGTGTGATCTTAGAAGAAGGACTGCCAGTGCAAACCCTGCGCCGGGTGGCCCAGTCAATGCAGCAGGCGGCGATCGCTGCTGGCGTTCAGATCGTTACAGGAGATACAAAAGTTGTGCAGCGGGGGGCAGCCGATCAAGTATTTATCAATACCGCTGGGATTGGCGTAATTCGGGCTCAGGTGTCTCCTTCGGCGCAGCACCTCCAACCGGGAGATGTGGTGCTGGTAAATGGCCCAATTGGGGATCATGGGGCCACAATTCTCATGGCCCGGGGTGATCTGGCCCTCTCCACTGATATCCAGAGTGATTGCCAGCCGCTGCATGGCCTGATTGATAAAATTCTTGCCGTTTGCCCCCAGGTACGGGCGATGCGAGATGCCACACGCGGCGGTTTAGCCACCGTCTTAAATGAGTTTGCCACCAGTTCTCAAGTGGGGATTCGGCTTCAAGAAGACTGTGTCCCGATCAACGAGTCGGTACAGGGAATCTGTGAACTATTAGGGCTAGACCCCCTCTACCTGGCCAATGAGGGCAAATTGGTTGTGGTCGTCCCTAAAACGGAGGCCGCAACTGTTCTGGCTGCCATGCAAGCTGACCCGACTGGCACCCAAAGCCGAGTGATTGGGGAGGTGGTGGCCGAACCAGTGGGGAGGGTCTTACTCAAAACCACCTTTGGCCCAGAGCGGGTGGTGGATTTATTAGTCGGTGACCAACTGCCCCGCATTTGTTGACATGCACGAACTCGGAATTACACAAACCATCGTGGCGATCGCCGCTGAGCACGCCAACGGTCAGCCCGTGAAGCGGGTCACCCTGGAGGTCGGCAAGCTGACGGCGATCCTGCCCGATGCCATCCGATTTTGCTTTGAGGTCTGTTGTCAGGGCACGGTTTTGGCTGGTGCCCAACTAGAAATCATTGAAAAACCGGGTTTAGCCCGCTGTCAACGCTGTGGCAACCCAGTGGAGTTAGACTTACCCTTTGGCCTCTGTGATTGCGGCTGTCGGGATCTGCAAATTATTCAAGGTGAAGAATTGGCCATCAAAACCCTGGAACTGGAAACGGAGGATTTATGTGTGTAACCTGCGGCTGCTCAGAAGATAACTCTGCTACCCTGACCCATCTGCAAACGGGCAGCACGACTCGCCTGGGGGGGGGCGAGCATACCCACCTGATGCCCGATGGCTCTGTTATTACCCACTCCCATGAGGGGTCACCCTTGGATCAGCACCAGGGAGAAGCTAAGTCGGCGGTGGTCCCACTCCATCCCAGAGTTCATGGTCACAGGATTGAGCTAGAGCATAAGATTCTGGCGAAGAATGACCTGATTGCCGCCCAAAATCGGGACTGGCTGAAAAGCCGCAACATCCTGGCGTTAAATCTGGTCAGCTCTCCAGGGGCGGGCAAGACAACCCTGCTGACCCGCACGATCTCCGATTTGCAGGCCCAGATCCCCATTGCGGTGATCGAAGGGGACCAGGAGACTGCCAATGATGCCGAGCGGATTAAAGCCACAGGTTGCCCGGTGGTGCAGGTGAATACGGGAACGGGCTGCCATCTGGAGGCCAATATGGTGCAGCAGGGGTTGCAAAGCTTGAACCCACCCGATCATGCTTTATTGATGATTGAGAATGTGGGCAATCTTGTCTGCCCTGCCCTGTTTGATCTGGGAGAACAGGCCAAGGTTGTGATTCTCTCTGTCACTGAAGGGGAAGATAAGCCAGTCAAGTATCCCCACATGTTTAAGGCCAGCCAGGTCATGATTTTAACTAAGGTTGACCTGCTCCCCTATGTCAATTTTGATGTCGATCGCTGCCTTGCCTATGCCCGTCAGGTCAACCCAGCCATCCAAATTTTTCAGGTTTCTGCGACCACTGGTGAGGGGTTGCCTCAATGGTATGACTGGCTGCGATGGCTGTTAGGGACTTGCCTAAAAATAAAATCCCCATGATGGGTTACGGCTAGCGCCTAATCCATCCTACAACAGGTACATCAAGTACATTTCATGATGGGTTACGGCTAGCGCCTAACCCATCCTACAGGAGGTAAATCTAGGGATGGGGGCTGCTGCCATTGGTGGAGGCATGGTCATCGATCGCAGTTCCATTTTGCAGCAGAATCCCCGCCTCGTTTAATTTAGCTGGATCTACGCTGTAGTAGGATTTTTTAGCATAGTAATGATAACGATCCGGCTCCTGCTCAGGGATCACTCCATTCACCACTATCCCCAAAACCGTCTGTTCTGACTGTTCTAGCAACTGTTTGGCTTCAGTGACGCTGGTGGTGCTGGCTACCCCCGGTCGAATCACCAACAACAGACCATCAACAACCTTACCCAGTAAGCGGGCATCTGCCGCCAGGGTCAGGGGCGGGGTATCAATAATGATCAGGTCGTAGGTGGCAGAAAAGGATTGGATCAGAGACTCTAATTTTTTGGAATCAAGTAAGGGGATTGGATTTGGGGGCAGTGTTCCAGCCAGTAAAACATCCAGGTTGGGTAAGACCGCCTGCACGGTCTGTTGAAAATCGGCCCGCCCCACCAAAACATTACTAAACCCAATCAAATTGGGAAGTTGCCAGATATCTTGCTGACAGGGTCGCCGTAGATCTGCATCAATCAACAACACCCGTTGCCCCACCTGGGCCGCTGCCACAGCCAGGTTGGCAGAGACAGAAGATTTGCCCTCGCTGGGCACAGAACTGGTAATCGCAATCACCTTGAGCGGCTTATCAGAACTAAGAAAGCCCAGGTTAGCCTGCAACATGCTGTAGGCAGAGCTGGCCATGGAGTAGGGATCATCTCGCATGGGTAGGTCAGGCGTTACCCGCCGGGAGCGGGAGTCTCGAGCCGTGACTTTTTTACCGAAATAAGGAATGCTACCCAACAGGGTATAGTCAAACAAATTCTTAGCGGCTTCCACCGTTTTCACCGACCGGTCGCGAGACTCCAAGAGCAGGGCCACTGCACCCGCCAGTAAGGTACCTAAAATAGCGCCTAACAACAAATTCAGTGATTTACGCGGTGCGATGGGCTTATCTGGCACAAGGGCTGGCGAGATAACCCGGGCATTGCCAACGGTCTGATTTTCTGTGACCTGCACTTCCTGCAACTTTTGCAGTAATGCTTCATAGGTCGCCTGGCCCACTTTAACTTTTCGTTCCAACTCGGTCAGTTGTTGTTCTAAGCGGGGCAAAGAGGTCATGCGTTGCTGATAGGCCGTGTAGGTTTGCATCAGCTGATTCAGACTATTCGTCAGGCCATAGCGATCGGCTTCCAACTTCACGAGATCAGCGGTAATCTCTTGCTTCAATTCACCAAACTGGATATTGCGATTGGGGGCGGTAGAAATCGGCCCCACCGCCTGCTGGATTCGTTGATCAAGCAGGGTTTGGAGAGCAGCCTTCTGCCGCTCTAGAGTGGCGATCATCGGGTGAGCCTCCCGATAGCGCGTTCGTTCAACGGCCAGTTGTTTTTCTACCTGTTTTAAATCAGTCAGCACTTGCTGCACGGGCTGCGCCTGACTCACACTGGTGATGGTAATGGCTTGCTTTGCCGTCAGGCCCATCTCTTTTTCCAGGGCTGCTGAGCGGGCATTGGCATTGGCCAGGTCGGCCCGCACTTGACTGATGCGGGTTTCCAACTCAGCCAGGCTCTGAACCGCTGAATTCGCCTCTTCTTCTAGCGCCACCAAGCGATTTTGCTCTTTAAACCGACGCAGAGCAGCTTCTGCCTGTAAAACGGTTTGTTCTGTTTTGGGTAACTGCTGGTTGATAAACTGTCGCGCCGCGATCGCCTGGGCCCGATTGGTAGAAACATTACTCTCCATATAGAGCTGCATCAGGGTATTGACCACCTCAGCCGCAAGCTTGGGATCGGGGTCGCGATAGGTCAGTTGCAACACATCTGTACCCCGAACGGTCTTGACCTGCAATTGCCGTAAAAATGCAGTGGGCTCAAGCAATTGCCCATCCTTATTTTTCAGTTGCAGCCGATCAATTGCTTTAAGCACAATCGGGTTAGAGCGAATGATTTCGGCTTCAGTTTCAAGGGGGTTGCTTTGCTGACCTACCCCCGCTAATGCGTCACTTTGCCCTGCTAGGCCCGCCAGAGAAGATACCCGATTGACCTTATCTAGCATCAGCTTACCCTCGGCCTGATAGATCGGGGTTTGTAGGAGTGTATGCAGCCCGGTGCCACCCACTACAGCGCCTAAAACAATTACAGCGGGTAGCCAGTGACGCCTGACCGTGCGCCAGTAGTGCTGCAGGTCAATGTAGTCGTCATCGCGAGGCATCAGGTTTGCCATAAAACCACTTTTCTAACCACAGTAACAATTTTCAGGAAGAACCTATAACTTTGGTCAAAACGCTCAGGGGCGGGTTAATCGGTCAAATGCCCAACTTGAGTAGGTGTTTGACTTGCCACCACAACCTCCCAAATAGCTAGGGCTATAGTAACTACTTTGCCAGGCACGGTAACAGCTCTCTAGAAAATTAATCAGATTTTTTGTTTTTAACTACAAACAGCCCCGCATTCTACCAAGCCCCTACCCTATTGCACAGCATGAACAACTGGAGTCTGTCCACGGATGCCGAGTGGCTGACAATCCTGCGGTAGAGTGATCCCTGCTGATTCAGGTACCAAGGGCCTTGCGGGTCGATAATCGGGCACCAACTGATGCAGGGCTTGTAGTAATTGGGGTAATTTTCCCTGGTTGGCAGCAGCCAGCAGGTGGTGCAAATAAGGGTGCAACTGCTCCCAGCTTAGCTTTGGCTCTTGCGCGCAAAAAATTTTGGGATGGCAAGTGGCCTGGGCACTCTCCTGATTGACCAGCAACTCTTCATACAACCGTTCACCGGGTCGCAAGCCAACCCATTCAATCTCAATATCTTGACCGACTTCTAACCCGCTTAATCGAATCATTTGAACCGCCAGATCATAGACTTTAACGGGTGTGCCCATATCAAGCACAAAAACCTCTCCCCCCTGGGCGATCGCCGCCGCTTGCATCACCAGACGAGCGGCTTCTGGGATAGACATGAAATAGCGGGTCATTGCTGGGTGCGTAATCGTAATCGGCCCGCCCTGGGCAATTTGCTGACGAAATCGGGGTACCACCGAGCCGCTGCTGCCTAAAACATTACCAAAGCGAACAATGGCAAAGCAGGTGGATTGATCGGGTTGAGCTGCCAACGCCTGCACAATCAACTCGGCTACCCGCTTACTCGCGCCCATAACACTGGTGGGGCGGACTGCTTTATCGGTTGAAATCAGCACCATATGACTCACCCGCTGCTGTTGGCAGGCCTGGGCCACAGTGCGGGTGCCCAGCACATTATTGCTAATGGCTTGAATCGGGTTATTTTCTAATAGGGGTACATGCTTATAAGCCGCTGCGTGATAAACCGTTTCAACGGCGTAACAGGTCAACACCTGACTAAAGTGATCGGGGTCTGTCACAGACCCCAAAATGGGGACTCGTTGCAAAGCTGGATACTGTTCTGATAACTCCAGGTCGATCGTGTAGAGCGCAAATTCATTTTGTTCATACAGGATCAAGCAACCAGGATGACACTGGGCAATTTGGCGGCATAATTCAGAACCAATAGACCCCCCCGCCCCTGTCACTAATACGACTTTGCCAGTTATAGTCAAACTGAGCAAGGCTGGATCGGGAGGGACTTCTTCTCGCCCCAGCAAGTCGTTAATCTCGATATCCCGAATGGTGTTAATCGAAACCCGATCGGACATGAGCTCGGTCAGGGTGGGGATGGTCTTAACCGGGACTTGCAAGCTCTGTAATTGCTCGACCATCTGTTGCCGTCGGATCTGCCCCAGGGAAGGGATGGCCAGTAACACTAGATCAAACGCCCGCCGCTCTACTAGCTTGGGTAAGTCACTGAAAGGATAAACCCTTAACCCATGCACCAGACAATGATGCAAAGACGGGTCATCATCGATAAAACCAACCGCTCTAAAGGTAGAATCGTGAGTCATGCCCTGCGCCACCTGAACCCCTGCACAGCCCGCCCCGTAAATCAGCACACGTTGGGCCCGACGGGTGTCGTCGCTTAATCGATGAATTAACCAATACACCGACAGCCGAAAGCTAATTATTAAGGTCAGGGTAAGTAAGGCATCAATCACTAAAACAACTTTTGGGGGCCAGATCACCCCCTCCAGGGGAGCCCAAGTACAAAAGGCCAGAATCAGGGCGGCACTAACCAGCACTGAACGGGCAATAACCAGCAATAGTTTTGACCCGCCATAACGGACAACCGATTGATAGTTACCGAGTAGTAAAAAAGTGGTTAACTTTAGACCGATTAGAGGCAGGATCAACCATCGAATCGATGCCCCCTGGAGCGAGTCAGGGAAGGCATCTAGATAGAACCCAATTGCCGCATAGATTGAAATAACTAACAGAACTGCGTCACCCAAAAATAAGAGGCCGCATCGAACTGGCCGGGGTAGATGGGTAATTGCTAACAAAAAAGTCCTCAACCCTTTGGTCATTAATTGGTACAAGTCAGTCAGCATAACTCTAAAACAATCGTACTGAGAATGGATCATAGAGCCGTCACCATCTGCAATGGAGTGGAGGCGAGTCAGAACATCTGCCCCAGGCTCTGCCTTTTTTAATCGGGACTTTACTGATTTTGACCTTATGGCTGGGGCGTATAGGAGCGAAGCTGCCATTCACCCAGCCAGAGACCGATCGCCGTTACGCCTAAACTGAGGATGGCACCAAAACTGCCTAAACTGAAAATCAGGCCAGCAATGACCAGGGTGATTAACAAGTAGGTTAAGCTGACCTGCCCGTGAGACCAACCCCTTTGATGCAATCGCTGGTAAAGATGACTGCGATGGCCTGTAAAGATATTTTCTCGACGGCGCAATCGGCAAATCAAGGTATAAATTGCATCTCCCAGCAGGGGCAGACAAATTGCTAGGGCGCTCCAGGCGGCGAGGGGGGGGCGATCAGTTTGCAGTAGGGCGATCGCCACGCAGGCCCCTAAGACGGTGCTGCCAACGTCTCCCATAAAGATCTTGGCGGGAGACCAATTCCACCAGAGAAACCCCAATAAAGCCCCAACCAGTAACCACCAGAGGGGTTGATTCAGGTAAAAGGCAAGAAAGCCAAGTTGGGCAGCGGTGACGCTGGCAACCAAGCCATCCAGACCATCCATAAAGTTATAAAAGTTAACCAGAGCGGTGAAGCCAATGATGGTCAGGGTAATGGCAATGATCTGGCCGACCATGCCCAGGGGCATCAGCCACGGTTGGGGAAAAGCCCCAAAGCAGATGACGGCAAGGGTGGCACAACTAATCTGCACCAGGTAGCGACCAGCGGCAGCAATATGACTGCGATCGTCTAAAAAACCAACAATCGCCAGTGGCAGCAAAACTAGCCAGCACCAAAAGGGCTGCAATGAAATCACCAGCTCTGTAAAACTGGTGGGCAAACCCGGAATCAGTTGCTTTTCTGCCAGCCAATTCAGCCAGATCATGCCCCAACTGATAATCGCAAAAGTCAGAAGAAACCCTACCCCTCCTCCTCTTGGCGTTGCCATGATATGGGAACTGCGCCCATTAGGCACATCCAGCAAATGCTGGGCAAAGGGTTGCCGCAGGTTATCGACGATAACTAGGCTAATCACAAAACTCACCGTAACTAAAATGAAGATGGTCATATCCTAAACCAGTACCGGTCAACTACTGGGGTGGAGTAAAAGTTTTATTTACCCGGTTAATCATGTCAACGAAGCCACGTCGTTCAGGTTATTCTACTCCCCATTGCCAATTCGATCAGGAAATCCTCAGCCTGCCACTAGGGGGCAGCCCCTCAAAGCATCCCTTGTTGCTTTAGTAAGGTAACTTCCTGACTCAACCCCACCTCCAGGGGTCTTGGATAAAAGTTAAAGTCTTGCGCGGCTCGATCGTGAGAATAGGCTTTATCTTCTTGTAGTCTGAGAATTTGTTCTTGCCGTATCGGCGATCGCGTTTGCAAGAGGGCTTCCGATAGACTCGCCAACCAGATCCCAATGTTTAAGGGTAATTGAAGAACTCGAATTGGTTTATTAATTAATCTTTCGACAAGCTTTAACAGTTGCTTAAAGCTAACAACGCTTCCGCCAGACAGATCGTAGGTGCCTTGAATGGCAGGATCCTGCCAGACCGCAAAGAGAGCGGTTGCCAGGTCTTCTGCATGGATGGGTTGCAGCAAACATTCCCCTGTACCAAACATAGGAAAGAAGCCATAGCGATGGCAAAAGCGGATTAGTTTATGTAAATTTTTATCTCGATGAGACCCATAAATCATGGTTGGGCGTAGGAGACAATAGGATCCCTCGTAGGTTGCTAATCGTTGTTCTAAAGTTTGATAAACACTGGAGTATTGGTTGTATTGAGAATAGACGCCCGTCGTTCCAACCACAATCAACCGAGGAGTTTGCTGAGCCTGTTGTAAACTGGGTAACAAAACAGACAAATGGCGGATAGAAGCAATGTGAATAATTGTTTCTGGAGTGTAGCTCGCTAAGATTGAGTGCCAACTTTCAAAACTTGAGCTATCGCCCTCAATGTACTTAATCGCTAGGTTTAGCTCTCTCAGGGCCGATAGATTGCTGGTCGGGCGGGTCAGGCAAGTAATGGCATCTGTCACGCTAGCGCTGGCCAATAAGCTGAATAAATATTCTCCAGTTAAGCCGGTGGCACCGGTAATCATGAGCTGCATAGATAATCACGGAAAGTAAGGAGACTGGTTTCAGGAATCTTATACGCTAAAAGGCTCCTTTGGCTCAATGCCAAACTACTTGCCTACAGCCAGCCCCAAGGGCAGACCGCCATGACCAATCCCAATCCCATAAAATAAAGCTGGACTGATTTCTTTCCATCTCTGCCTTTGGTTTATGGATCACCCCAATGCCCCCTACCCTCCCCAGAAAACCCTGCCTACTATGTATGATCTTCCAAGTGAAGATGCCGAGGAGCCAGGTTTGCCAGACGAGTTTCACGATATTCAACCGCAGCTTTTGAAGGAAACTTTTGCTCCGGCAACCTATGCCCCCGATCAAGTTTTTATCGGTACAGACTTAAATGTTTATTATGATGTCCGCCATCCCCAGTGGTATAAGCGCCCCGATTGGTTTGTGGCCTTAGGAGTGGCAAACTCTCACAATCAACAAGATTTGCGCCTGAGTTATGTGGTCTGGCAAGAGGGGGTGACGCCCTTTTTAGTGATTGAGTTGCTCTCTCTGGGGACAGAAGATGAAGACTTGGGGCAGACCTTGCGTGATGCCGATCAACCACCCACTAAATGGAATGTGTATGAGCGGATTTTGCATGTCCCCTATTACGCTATTTTTAGTCGCTATACCGGCAATCTAAGACTGTTTGAAATTAGAGGGGTTCGCTATCAAGAGTTGTCGCTGGATGACAATCGATTTTGGTTACCTGAGCTTGAACTCGGTCTGGGAGTGTGGCAAGGAGGCTATGACGGAATTGAGGGCAGTTGGCTGCGCTGGTATAATCGGGGCGGAAACTGGCTACCAACCTTACAAGAGCAGGTAGAGCAAGAGCGAAATCGGGCAGAACAGGCAGAACGTGAACTTGCAGCGGAACGATCGCGGTCGCAACAGTTGGCCGAACGCCTGAGGTCTCTTGGCATTGATCCAGATCAACTTAGATCGCACTAAAATTGGCGTTGCTGAAAAGCAGGATCCATGAAAAGTGTCAAGCATTCTGCATCCTTTTTATCTCTAGAATCAGTAATGCTCTAAAATTAGAATAATCAGGGGTAAAGATTAGCCGACGAAGGGGATGCTCTGCAACGATGACCAAGCTTGCCGCCTATCAAGAAACCCTAAGGCAACGCCAAAATGCAAAACTAGAACAATTGGTCTGTAGGCGGAGACAAGCAGGGCAATTGGCTGATCAGGCGGCCAAATTACTTAAGCAGCAATTTGGAGCACAGCAAGTGATGTTATTTGGCTCCCTAGCTCATGGGCATTGGTTTTCTGCGACCTCTGATATTGATTTAGCTGTTTGGGGGTTAGATTGCTTGACCTATTTAACCGCAGTTGCCCAGTTACAAGACCTATCGCCTGAATTTAAAATTGACTTAGTTCGGATGGAGCGCTGCCCCCCCCAGTTGAGGCAAGTCATTTTGCAGGAAGGTCAGTTGCTTTGAAAACGACCTACCTGGCTATTGCAAGTCGCATTCTAAAAGGCCATGGGTTGGAAGTTTTCGGGGACGGTTAATTCAAACACGTCATCTTGGATGCGGGCTACGTATAACCCCTCTTGCAGAGCTTGCTCTCGTAGGGCGTTGGACATGTCAACGGCGGCTAAAATGCCGAAGACTTGCTTGTCGCTGTGTTCGGGAAAGAAGTCACGGAAGCGTTGTAGTTGGGTTTTGAGTTGGGAGATGGCGGTTTCGCGGGCATGGCTTTTAACTTCTACGATGTAGGCTTGGTTGATCGATCCATTGGCGTAGGCGAGCACGTCAAGCTCCATGTGCTGGCCGGCTTTGGTGACACGGACGCTGGGGCTAATCACTTCCATGCCAAAGCGATCGCGTAGGATGGTTTCCATTGAGGGGAGGGCAAGACCTTCGGTGAAGCTGCCAAATTTGGTGCCCAAACCGCCGATTTGTTTGCCGAGTTCTTTTAGTTGGCGATCGGTTTCTTGAAACTTGCGATCGGTTTCTTGAAAGAGGCGGAGGATGTCTTCGTAGGTGGGTTGGGGGCTGGCCATAAAAGGGAGCAGTAGTTTAAGTGTATTATAGGTCGCATTTGTCAAAATATAACTTGATCTAAGTGCCTAAACATGAAAAATTACCTGGTATACCCCCGGCTGTCGCCGTCCCCCTTGGTAAGGGGGACTACAGGGGGTGTATTCAATAGTGTCCAACTACTTACTACCTTTGATGGGCTTAATGGGTCAACTCAGGGGTCTCAGGGCTGGGAAGTTGCTGGTTGGGTAAATCAGGCACTGAAAAGCCCTTGGCCTGTAATAACAGAGCATATTCCTGATACAAAGCCTCCCAGATGGCTTCCTGGCGAAATTGAGTTAACACCCGTTGACGCCCTGCTAAACCATGTTGCCTGCGCAACGGTGAATTTTGTATATAAATGCGCATTCCATCTGCCAGAGCCACAGCATCTTGAACTGGGACAAGGATGCCTGTGACATCTGCTTCTATGGCATCCATACAACCAGGAATGCGGGTTGCAACAACGGGCAGTTCCATTGATGCGGCTTCTAAAGGCACATTGGGAAAGCCTTCTCGGTAGGTCGGTAATACCAAAAAATCCATCGCTGCATAAAATCGGGGTGTATCCCAGTCTTCGCCAACTAGGTGAATCTGAGGATCGGTTCTTAAAACAGCTTCAATATCTTGAGAAACTGGATCCTGTGGCTCAAAGGGGCCTACCACCAGTAAATGGATATGAGGAAATTCTTGCCGCAGGGCTTGCCAGGCTGTGACCAATTCCTCAATTCCTTTATCGCGCACAATCCGGCCTATAAACCCAATCACCAGGGCACCGGCAGGAATACCATACTGCTGGCGCATGGTTTGGCCAGTTGTAGGATCAAGCCGACTGGGGTTAAATCGCGCCATTGCGTCTACCCCATTGCCGCTCCCCCCCAGTAAAACCTTGATTTTGTCAGGCGGGCAAATACCCGCTTCAATCGCAACATCTCGAATTGAATGACTGACGCAGAGCACCTGGTGGGCCAGGGTGCAGGCAATCTTTTCACTCCACCACAGCAAGACACGCCTATAACCCGTAGCGGTCATAAACGGAAGCCCACGAATATGGTAGACCCGTACGGGAGCCCTCATTAACCAGGCGGCCACCGTTCCCAATAGCCCCCCTTTAGGGGTATGGGCATGAACAATGGTGGGGCTAATCTGGCGAATGTTCCAGCAGATCTGGGCAAGGGCAACCAGATCCCGTAATGGGCTGATCTGCCTCAGCATGTTAACCGCGTGCACCATTACCAGCTCTCTGGTAGCAAAGTCTGTCAGGAGTGGCCCAGGAGAAGAGAGGGCATGCACTTCAAATCCACGGTGCTGCATGTATCCAATCTGGCCTGTAAAGAAAAAAAATGAAAACGGCACGGTGGTGACGTGCAGCAGCGTGGTTTGAGTCGAGGGGTGATGCCGTTTCATCTGCAAAAACCTTTACATTTGATAATAGGCGCGATACCACTCAACAAATTTTTCAATCCCCACTTCAATTGGTGTAGCAGGTTTAAACCCCACATCGCGGATCAGATCATCCACATCGGCATAATTCACAGGCACATCCCCTGGTTGGATCGGCATCAAATTCTTTTTGGCTTCCATGCCCAGGCACTTCTCAAGTACCTCGATAAAGTAGGTCAGCTCTACGGGGTTATTGTTGCCAATGTTATAAATCTTATAAGGTGCTTTGCTGCTGCCTGGGTCAGGGGTGTCTCCTGACCAATCTGGGTTAGGTTGGGCGGTACGATCCATCACTCGCACCACCCCTTCAATGATGTCGTCAATGTAAGTAAAGTCTCGCTTCATTTTGCCGTGGTTAAAAACCTGAATCGGCTCCCCGGCCAAAATCGCTTTGGTAAACAAAAACAGGGCCATATCTGGCCGCCCCCAGGGGCCATATACGCTAAAAAAGCGTAGCCCAGTAGTAGGTAGGCCGTACAAATGGCTGTAGCTATGGGCCATCAACTCATTGGCTTTTTTAGTGGCGGCGTAGAGGCTCACCGGGTGATCGACATTGTCATGCACTGAAAAGGGCATTTTGGTATTTGCCCCATAGACCGAGCTAGAAGAGGCAAACACAAGATGTTGGATGCCAGCATGGCGACAGCCCTCCAAAATATTGACAAACCCGACCAGGTTACTGTTGACGTAGGCGTGGGGATGCTTGAGGGAGTAGCGAACCCCTGCCTGGGCCGCTAGGTTAACGACTTTATCAAAACTCTGAGACGCAAATAAGTGAGCTATCCCCTCTTGATCGGCCAGGTCGAGCTGATCAAACTTAAAGGCCGGATAGGGCTTGAGTTGCTGTAGCCGCGCATATTTGAGGTTGACATCGTAGTAGTCGTTAATATTATCGACCCCAACGACCTGATCCCCCCGCTCAAGCAATTTTTGACAGAGGTGAAAGCCAATAAACCCGGCTGCGCCTGTTACTAAAATTTTTGCCATGGCCAATGATACTCTACAAACTCCAATATTGAATGGTTGCAGGGAGGGTCGTGGGATCAAAAACTGATTTGATATCCATCAAAACCCCCTCTGGGTGAAGACAGGATAGTAATTGATGACGGGGCATTTCTAGGTAGGCCCGGTGACAGACAGCTAAAACCACGGCATCCAGATTCCATAGATCTGGCCACTCAACGAGCCGAATACCATACTCCGCCTCTGCCTCGGCTCTATTGGCCAGAGGGTCGTGCACCTTTGGCTCAATACCAAACTGACGGAGCTCTTCTACGATATCGGGCACCCGGCTATTGCGCAGATCTGAAACGTTTTCTTTAAACGTTAAGCCCAAAATGCCAACCCGCGCCCCTTTGGTGCGCACACCCGCCTGCACAAGCAGCTTGACCAACCGTTGGCCAATGTATGCACCCATGCCATCATTAATCCGGCGACCGGCCAAAATCACCTGGGGGTGATAGCCAATTTCCTCCGCTTTAGTTGTGAGATAGTAGGGGTCAACACCGATGCAGTGACCACCGACTAACCCCGGCGTGAAAGGAAGAAAGTTCCATTTGGTTTGGGCCGCTGCCAAGACATCGCGGGTTGAAATGCCCAGGCGATCGAAAATCATGGCCAGCTCATTCATCAAAGCAATATTGAGGTCGCGTTGGGTATTTTCAATAACCTTGGCGGCCTCTGCCACCTTAATCGAGGGCGCCCGGTGAACGCCAGCCTGGATGATGGCACCATAGAGGGCTGCCACTCGTTCCAGGGTCTCTGGGTCATCCCCTGCGACGACTTTAACAATCTTTTCCAGGCTATGTTCTTTGTCGCCGGGGTTGATGCGCTCTGGAGAGTAACCAAGCTTAAAATCCACGCCCTGTTGTAGGCCAGAAACCGCTGCCAAAATAGGGCCACAGATTTCTTCGGTTACACCAGGGTAGACGGTTGATTCATAGACAACCACCGCGCCGGGGCGTAAGACCTTGCCGATGGTTTCAGAAGCTTTGAGCAGAGGGGTGAGATCGGGGCGGCGGTTGCGATCGATCGGTGTGGGCACCGCGACAATAAAGACGATCGCACGTTCGAGGTCACAAAGCTCATGGGTAAACCGGAGGGAGGTTGTCAACAGCTCACTGCTGTCTGTTTCGCCTGTACAGTCAAGCCCCTGCCGCAATGCCTCAACGCGAGTGGGGTTAATGTCAAACCCAATGGTGTGGAAAAACTTGCGGGCAAAGGCCAGGGCTAGGGGCAGACCGACATAACCAAGACCCAGCACAGCAATAGGATTTGTTTCTAACTCCATAAACTAAAACCGGGTGATGAGTGAGGATTAAGATTTCGGCGCTAAGGTGGATAGCCTGATTAAGACAGCGGAGGACAGAGCCAGTCAATCAGCTTATCTGGATGTTTCTAAGCCAGGCAAAATCAGAGTCAGGGCAAGATCAACAATGGTGCCACGATCGAGCAGATTCCCCAAGGTCTGCGGGTCATAAAGCCCTTCTGCGACCTCTAGAGATGCAGCGTTGAGGGCCGGTTCATAGGCTTCTTCTAAGGCAAGGCGCAATTCTTCTGGGTTGAGATAATAGCCCCCGGCTTTACGTCGTTTATTTTTACTTTGAATTTCCAGGGCTGAGTTACGAATCGAGACATCCCAAGACCGAGTGGTGCGATTTTCAGCTTGTTGTTTAATTAGATGGAGGAGCAAAATTTTGGCGTAACTGCTAATATTATTGATTTTGTCGTCTCGGCTCATTTCTTCAAGGTCTTCGACAATCACCAATGCTCCAGAGATATCGCCTTTGAGGAGCAAATCTTTGAGCTCGATCAGTTCTTCCATGGGCTTGCAGGATTTAATTTTCTTGGTGTAGCCACATCTGAAACACTAGCACAGCCCAGAGATGATATTGCCAATTGCGGCTGCCCGATAAATGCTCCTGCCACTTTTGACGAATCGGCTGGGGGTTAAAAAAGCCCTCTTGTTGCAGACGGTGCTCGTTTAACAGAGACTCGGCCCAGTCTCGTAGTGGCCCCCTCAGCCAGTCGCCAATGGGGATGCCAAAACCCGTCTTAGGCCGATCAATTAAGCGGGGGTCAACATACTGGTAGAGCACCTGGCGCAATAGCCATTTGCTTTGGCTTTGCCGAATTTTGAAGCTGAGGGGCAGGCTCCAGGCAAACTCAACCAGGCGATGATCGAGTAGGGGGACACGGCTTTCTAAACTCACCCCCATGCTGGCCCGATCGAGTTTGACTAAAATATCGTCTGGTAGATAGGTGATGGTATCGAGATACATGATCTGGTGGGTGTGGTCGGGCAGGTTGGGCCAGTCTTGGGCTAGAAGCAAAGAGGGGCTTACTGTTGCAGCATTGAGAACAACCTGGGTGGGTGTTTTCCAAGCGGATACCAGGTTGTTATAAAGACCCCGAAAATCAGATACGGCGATTGCTTCGGCGAGTTTATGCAGCTTATCTCCTGGTAGTCGTTGTTGCCACGAGTTGGGTAGCCAGGGCTGAAATTGCTGAAATAACCGATCCCAGGTTTGAGGCGAGAGTTGGGTCAGCGCTTTGGCCCCAAGTTGACGCCCCACTGGCGGCAGCCAGCCCACTGTTTGCCAGATCGCGATGGCCCATAGATAGCGGTTATAACCGGCAAATAACTCATCGCCGCCATCGCCCGATAAACTGACCGTGACCGTTTTTTTGGCTAATTGAGATACTAAAAAGGTGGGAATTTGAGAAGAATCGCCGAAGGGCTCATCGTAGAGGGTAGGCAGTTTAGGAATGACCGCCATCGCCTCGGTGGGCGTGACATATAACTCTGTGTGATCAGTGCCTAAGTGCTGGGCCACGGCTTTAGCGTGATCTGCTTCGTTGTAATGGGCTTGATCAAACCCGATGCTAAAGGTTTGAATCGGTTGGCGGCTTTGGGCCTGCATCAAGGCGACCACGGTGGATGAATCTACTCCGCCAGACAAAAAGGCACCCAGTGGCACATCGGCTATCATTCTTAACCCCACCGCATCTCGCAATAGCCCGTCTAATTTGGCGATCGCTTCCCGATCTGACCCTGTAAAGGGGTTAGCCATCCCATCTGTGGCAGCCGTTTGAGCTGACCAGTAGGGCACCGGTTTAGCAGAGCTTGTGGGGGAGGTCAGGGTGATCAAGCAGGCGGGGGGTAGTTTATAAATGCCTTGATAGATGGTGTGGGGCGCAGGGATGTAGTTGTATTTGAGATAAAGGGTGAGGGCATCCCGGTCAATCACGCCTTCAAACTGTGGATGGGCTTTCAGGGCTTTTAGCTCTGAGCCAAATAAAAGGGTTTGCCCCATCCAGCCGTAGTAGAGGGGTTTTTCACCCAGGCGATCGCGGCCCAGATAGAGGGTACGCTCTTGCCGATCCCAGAGGGCAAAGGCAAACATGCCGTTAAATCGTGGTAAGGCGGCTGCGACGCCCCATTCGGTGAAGGCGGCCAGCATCACCTCTGTGTCAGAGTGACCGCGAAAGGCATGGCCCCGCTGCTCTAGGGCTTGCTTGAGGGATAAAAAGTTATAAATCTCTCCATTAAAGACAATGACATAGCGGCCATTGTTAGAGATCATGGGCTGATGCCCGGCGGGAGAGAGATCGACGATCGCGAGGCGGCGGTGAGCGAGGGCAATGCCGGTTG
>JBJTUO010000245.1:0-4303 GCA_046080785.1 Leptolyngbyaceae cyanobacterium | reverse complement strand
TCGTTGGGTGGCAACCATTTAAAGAACATTTGATAGTTCTTCTTAAAACTGTTCTGCTTATTGGGGTTGCTACGATCGTTCTTCTGCCAGTGATGCTCTTCGTAGAGAGGGAGCCATTCCCCAATAGTGCTGGCTGGCTTCAGATGTTTTAGCCTGCCCTTTAGGAATGGAGTCCAGTCGAAGCGATCGTTCAATAGCTGGAGATTGATGTCCTCCGCTTTCATTTTGGCCACTCGGAGGCCTGCGTGGTTGGCAGAGCATCCAGTTGCCAGCTCAGTACGCACGTTCTCGGTTTCTCCTGGCCGCGGGGGGAACATTCCCCGAATGTAGAATTTCCCCGACCTGATCCGAAGCTTTACGCGATCCAGATTCCGGTTGATTTCCTGCAACTTCTCTTGCAGATCTTTTTCCCCATTTTTGACCCGATCTTGACCCATTTTTGACCCTAACTAGCCTCTATTCACCCTAAGCTAAGCGAGGCTTTTGGATCAAGATAGGGACTAAAATAG
Source organism: Leptolyngbyaceae cyanobacterium (assembly GCA_046080785.1). Taxonomy (GTDB): domain Bacteria; phylum Cyanobacteriota; class Cyanobacteriia; order Leptolyngbyales; family Leptolyngbyaceae; genus JBJTUO01. The sequence goes on along the minus strand of JBJTUO010000245.1, from coordinate 3,794 downwards.
CCCCTGGCGGATAGTCTGAAATCCTTACCAGGGGCTGTATTGAGCTTGGGACGGAGAGGGAGGGATTCGAACCCTCGTTACGGCCTTTCGATCCGTAAAACAGATTAGCAATCTGCCGCTTTCAACCGCTCAGCCACCTCTCCAAGCAGTAGATTATTATCATAACAGATTTCGCCCCGTCAGCGACAAGTTCCTCGCCCCCAAGAGGCATCATATTTCACGGAAACCTGCGAGCCAGGGTAGATAGAGGGCGTAGACAGGTTAATGACTGCCACATCCGCCATCCCACCAATATTTCCCCGGAAGACATCCAGTCCATTTTGATCTTTACCGTCATAGGTCAGCAAAGACTGCCCCACTAATTGGTTGGCACTCCGACGCCAAAAGTCTACACGGGTAAAAATGCGATCGCGGCCACTCGACTGCACAACAAAATCCAGATCCCGAATTTGGCCGGAACAGGACAGGTCACGATTAGCGGGAGGTGATGGCGGTTGGGGTGGGGCAGGGGGTTGAACTGGCTGCCCCCAGGAAACAACACGAAACTCCAGCAGGTTGGCATAGGCATTCATGCGACAGAAGCCAGAAGCGCCATTGCGGGTCTGCCAGTTGACAACGGCGTTGCCTGCGCTATCCCGTGAATCCAGATAGGCAGAGGCAGACTGATTAGGAAACTCAGCCGCCGCCCGGTTACGACAACTTCTAATCTGGCTATCAATGATCTGGTCGTTGGGTGCTGGTGGCGATGGCGTAGGACTATTGGGTGTTGCTGGGGGAGAGGGTTGTCGCTCCACAAAAAAGCTAACCAATTGACCCGCTGGGTTAAATCGACAAAAACCTGATCCCCCCCTGCGGGTTTGCCAGTTCACAATCGTATTGCCCTGGGCGTCATTTGGTGCCGGAAACACACTGACATCTTGCAGGGGAACGGTTGGCAGCTCAACCACCACCCGACTACTACAACTGCTCAAGGGGTCTGTGGAAGATCCAGTATTAGAAGTCGGCGGAAACAGCACACACCCCGGTAGCGCCAGCAGGCTGATCGCCAGGGGCAACAGATGACGAACCATAAATTTTGCTCACGACCTGACTAGAGCATGATAATGCCCTATTTCCATTCTGAATCGGACTCTAGCCGATAGCACTGCTGCCAACGGTAACCAGGGAAGCTGACAGGCCCCTAAAATTGTAAGAGGATGGTTTATTGTTACCCCCTATTTTAGCCTCCTGACCCTATGCCTCAGTTTCAAATCCAAGCCCCGTTTGAGCCGACGGGAGACCAACCCGGCGCTATCAAGCAGTTAGTCAAGTCCATTCAGCAAGGCCATCGCTACCAAACCCTATACGGTGCCACCGGTACAGGCAAGACCCACACGATCGCCCGCACCATTGAAAAATTAGGCCGACCGACGCTGTTGCTGGCCCACAATAAAACCCTGGCCGCTCAACTGTGTAACGAGTTGCGCGAGTTTTTTCCCAACAATGCGGTGGAGTACTTTATCAGCTATTACGACTACTACCAGCCAGAGGCCTACATCCCGGTCACTGACACCTATATTGAGAAGACTGCTTCCATCAACGATGAAATCGACATGCTGCGCCACTCTGCCACCCGATCGCTGTTTGAGCGCAAGGATGTGATCGTCGTCGCTTCCATCAGTTGCATTTATGGCCTGGGGATTCCTTCAGAATACTTGAAGGCCTCTATTCCTTTGCAGGTAGGCAAGGAGGTCAACCAGCGCCAAATTTTACGGGATCTGGCCTCAGTGCAATATAGCCGCAATGACCTGGATCTGGGGCGCGGACGGTTTCGGGTGAAGGGGGATGTCTTGGAAATTGGCCCTGCCTACGAAGACCGGATTATTCGGGTCGAGTTTTTTGGGGATGAGATTGACGCGATTCGCTATGTTGACCCGGTTACGGGGGCAACCCTGCAAAGTCTGGAGGCGGTCAATATCTACCCTGCTCGCCACTTTGTCACCCCCGAAGGACGACTTCAATCGGCCTGTGATGCCATCCAGGTGGAACTTAAGCAGCGATTGGCAGAACTGGAATCACAAGGCAAATTATTAGAAGCCCAACGCCTGGAGCAGCGAACCCGTTACGACCTGGAAGTGTTGCGGGAGGTTGGCTTTTGCAATGGGGTAGAAAACTACTCTCGCCATCTGGCTGGTCGGGAAGCTGGAATGCCTCCAGAGTGTCTGATTGACTACTTCCCCCAAGACTGGTTGCTGGTAATTGACGAGTCCCACGTCACCCTACCTCAACTTCAGGGCATGTATAACGGCGATCGCTCCCGCAAAATGACCCTGATTGACCATGGCTTCCGGCTACCCAGTGCAGCAGATAACCGCCCCCTCAAAGCTGAAGAATTCTGGCAGAAGGTCAACCAGTGCATCTTTGTCTCCGCCACTCCCGGTGACTGGGAACTGGAAATTTCAGAAGGCAAATTTGACCAGCCCGATGACGAAAAAAAACTGGCAAAACACTACATTCCCGGTACCGGCCATGTCATAGAACAGGTAATCCGCCCAACGGGAGTGCTAGACCCTGAAGTGCTGGTGCGACCCACTCAGGGGCAAATTGATGATCTGTATGGCGAGATTCAAGCACGGGTGCAGCGGCAAGAACGGGTGTTAGTTACGACCCTGACCAAACGCATGGCTGAAGATTTGACCGAATATTTCCAGGAACGGGGGGTTCGGGTTCGCTATTTGCATTCTGAAATTACCTCGATTGAACGGATTGAAATTCTCCAAGATCTGCGACAAGGAACCTTTGATGTGCTAGTTGGGGTCAACCTACTACGGGAAGGGTTAGACCTGCCAGAGGTTTCCCTGGTTGCCATTCTGGATGCAGATAAGGAAGGTTACCTGCGGGCCGGGCGATCGCTGATTCAAACGATTGGGCGGGCCGCTCGCCATGTGCATGGACAGGCCATTCTCTATGCCGACAATATGACAGATAGCATGGCTTATGCCATTGGAGAAACCGAGCGCCGTCGCGCCAAACAACAGGAGTACAACGAGACTCACGGCATTATTCCCAAACCCATTATCAAAAAATCCAGCAATGCCATTCTGGCTTTTCTGGAAGTGTCTCGGCGGTTGAATGCTCAGGAACTGGAGCAAGCTTACGATCAATCTGATGATCTACCTCTGGAAGACATTCCTGAATTAATCAGCCAACTGGAAACACAAATGAAAGAAGCGGCCAAGAAACTCAATTTTGAAAAGGCAGCGGAGTATCGCGATCGGATTAAGCACCTGCGCGATAAACTTCTGGGTCAGCGCCATTAGTCTTCCATACCGCCAGTGTAAGTAGCTCGACGCGATTGAACTCCTTATTCGCGCAATCCAGATTGAGTAAAAATGCTTAGTGTATGCTCAGTGAATGCTGGACAAACACTGAATCATGGACACTCGACTCACTCTAGTCACCGAACGGATTGATGACATCGTTATTTAAGCAAACCATTTCTACGCTCTTTTGTTTTTGCAAAGATTCCATCAAGTTTCAATTGATCTACTGTAATGACTCCGGAGTGCGGTGGGTTGAGCCGAAAAGCTAAAAGGAGGCTTTAGATATCCCCCATGGTGGATCAAAACTATGTCTATCCTACATCCTGACGATGTCTATCCCACATCTTGGGCTTGACGGCTACGCAGGTTTTGCCCATCCTACAAAAGTGAAATCGGTTTTTCATTGGAAATTGCCTAAGTCTTATTCCGATTATTGGAAGCTTTAAATGGCTCATTTATATATTGCACTTACAATTTTGTTAACGGTATACG
>JBJTUO010000244.1:0-24843 GCA_046080785.1 Leptolyngbyaceae cyanobacterium | reverse complement strand
TCCCAGGTATAAGTTCGCCGCCAGGGGGCCGCTAAAATACTAAATTTTGCGGTGATCATCCTACTTTATATTGGACTTTGGACTAACGAGGTAGAGAAAGGCAGTCAGTAGGACACCAACTGCCGTAAGGTCAATGAAGTCGTTTATTAAAAACATTGACCTGATGATTTTGACTCAACTTCAAGAATTTCGGCAAGCGATCGACCACTGGCTGGGCAAAGCGAGAGATGCGGTGTTTGAACTGATGGACGCAGTGCTGGTGAGTCCAAGTATCCCGTCGTTTGTTAGTCTGTCGCAAAGTCCTGTATTTCGACGAAAGTGGCCGAGTGTGTATGCAGCATTGCAGGACAGTTGCCCCTTGCCCTGGCAATCGCCGCAGGATAAACTGTCTCCAGGGCGTGTGGCGCAGGCATTTCCGGTTATTTTGGCGGCAATTGGTACTCCAGCCCAAGCGCCCAAACCCCGTGGAAAATCCCCCGGTCGTGTCCAGGGGCAGCAACCGTCTTACTTGGTCGTCACGCTTGACAAACATCGGATTGGCCCCCAAAGGCTTCCCCTTCATTCGACCGCGCCATTGGCCTTGACCCCCAATATAAGTGGGCGATCGCAAGTCGTGGCCAAATTTACTTGCTATTGCATCAATACCGTGACGCCCTTGCAGATTTCACAACAGTCATTGAAATAGATATAAACGACTGGTAGCACTACAACCGAGCCCTGGCTCATATTGGCCTGGAAGAACTTAACAGCGCCAAAGCCGATCTCACCCAGGCCCTGCAACTGGCCCAACCCAACTACGACAAAGACCCCAATAACCATCGCAACACCTTTAACCTGGCCCTTTACTATCTGGTTGGCCGCCAGCCCGAAACCGCCAAGCTGTTATACCAGAATGCCCTGACCCGAGAAGCCCCTACAGATATTCTCAAAGAGGCTATTCAGGATCTGAAGCACTTGCTGATCATCCTGCCCAACTACCCCAACGTCCAGGAAATGCAGGGCTTCCTGGAATCTGTCCTGAGCCTTCGCCAACGCCCACTCCAGCCTTGACGGCACCCTCAACCTCCCCGGCATCTTCCTCCTGGGGGAAGCCTGTCGCCTGCGCCCCCAGGAGGTGGCCAGGGATGGCTAAGAAATCAGGGGTCAGAAGGTAAGCTCCAGGCTTTTGATGTCTTGCGGTTGCCGTTGCTGCCCGTCCATTAATGACATGGGGCGGGTTTGTTACCATAGTCTTATTGTGTACTTGCGATCGCCCCGACAATGCTCAGTCCAACTCAGCGCACCAAACTGGATAGCACTGACGATAGCCAGTTCTATGACTTTCCCCGGTTTGTCACCCATGTGGATGATGGCTTCATTCAGCAGCTCACCGATCTGTATCGAGAGCGGTTGCCCACCCAGGGCCGTATCCTCGATTTAATGAGTAGTTGGGTTTCCCACTTACCCGATGAGATTGTATTTGCCCATGTAGAAGGGCACGGCATGAATGGGGAAGAGCTGGCCCGCAATCCGCGCTTAGATCATTTCTTTGTCCAAAACCTGAATCTGGATCCTAAACTGCCCCTGGATGATCAATCTTTTGATGCAGTGCTGATGACGGTGTCGGTGCAATATCTCCAGTATCCAGAGGGGGTTTTCAGCGAGATTCATCGTGTGCTCAAGCCTGGTGGCATTGCCATAATTAGCTTTTCCAATCGCATGTTTTTCGAGAAGGCCATTCAAGTCTGGCGAGAGGGATCAGAACCCGATCGGGTAGAGTTGGTCAAGCGCTATTTCAATACCACTCCAGGATTTACCCAACCAGAGGTGATTGCCCGCCCCTCTGCCCTGGCTAATCTCTTGCACCTGTTTGGCTTACCTGGTGGAGACCCCTTCTACGCAGTGATGGCCTACCGGGAAGCAGCCCGATAAAATGGAGAAGCAGTGTATCCCCCAGGCTGGTTTGATTCAGGCAGAAACCTTTAATCTTTTAGAGTGGCAGCGACTCTGCCAGCATTTAGCCACTTTTGCCGCCACCAAGCTGGGGGCGATGGCGGCGACCCATTTAAGGATTGCGACAACCAGGGCTGAAACCCTGGAGTGGTTGGCTCAAACCCGTGAGATGTATGAGTTAGAAACTCGGTTATCCGCTGGGTTGAGCTTTGAGGGGATTCAGGATATCGGAGATTCCCTGGAACGCAGCGAACGGGGCGCGGTCTTGTCGGGGAATGAGCTGCTGGAGATTGCGACTACCTTAGCTGGCATGAGAAGCCTACGGCGGCTAATCGATGACCAGCCAGACTTACTCACCCTCAACCAACTGATTGCCGAGCTCCGCACCTATCCAGAGTTAGAGCAGGCGATTCACCAGGCGATTGATGACCGGGGGCAGGTCATGGATCGGGCCAGTGTCAGGCTGGAGCAGATTCGAGGGCAGCAACGCAGCCTGCGCGATCGGGTGTATGACATGCTGCAGAGCATCTTGCAACGGAAGGCAAATGCCATTCAAGAACATCTGATCACCCAGCGCAGCGATCGGTTTGTGCTGCCGGTTAAGGCCCAGCAAAAAGATGCCATTCCTGGAATTGTCCACGACAGCTCCACCAGCGGTGCCACCCTATACATCGAACCGCAGCCGACCGTCGGCCTGAATAATCAACTGCGTCAACTCAAACGCCAGGAAGAAGTGGAAGAGGAGGCGATTCGTCGTGCCCTGACAGAACAGGTGGAGGCGGTGCGCCCCGATCTGGAACGCCTGTTAGCGATCGCCACCATTCTGGATCTGGCCACGGCCCGTGCCCGCTACTCCCTCTGGTTAGGGGCCAATCCCCCCCAGTTTATCGAGTCTGGTAAGGCCGCGATCGTCCTGCGGCAATTACGCCATCCCCTCTTGGTCTGGCAACATCAGCATGAACAAGGCCCAGATGTGGTGCCGATCGATGTGATCGTGCAACCCCAGACTCGAGTTGTAGCGATTACAGGCCCAAATACTGGCGGCAAAACCGTTACCCTCAAAACCCTGGGATTGGCTGTCTTAATGGCTAAAGTTGGCCTGTTTGTTCCCGCCCGTGAACCTGTGGAGTTACCCTGGTTTGATCAAGTATTGGCTGATATCGGTGACGAACAATCTTTGCAACAAAGCCTTTCCACCTTTTCAGGGCATATTCGCAGGATCGTCAGGATTTTGCAAGCGCTGGGGCAGAGAACAGGGGACAGGGAGCAGCCCCCCCCCCTCTCTGAGTCGCAACCCAGTTTGCCTCAACCAGGGCCGCAGTCGGAGACCGCTGAAGCCCAAGTCACCGCTGATCAAGCACGACTGACAACTAACCTGGTGTTGTTAGATGAAGTCGGCGCGGGGACAGACCCCTCAGAGGGGAGTGCCCTGGCGATCTCATTGTTGCAGTATCTGGCAGGTCATGCGGCCTTGACGATCGCGACGACTCACTTTGGGGAATTGAAGGCGCTCAAGTATCAGGATCAGCGGTTTGAAAACGCCTCTGTGGAGTTTGACGATGTTTCTCTCTCGCCTACCTATCGTTTGTTGTGGGGCATTCCAGGTCGCTCTAATGCCCTCACCATTGCCCAACGGTTAGGGCTAGACTCTGAGATTGTCGAAACAGCCCGCGTCTATGTGGGGGGGGCGTCCCAAGATGTTAACCAGATTATTGCTGGATTGGAGGAACAGCGGCGACGGCAGGAATCTAAATCGGAGGCGGCTAGCCAGTTACTAGAACAGGCTGAATTGCTGCATCAGCAGGTTTCCCAAAAGGCGGCCGCCCTGCAAGCGCGGGAGCGTGACCTGCAACTGGCGCAGGAACAGGCGATCCAGGCAACGATCGCCGCTGCTAAGCAAGAAATTGCCGCGGTGATTCGTAAGCTACAGCAAGGCCCGATTACAGCCCAGGCTGCCCAGCAGGCGACGGCAGAACTGAGCCAAATTACAGCCCAACGCCTACCGTCTCGTCAGCCCAAATTTCAACCACAGCGTGGGTTTCAGCCCCAAGTCGGCGATCGGATTCGCATTCCCCGGTTAGGCCAGACGGCCGAGGTGTTAAGCCCTCCGAATCAGGATGAAGAACTGACGGTGCGGTTTGGCTTGATGAAGATGACCATCTCTCTGTCAGATATTGAATCCTTAGATGGAGAAAAGCCATTACGCCCTGAAAAGCCAGAGTTTAAGGCTAGCAATGCCTCACGACACCAAAAATCAGAAGATCAGTCTGCCGCCCCTGATACCCAGGAAACCCAGGGCACTGCGACTCCAGTGATTCAGACTGCCCAGAATACATTGGATATCCGGGGCAGTCGGGTGGCGGATGCAGAGCCTTTAATTGAAGCGGCCATTCAACGTGCCCAGAAGGCGGGGGTTCTCTGGATTATTCATGGCCACGGCACGGGTAAGCTGCGTCAGGGGGTGCAGGATTTTTTGCAACGCCATCCTCAAGTCGATCGATTTGAACTGGCCCCCCGTCAAGCAGGCGGAGCGGGTGTGACGATCGCCTACCTGAGATAGTCATCGATCAGAGGTGACTATCCTCTAGAAACTCCTGGCCTTGAGTGTCAAAATGATTAGAATGATCATTACGAGACAATGCTATGACGAATCTTCAAGTGCTGCAAACCGCTCTCAACCAAGGGCGGGCGCTCAAGATTATTAGCGGGTTGAATAATCGAGACGCCGATCGGGTGGCGGCAGTCGTGCGGGCTGCTGACCAAGGGGGCGCTAATTTCGTGGATATTGCAGCAGATCCAAATCTGGTGCGTTTGGCTAAGCAACTGACCGATCTACCCATTTGCGTCTCTGCGGTAGAGCCAGAAGCTTTTGTCACGGCGGTAGAAGCTGGAGCCGATTTGATTGAAATCGGTAACTTTGACAGTTTTTATGTCCAGGGTCGGCGGTTTGAAGCCGAAGAAGTTTTGGCCCTTACCCATGCTACCCGTCAGCTACTCCCGCAAATCATGTTGTCTGTTACGGTGCCTCATATTCTCACCCTAGATCATCAGGTGCAACTGGCAGAAGAATTGGTCAAGGCCGGGGCTGACATCATTCAGACCGAAGGAGGCACCAGCAGCCAACCTACCCATTCCGGGACGATCGGCCTGATTGAGAAAGCAACTCCCACCCTGGCCGCTGCCTATGAAATTGCTCGCGCTGTTCAGGTACCTGTTCTCTGTGCGTCGGGGCTGTCTAACGTAACGGCACCGCTGGCAATCGCCGCCGGTGCTGCTGGTATTGGAGTTGGCTCTGCTGTAAATCAGCTCAACAGCGAAGTTGCTATGATTGCAGTCGTTCGCAGTCTGGTCGAGGCACTGGCCACCGTCCAGCGCCCCACTGTTCTCGCTTAAAGGCGTCGCTGAAAATCAGTATGCTCGAAACCTCGCTTCGAGCATACTGCACTTTTTTATACCCAGAATCAGCAACGCCCAGGAACTAGGCACCTGGAGGCGTCAATATCGCGGCACCCCTGGGTCAACTCTAGCTGAATAGGCATCAATCCCACCCACGACATTCTTCACATTCCTAAAACCCTGACTCACGAGCCATTGGCACATCTGGGCCGATCGCATGCCGTGGTGACACATGACAACCGTTTCTTTGTTTGGGTCTAACTGAGTTTGAATGGTATTTGACCAATCTGCAAACTGACTTAAAGGGAAAACTTGAAACCCTTCTATCTGAGCAATGGTCAGTTCCTGTGGTTCACGCACGTCGATAAATTGCACCTGATCCCGCTGGGTTGCCAATCGCTCAGCGACACTTTCAACCGTGATTTGCTCAAAATTTTCTGATGGTGCCATAAAACGATCCATGACTTATCACTGCCATTTTCTCCGTAGATGACCCCATTTTTGCCGGTGCTATGGGAGAGTAATCCTTCAAGTGGATGATTTTTGGCAAGATGAGTCACATTGAGAATAGAAAAGCCAATCACATTGCCCTCTGTATCGACACGCTCCATGATGGCATCGTGGTCGGTTTTGCGCATATAGCCAGGAGCATCGGAGAATGTCACTTCTAGGCTTTAGACGGAAGGGCACGCAGGTAGTGTAAGAATTCTAATAACTCTGCTTCATCTAACTCGGCCCTGGTCTGTCTACCATAAGCCTGCTTCAGGTGGGCCTGGCCTCGCTTTTTACTCCAGCCTACCCGTTCCATTTCCACATCTGTTAAGGCAATTAACTCTGACAGGTCGATCGGTTCGGGTGAGAACCCAATTTCTTCATCGTAGGAACTCTCCACAAAAGCGTCTGGTTGCATCTCCTCTGGCCCCATCTCTTCCTCTAGGGGGACAACATTGACTGGATTGCTGACCTTACCGCCTTTATTACGGGATGGCTTGGGCTGCTCAGACTTTGCAGGCACCGCCGTAGGCTCTGGATCTTCGTCTACTGCTACCGGTTTCGTCAGGTCTGTAAAAGCAACTTCTTGCTCCAACTCTTCTGGTTTGGTAAGGGGGGAGGGATTAGATCCTATTGCAGTGACTGGATGTCCTATAGACTCGGGCAGGGGCGGAGCGTTAACAGGAGGAACTGACACCAACGATGGGCCTGCTGCAACTGGTTCCGGAGGTAGGGGAGACGGGTAGATCGGCATGGGAATCGCCGAATTGCCGACCAATCCTAAAGGGATGACTCCTATCAAACGCAGGGCCCGCAGCCGAGCCAGGTCTTCCGCCTGCTCAACGGTCGCTGCTGCGGCCAAGCTACTGACTAAAGTTGTAGCCCCTATCTGGATTGAGACCCTGACCACATACTGATCGGCTTGCACCTGAACCAGTTCTGAAATTAACCCACTGCTGGGGTAGCGAGTTTGTAGTTGGGTATATAGGGCATGAAAGTCAACCGATTCAAGCATGGAGCATACTGGGGATATAACCTGACCCCACTCTACACAGCTTCTCTGAATCTGGGGAGAGTTTTTAAAAGAAAGAATTACCATTAGGTGGCTCAGGCAACACCCAAACCTTGGACAAATTGTTATAGTAAATAGTCAATTGGGCGGTTGATTACATTTTTTGACCGATCGTTAAATTGTTTGAGTGCCAGCTTATTGAATTCCTTGTCTCAGTCCTCTAAGCCTACTCCCCGCGCCCATTTTGATCGCCAGCTCAAACGAATTCAGCGGGATGTATTACGTATGGGCGCACTAGTCGAAAATTCTTGCTGGCTAGCACGACAGGCTCTATTTGAACGTGATTTACAGGCCCCTGACCAAATTGGCCGTCAGGATGATCAAATCGATGAAATTTATCGCCAGATTGAGCAAGATTGTGTCAGTCTAATTGCGCTTCAGGCTCCTGTTGCTCAAGATTTGCGCTTACTGAGCGCCCTGATGCAACTTGTGCGGGATTTGGAACGCATCGGTGACTATGCCGAAGATTTGGGCGAGATTGCGGTGCGGCTGTTTCCCTATCCGCCATCGCCCCAGTTAAAACAAATTCAAATGATGTGCGATCGCTGTCGGGCTATGTTGGCACTGAGTTTAGAAGCCCTCTCTGATATGAATGCAGAAACCGGGTTAGCTGTTAATCTGCGAGATGATGCCGTCGATCTGGATTACGAGACAATCTATAAACAACTGACTCAACAACAAGGAGTGTTGGACACTGTAGAACCGATCGTCCTGATGATTCTGACAATCCGCCATTTAGAGCGGATGGCCGATCATGCCACTAACATCGGCAAACGAGTGGCCTATATCGTGACGGGAAAGCGTTAATTATTATCAGGATTGAATTGGATCAGGTTGAGGGAATGGGCGTTGCTGAAAAACAAGATGAATTGAAACGAAGTTTCCAGCATCCATCCCCCTTTTCATCTCTGGAATCAGCAATCCCGAGGGCATGTCTTTTGGTGAAAGCAATGACTTCTGGAGCGATTTCGGTGTAGCCCTATCTCAGGTGAAATAGGCAATTTAAATCAGGCCAACTCCCGCTCAATTTGAATAATATTTTCAGTAATTTGCTCAAAGGTATCATCGTGGCTGATGACAAACAACTGCCTAAAGGTCTTGATATTGGCGATCGCTGCGGCCAGGTGTTGCCGTCGGGGCCGGTCCATATTGGTAGTTGGCTCGTCAAAGAAGGCCACGTCAATGTCAGCCAACACTTTTAGCAAAGCCAAGCGGACGGCCAGCGCGGCACACATCTGTTCTCCGCCAGACAGATTGACAAACCGGCGATTATAACTGCCTTCCTGCACCTTAATTTCGTAGTCACGGCTCCATTCCAGAGCGACATTGGGGCGATTGAGGAGCTCTCGCAGGAGTCGGTCTGCCTCGCGGGAAATCGTTTGAACATAACGCTCCGTAATGCGGGGGCCAGCCGCTTTGTAGGTTTTGCGGGCAAATTTAATAAAGTGATCGACTTTGCGCCGTTGTTCCAGGTCTTGCTCTGCTTGACTGCGCCTGGTCTGGATGGTTTCTAGTTTAGCGAGCTGGGTGTCTAGCTCGGTCAGGTACTTAAGCATGTCAGGCAGGCGAGCGGTGAGGGCAATTTGCTCAGCCGTCGCCGATTGAAACGCCACCTGCACGGTCTGAAAGTGTTCTAAATCAAAGCCCTGTTTGAGATGGGCACAGTTTGCCTGAATCTGTTGCAATTCCTGCGTCAGGGTTTGTATTTGAGTTAAGGCTGCATCCAATTGAGTTTGGCGGTCGCGACGGGTATTAGCCAGTTCTCGATAGCGTAGATACTCCTCATAGGCGGGGCGATGCTGCTCCCGACGCATCTGCTCCTGCTCCAGGGCTTGAGTCAGGGTGGCAAATTCTTGTAATTGCTGTTCCAGGTCAGCGATCTGGGCCTGACCAGAGGCTAAAGATGCTTGTAATTGAGCGATTGCCCCTTCCAGGGCTGGTTGTTCCTGCAACTCTTGTTTGAGCAGACGACACTGGCCACGGGGGTCATTTAAGTTGGCTAAAGCCTGACCTACTTGAGCTAGTTCTTGTTTCAGGGGGGAGGCCTGCTCTAGGTCAGTTTTTAGCTCGGTCAGACGGCTGGTTAACGCCTCAAGTTCCTGAGTCAGCAGGTGTTGTTCCTTGACGCACCCCGCCAGGGTTGCCAGTTGCGCTTGACACTGGCGAGCTGTCTGTAGCTGCACCTGGATCGCTTGAATCTGCTGCTCTAACTCAGAGACCCTAGTTTGCTGGGCCAACGCCTCAAGTCTCTGATTGAGGGCGATCGTCAGCTTTTGTTGCCATGCTTGCCCGATTTCCAGAGCCCGCTGTACTTTGTTTAATGCTTCAACCCAGATCGGCATCGCTTGCTGCAAATCCGCCAGGGTGACAAGAGCCTCTGTCAGGGCGGGGTGATAGTGATTGCTGGCAGTTTGCACCAGGTTGGCTAGCTGACGTAAATCGGCTTCAAATTGGATGGCGATCGTAACTCGCCCCAAGTTTTGTTGCAATTGATCGAGGTCTGCTTCCTGGACAGGGATTTGCTGCACCAGGGGTTGCAACTGCTGTAGGCGATCGATTTCGGCCTGGAGCTCGACTACGCGGATTTGCACCTGTTGCTGGCGTCGTTGTTGCTCAACCAGGGATTTGCGACTGGCGTCAAGGGCGTGCAGTTGTTGCAGCAATTGCTGCTGCTGCTGCTCTAAAGTCTCCTGTTCCTGCATCAGGGGCGCTAGCTGCTGGAGTGTGGCGGCATGGGCTTGCAGACGCTGAAGTTGATGGGTGAGGGTGGCCAGTCGATTCTGGCGATCGCTCAACTCTTCCCATAGGGTTTGTCGCTGCTGGCGTAGTTGGGCTTCTTGACGGCGCTGCTGCTCTAAATTGAGCAGTATCTTTTCTGCATCCAGTACTGCTTGATAAGCGGCTCGATTGGCTGTACAAATTGCTGTTGCCTGTTCTGCCTGTTGCACATCTGCCGTTAACCGTTGCACCAGATGGGTCTGATCCTGTAGGCGAGTTTGCAGGTGATCGATGGCAGTTTCTAATCGACGAATTTCTGTAGCTTGATCTGTCAAGACAGCCTGCTCCTGTTGCAGGTTATCAACGGTTGCGGTCACCTGCTGTAACCTGGCCTGCACCTGGTCAATTTCTTCAGCCTGCATCTGCCGTTTTTGTTGTAAAGTTGCCAGCGCCTCTAACTCTTCGTCGTAGCGGGCAATGTCGCGCACCAGTTCTGCCACCGCAGACTCGGCATACTTGCTGAGGGGGAGCAGATTATCATGGGTTTTGCGGTATTCTTCAACCTTGAGGATGGAATCAAAGGTTTTTTTTCGCTCTCGCTCTGGTTTCAAAAAGTCGGCGGTAAACATACCCTGGGGTACTCCGATCGTATTGGCAAACAGGTCTGCCAAGTCGGTACCCGGTGAAACCCCCAACTGCTGCCGTAACCAGGGTAAGATTTCTTCTTCAATTCGGCTGTAGCCGAGCTTTTCACCCAGTTGTGGATCGTAGATGGTGTAGCCAGAACGGGTACAGCGGCTGACATGGTAGGTGCGCTGGTCGCGACTAGAGACAAAGGCCACTGTCACTTGGGCACTGCCCGATCCATTGCGGATAAAATCTTCGTTTTTGTAATTGCCCCGGTAGTTAAACAGCGTCCAGGCGATCGCTTCTAAAATACTGGTTTTACCCGCGCCATTTTCTCCGCAGATGGCATTGGTGCCCAGTTGAAACTCGACATGGCGATCGCTGTGGGACTTAAAGTTTTTCAGGGTAACGGAGAGAACTTCCATAGTGTCAGAGGGGACTGCGGGATAAAGGAAATCACCCTGAACTGAATTATACTGCCCGCTGGCCAATTGATTGCTCTACCTGCGGGGCCACTACTTGCGAAATAACCAGCCAAAGCGGCGAACGGCGGGCCGTTGATATTCACGAGGGCGGAGGCCAGTCATCCCATACTTCTGAAACCGTGGACGGGCCGATTCCTGTAGGGTCGTTTCCTGTTGCACTACAGTTTTTGCTGTAACTGATGGCTGTTTGGGTCGTTTCGGCAGGCCGTCATCTCCAGCGTTGAGCCAGGCCGCGATCATTCCCCCCGCGAAGCCACCAATTAGACCAAAGCTAATGCATAACAGGATGGGATAGCCCAACAAGAGCAGACCAACCATGAAACCAATCCAGCATTTTAGGCCAGTAGGAAACCCTACCGGGCTATTGGGCTTCTCTGCCATAGACTTGTCTTATTCGCTGCCTTTACTCTAGCCTCGATTTCTGCTGGCTTGACAGTCTCTCTGTACAAAAAGGCTCATTATTTCCCAATTGCTTGCTGAATTACCTGGTTGTAAAGTGCTTCATTCTTTTGGGCTGATTTGAACAGGTCAACAACGGGCTTAGGATAATCCATGCCCAAACGAACATGCCACCGACGCTGCTCCACAGGAAGTAACTTCCAGGGTTCATGTACTTTGCTCGCTGGCAAAACAGCAAGTTCCGGTAACCAGTGCTTGACATATTCACCCTCAGGGTCGTAATCCTTTGATTGCTTGAGGATGTTGAAAAAGCGAAACCCCCGGGCATCGTTGCCAACGCCAGCGGTGTAATTCCAGTTACCGTAGTTGCTGCAAACGTCATAGTCAACCAAGAGAGACTCAAACCACTCGGCCCCCATGCGCCAATCAAGGCCCAGATTTTTGGTGAGAAAACTGGCGACATTTTGCCGACCCCGGTTTGACATATATCCCGTAGTAGCCAGTTCGCGCATGTTGGCATCCACCAGTGGATAGCCAGTTTGACCTGTTTGCCAGGCATGAAACAACTCCCAATCTTGCTGCCAGGGAAGGGGAATGCCCTGAAGCCCTGAAGCGCGAAACAGGGTATTGCCATGCTTGAGGCTGACAAAGTAAAAGTAATCGCGCCAAAGCAACTCAAACACCAACCAGTAGGTCGAGTCATTCTGGACTCGCTCCGCTTCATAGCGTTGAATTTCCCCGTACAGCCAACGGGGAGATAAGCAGCCTAAGGCCAGCCAGGGCGACAGTTTTGATGAGTCATCAAACTGCAACATCCCATTCCGGGTTTCCTTGTAAATCCGTAGTCGATCAGCACTCCAGAAGTAGTGATTGACCCGTGCCCTTGCAGCGCTCTCTCCTCCCCGAAAGCGTGGTTCCGGTATGGGAGTTTCTCCATTTAGCTCAGTCAGGGTGGGTAAACAACCCGGCTCAATTTCAGGTAAGGGTGGTAATTGGGCTGGCGTGGGAACGGGCGATCGCACCTGCCAGTGCCTTTCGACCTGTTTGCGAAAGTGGGTAAACAGATTTGGTAAGGCGGCGGGCGTAAAGGGGAGATCCTCTGGGTGGTATAGGGTATGGCCCCAGAAGCCCTGAAAGTTAAGGCCGAGGGCTTCTAGTTCTCGGCATAGAGCTGTTTCTACCGCTATCTCTTCGGCAGTAACTTCCCGGTGGTAGTAGACCACTAAAGCACCCAGTTGTTGAGCGATCTGGGGAATCACAACCTCCGGCTTCCCCACCCGAATCACCAAGTCACTGCCCCGTAGCTGAAACGACTGACGTAAATCAGCTAGACTCTCCAGCAAAAATTGGGCCCGAAATTGACCCGTTTTAGGAAAACCAAAGTTAGTCTGGCCAAACTGTCGCGGGTCAATGCAATAGATTGGCAGAACAACTTGTCCGCCAGTGATCGCTTGATGGAGTGGCTGATGATCATGCAATCGCAGATCGTTGCGCAGCCAAACCAGGATCAGTGAAGTCATTCGCCCAGACCAGCTATATAGTCAAACTGTCCTTCTCCCACAGTGTTCTGCAAGGTTCTGAGGATCTGACCGGGGTTGTCGTAGGGCCCACTGATGTAGAAGGGTTTGCCGTCACGACCAAAGTTGAGTTTTGGTTCCCCATTCCAGGTGCCTAACAGCCCCCGTGCCTGCTCAAAGTCTGGATGGGGCTTGATTCCCAATTTTGCCGCATAATCTAGCCCGCCCAAAACAATGGCCTGGGCCAGTTGCAATGGAATGGCTACGGGGTCTTGCTCAAAGGAGCCATAGGCATGGTTTTTGAAGTCGTTATATCCCGTCATTGAGACTTTACGAGGGCCAAGGGCATTTTTTACCCCCAAACACCAGGTATCCACTAAATAGGTACAGACTTCCAAGCGATTAAAGCCAGGAGTGCGGGACACCAGCACCACAGCCAGACCTGAACTGCTAAATTCAAAATCTTCTAAGCTATCTAGCTGAATCGCAGTGCCGCGATCGGGTAACAACAGATTCAAACAGTTAGGATTGACGAGACACTCATAAATGGGGGGGAGCTCTCCCGATTCTTGACGATCGTGGGCAACCTGCTCTGCCTGAGCTTTGATGATCGCAGTGACCTCTGAGGGTCTGAGGCCCAATTGACGAGCAATTTGCTTGGGGGCGAGCTGTTTGGCCCGCAGGTTGACGATCGCTTGTTTAAGTTCGGGTGTGACTTCCATCCTAAATTTTGCTCCCCTAAGACTGGTGGACAAATTGCTGCACGGCTTCTACTAGTTGTTGGATCTCAGACTCCAAGGTGAAGTAATGGATACAGGCTCGCACACAATCGCTATCTAAAATCGTGCGGGTCATGATCCGACGACTTTCTAAAAAGTTTACCAGTTGGGCAGGGGAACGCCCTTCTACCTGAAAGGAAACCAACCCAGCCTGGGGCGCAGTGGTTCGCAAGCAACTGACCCCCGCCACTGTGTGTAATTGCTGCCAGAGTAGCCGACTGAGAACACAGATGCGGTCATAGCGTTCAGATGGAGTGGCAAAGGATTGATGCACGGCGATCGCAATCCGTAGCCCCGCATAGAGGGGATAGGCAGAGGTCGCCACTTCATAGCGACGGCCATCGGGTTTCCAACCCGTGGGGATGCCTTGATTATTGCCTGTAATCCCTCGCCAGCCAATTAAGGTTGGTTGCAAGCTCTCCTGGGCTTCTGGTCGCACATAGAGCCCCCCGACACCCTCCGGGCCACACCACCACTTGTGGCCAGTAAAGGCATAAAAGTCAGCCTGTAGCTCTGTCAGGTGCAACGGCAAAACCCCTACAGATTGAGCCGCATCCACCAGCACTCGAATGGGTTGACTGTTGGAGTAACTGTGGCAGGCCGCAATAATCTCGGTCAGGGGTAACACTTGACCTGTGTTCCATAAAATATGGCTCAAGACCACCAGACGGGTATTGGGCTTCAGATTATTGGCCACAGCCGCAACCGGGTCTCCCTGGTTTAGGGTGGCTTTTAAGGGACAGGTAGACACCTCCACCCCAAACCGCCGTTGCACCTCTTGAACCGCTGCAATCACACCCGGATGTTCGCAATCGGAGATTAAAATGTGATCGCCCAGTCGCCAATCCATGCCCCATAGGGCAATATTGCAACCGATAGTTACATTTTCTGTCAGGGTGATAGTGTCAGAGGTGGTACCTAACTCCTGGGCGATCGCCTGCCGGGTACGGTTTGACTCTTCCGTGACCCAGGTGTTGGTTGCGCTAGAAAAGGGTCCAGAGGCTTGAATCTGGCGAAAGGATTGCAGAATGGCATCCAGGGCTTGTTGATGCAGGGGCCCTTGCCCCCCGTAGTTGAAATAAGCTTTATTTTGCAACGCCGGATACGCCTGCCGGTAAGCTTCGAGCGCGGTTGACGCGAGTGAAGGTGCTGTCATCACAGAAAGATATCTTAACGAATGGATAATCAAGGCTTAAAATGGAACTATCCCACGCACCTGATAAACTCTACACCATACCATAGGCGATCGATTGGCATCGTCAATCTCTCCAGTTCTTGCTAGTTTGAAAGCATGTTAATTGATGCTGAGTTACTGCTAAACTTCCAGCGCTGTAGCCGTCGAGCATTTCTCGACCAACACGGAGATCTGGCCCAGCGAGACCCGCCCAATGATTATGTGCTGAAGTTAATTCAAGACAGTCAAAACAATCAGGGGCTTGTTTTAGAAAATTACACAGTACATTGGCCAGCCCATGTAGCAGGAGATTGGGAAGCAGCGGCAGTCAGTACAATAGACTTAATGCGCCAGGGTGTGGAGTGTATCTGGCAGGGCATCGTTTTAACAGAGGGCCCAGAGGGGGTGACGCTACGGAGCCATCCTGACCTCCTGATTAAGCGCTCTGGTGTTTCAATTTTCGGAGATTGGCTATACGAACCAATCGATATCAAGTTGGGTAAACGCCCTAAGTTAGAGTATCAAATTTTAGCAGCATTTCATGTCTATGTTTTGGCTCAGGTACAGGGCGGGTGGCCTGAAACTGCGACTTTAATTTTGCGAGAGCGGGGAGACTATCTCGTTGACCTGTGGCAAGTTTTACCTGCTATGCAAGAAATTTTGGCTGACTGCATCCGCACCCTGCAACGGCGAGAAGAACCGGAAGTGTTTATTTCCCGCAATCGCTGCAGCCTCTGTCACTGGTTTAGTCATTGCTACGAGGTCGCCAAAACAGATTTTCATCTCTCCCTGCTGCCGGGGGTCACCCCCGTTCGTTATCAGCAACTGCAAGAACTCAACCTGACTACTGTTGAATCACTGGCCAACATGAACCCAGTGGCCCTCACCCCCCTTGCCGGTTTTGGCTCAGAAGTAGCCCATAAACTTGTGCGTCAGGCTCGCTCTGTGGTGCAAAACCAGGCAATTTTGGCGACAGAAGCCCTGGATTTAGAATTGACCTACTGGTCAAGTCAACGGTGGAATTACACCACCTTTCCCACAAACGAACTGCCCACTTCATCGGTAGAACTTTACTTTGATATAGAGGCGGAGCCATCTCTCAAACTGGTGTACCTGCACGGAGTGCTGGTGGTAGACCGGGTAGCTAAAACAGAGGTGTTTCACTCTTTTGTTGCCGAGTCTCCTGAAGCTGAGCCCCTGGTCTGGCAACAGTTTTTAGACCTAGTGTGGGCCTATCCCCACGCTCCCATATTTCACTTCTGCCCCTTTGAAGTGCAAACGGTAGAGCGGTTGGCCAACCTTTACAAGACGCCTCGCCATCAAATTCAACCCTTGCTGACCCGCTTCGTTGATTTACACGAGCGGGTCACGCGTTATGTGACTCTGCCCGTTGAGAGTTATGCTTTGAAGCACATTGCCCGCTGGTTAGGGTTTGATTGGCGCACCCCCAGTGCAAATGGGGCTCAATCAATTTACTGGTATGCTCAATGGCTCTCGACGGGCGATCGTACCTATCTGGAGGCGATTTTGACTTACAACGAAGATGATTGTCGGGCAACTTATCGGGTTAAAGAATGGCTGGTTCAATTCCTCCAGGGTTATCCCCAGGTTGCCCTGGCTTAGGAACCCGGAAAGTTTGCTGGATATCTTACCTGTTTTCTTTTAAGGCCTGGGTTGCCCCTCTGATCTGTTCTAAAACTTGATCTTCCCGTTTTTGGTCTTGGAGTTGACGCACCAAGGCTAATTGCTGCTCGTAGTAGTCGATCGCCAGGGCCCGGTTCCCCAAGGCATCGTAGGCAATGG
Source organism: Leptolyngbyaceae cyanobacterium (assembly GCA_046080785.1). Classification (GTDB taxonomy): domain Bacteria; phylum Cyanobacteriota; class Cyanobacteriia; order Leptolyngbyales; family Leptolyngbyaceae; genus JBJTUO01. The sequence goes on along the minus strand of JBJTUO010000244.1, from coordinate 8,449 downwards.
CTAAACTCCCTAAAGCCTGTTCTTCTAAGCGCTGATCTTGCACGGCTTGCGCGACTGAAAGCCATTCTCTTCCATACTCGATCACATGATCATAGTCACCTGAAGTGTAAAAAGCCTGACAGAGGTTGCGCAACACCTGCCCTTCAGTGCGAGGAGCCTGACGCTTGCGGGCCAGTTCACGTCGTTGCTGATAGTAGTCGATCGCTTGCGGGTAGTCCTTTAAGGCATAGCAAGCATTGCCTAAATTTTTTAAGATCTGGTCTTCGATTTCAACAACTTGCAGGGCACGAGCCAGACTTAAACCTTGTTGTTCGCATTGAATTGCCATCGATAGCTCGCCCATTGCTTTGTAGGTAATACCCAGATTATTCAAAGCAGCCATCTCATTTTGGGGGTCTTGCGTAGCCTGGGCCAGCATTAAACTTTTTTGCTGACAGACAATTGCTGTCTCCAACTGCTTTAAGTGTCGGTAAGCATTGCCCAAGTTGCCTAAAATTTTAGCCATCTCTCGCTGGTCTTGCTGAGTTTGGGCAACGTCTAATGCCTGACGAGAATAGCGAACTGATTGTTCATAACGACGCAAATCGTAGTACAGCCGACCCATACTACTGAGCGTTTTCCGTTGACCCTCTAAATTTTGTACCTCCCGATATTGCTGGTAAGCAAGTTCAAATGACTGAATCGCCAGATCATGCCGCCCTTCCTCACAATGCCGACAGGCTTGAGTAAATTGATCATTGGCTGTTTGGAGCAGAGTTTGTTGCTGAACGCTGAAATCGGCCCCACAGCCTTCTTGATCTTTGGAAAGCCCTGCTGTTTCCCAAACGTTCATAGGAACGATGGTCTCCTTGGAGGAGAGCGATATTTCACCTGGGTCAGACATAGAATTGACAGATGCTTGCCCTTGAAGCCAAACCGAATTATGCATGCAATAGCCTCTCACTGTGTGCCCTTAGTGATCTACAGATTGAGCAAAGCAATCTTGAACCAGACACAAAGATTCCATTAACTATTTCAGCCGGAAAACAGGGAATCAGGATTCCTGAATCAGTGTTTTGCAGTAATTACTCTTACTATTTTAGGCATATTTCTCAAGGCAAAAAGTTATCCCCGTAATAGGAATCAGAAGTTAGGAGCTAGAAGTCAGAATCCAGAATTTAGCAATTTGCCTAACTTCTGACTCCTGTTCTCCTGATTTTCTGACTCCCTGATCTTCTGACTCCTAGCCCATCCAGGATTTCCTGGCTCAAATTACTGCCTTATTCTAGCAAAAGCGATTAAATTTCTGCTCTGGGAAGATAATCTAGCAGTTCAAGTGCCGCAGTTGGCCCAACGGCAGATAGGTATGGGGCCATCAAATATCGGCTCACTACTGATTGCACCAGGTTGCCTGTGACAAGCTGAATCTGATTTTGAAACTGCTGATCAAAGTCAATCCCCAAACCCAATGTTTCATACCAGCCGTATAGTTGAGCCAGTTGGGCATTGGTTTGCTTACCCAAAGCATATTGACCCAGAATTTTATTTTTTGCCGCCTGCAGTTCTTCTGGTTCCAGGTGGATAGTTTGCAGCCGCTCCACTTCTGTTTGTAGTCCATGCAGAGCTTCCAGGGTATTACTGGGGGCGGTTCCAATGTAAACAACAAACTGGGCAGTATCTAGGCGGGTTGGGTAAAAACCCGATACATCGTAGGCCAGCCCACGCTTTTCTCGCAACTCAACAAACAGACGACTCGAAAGGCCATTCCCCAGATAACTATTGACTAACTTGAGGGCCGCATACTCTTCAAGGACTGGCGCAGTTGCCGCAACAGCAGGGGTCAGGTAACCCAGCATAATGACAGACTGTTGAGTTTCTTGAGGAGTAGTCACCTGGCTCGGCTGACTCGGAACAGCGGGCAGCGTCAAGGTTGGTAGTGCTAAAGCAGGAGCCTGCCAATCCCCAAACACTTTTTCAATCAGGGCAATCGCTGCCGCTTGTCGAATATTGCCACAAATACTGACGACGATGTTATCAGGGCGGAAATGAAGCTGATGATAACGACAGAGATCATCCCGCGTTAATTGCGCCACAACAGTCTCAGTTCCCAGGCCAGACAGGGCATAGGGGTGATCCTTATACATAACCTGGCGTAATTGGTCATAGGCCACACTAAAGGGTTGCTCTTGCTGAGAGCGAATGGCCTGAACCGTTAAGCGACGTTCCAAATCGAGTTCTGATTCTGGGAAGGTGGGCGATCGCAGCAATTTACCTGCCAGGTGCAAGATGATTTCAAAGTCTGCCGCCACCGTTTTCAGGCTAAGCAAGAAATAATCTGTGGTAGAGTCAGTTCCTAAACTGGCACCCAAAGACTCTACCTGTTCAGCAATTTCCAGTGAAGACAGATGGTCAGCCCCCTTGGTCAAAACAGCAGAGACTAGATGGGATAACCCTGCCTCTTGTGCTGTTTCCCAGCGGCTACCAGCCCGAATAAAGATGCGGGCTGCAACAATATCTGCTGCTGGATTTTCTTGCACCAGCACAACCATGCCATTGCTGAGAACAACACGGTGAATCGATCGATTCTGTTGCGATGAAGCGCGGTTCAAATTTACACCTGATATACTTGTATCTACGGGAGCATGCTACATCTAGCAACGCTGCTGCGGAGCATCCTCTCTGCTATAAACCTGTTAATTTGACATTTTAGCTTGAATTTCAGCCTTACAACGGCTTCACAAGGGTAACGGCATAACGATAGGGCGAAAGATACTGCCTGGCCAAGCGTTGTAAATCTCTGGCTTGAATTGCCTGAATTCGCTGAGGGTAGGTAGTTGCGATCTGAGGTTGGGCGATCGTGCCGTAGTAGCCATACAACCCCGCTAATTGACTGGGTGTTTCGGTCGAAAAGGCATAGTCGTTACACAGTAATCGCTGACAACGAGCCAATTCTGCTTCCGACACGGGGGACGCTGCTAGTTCTGAAAGACGATCGCAAACAATTGCCTCCACCCGCTCTAAATCTTTAGCATCCAACCAGGCAGTAATTGTAAATAGACCGGATTCCCGTTGGAGAGAAAAACTACTACTCACAGCCTGAACTAAGTTGCGCTCTTCTCGTAACTCCTTTACTAGACGGGAAGTACGACCTTCGGCCAGTAATACCGAGAGAATATCCAGACCATACACGTCCTGTAACTGATCTTCTAACGGCTGTACGGGAGAATCAATGCCTGGTCCAATCCAGGCCATGATCAGGCGAGATTGTTCCAGTCGGGGTAGGTGCAATTCTTGACGACGAATATCGGTGATCCCAGGTTCTGCTTCAACCGGTTGCTGAGGATAACTCAGTCGCAAGGAGAAGGGCTGAAAAGCTTGATCAACCAGATCGATCGCCCGCTCCTGGCTGACATCGCCTACAACAACAACCGTCATATTTTCAGGCTGATACAGAGCCCGATGAAAGCATCGCATCGCCTCTGGGGTTTGCCGCATCAGGCTCTCTTCAGTCCCTAAAATGGGACGACCATAGGGATGGCATTGATAAACCAACCCACTTAATGACTGAAAGGCAAGCCAGTCTGGGTTATCATAGGCCTGTCGAATTTCTTCTAAGACCACATCCCGCTCTCGCCCAAACTCATCATCTGGAATCGCTGCATGCAGCAGCAGCTCTGCCAGATAGGGCAGCGTCTCTTCTAGATGATGTGCAGCTGTCGTAATGAAATAGTGGGCGTAGTCATGACTGGTAGCGGCATTAGTCATACCACCCCGGCTCTCAATTTCCCAATCAAACAGGCCAGGAGGGATTTGCTCCGTTCCCTTGAAAATCATGTGCTCTAAGAAATGGGCCATCCCAGACCAGTGATCTGGCTCCGCGATCGCCCCCGCATTAACCCAGACATCAACAGCAGCAACAGGTGTGGCGGGTATGTGCTGATGAACTAAATTTAAACCATTGTCCAGGGTAATCAGATTGCCTGGAAATGTCGATTGAGACAGAAAGGTGGTGGGCAAGATGATTTGAGTCAAAAAGACTAAAGTAAAGTTGGCTAGGGGTAGTAAAAATAAATTTGAATCGGATTATAGAAGGTTTACTGGGATCTAAACTGTTACTTACTACTCCGTTTTATATTCTTCAATGTGAAGCGATCGCCAGATTAGCGCTGCTGTTTCTGTGGTTGTAGGCTAACGCTAACCCTATCTTCTGGCGTACACTCAAAAAATATCTGGCCATCCCTAGACGATTAGGGTAAAATAAAGGGTTGTAAAATCGAACCGTTTGGGAGCGCACCGTTTGGGAGCGCATGGGAGGTCAGATTGTCCAAGTTCATTCTAAAAGTGCTCTGGCTAGAAGAAAATGTCGCACTGGCAGTCGATCAGGTGGTTGGAAAGGGAACAAGCCCCCTGACTTCATACTTTTTTTGGCCTCGTAATGATGCCTGGGAGCAACTTAAAAGTGAACTGGAGTCCAAGCACTGGATTTCAGAAGCTGACCGGGTAGAGCTGCTTAATAAAGCAACAGAAGTGATTAACTACTGGCAGGAGGAAGGTCGAAATCGCCCTATGGCAGAAGCTCAAGGCAAGTTCCCAGAAGTGAGCTTTACAGGTAGCGCCTGATCCAATCAGGTAATATTTCTCAACCCTAGCAACAGACTCACGGCGCTCTAACCGTTTTGTGGTATGGTTAGGGCGTTATTTTCTACTTTTTCATAACGATAGTTTCACCCAGGTAGTTGCATGACGATGACCATCTCTCCAGAGCAAATTGATCGAATTGTGGGCAATCAACATCAGGATCCCTTTGAAGTTCTGGGGCCGCACCCGATACACCAGAATGATCAAGTTACTGCATGGGTCGTGCGAACTTACCAGCCTTCAGCAGAATCAGTTTCACTGTTTTGCCCGGAAGATCGGCAGGAATATCCCATGCACTCGGTTCATCATCCCCACTTTTTTGAGTGCACGATCGCATTACCTGAGCTGAAAAACTATCAATTTCGTCTGCTGGAAAATGGGCATGAGCGGGTGATCTACGACCCCTACGGGTTTCGATCTCCGAAATTAACTGACTTTGACCTGCATTTATTTGCCGAGGGCAACCATCATCGGATCTACGAAAAGCTGGGTGCCCACTTGTCTGAAGTGGAGGGCGTCAAAGGGGTTTACTTTGCTGTTTGGGCACCCAATGCCCGCAATGTTTCCCTTTTAGGAGACTTTAACCATTGGGATGGCCGTCAGCATCAAATGCGTAAAGGCCCAACCGGCGTTTGGGAATTGTTCATTCCCGATTTAGGGGTTGGCACTCATTATAAATACGAGATTAAAAATGAGACTGGCCACATTTATGAAAAGTCGGATCCCTATGGGTTTCAACAGGAGCCCCGGCCCAAAACGGCCTCGATCGTCACCGATTTGGATACTTACACCTGGAATGATGCGGCATGGATGGAGCGTCGCCGCCTGATTGACACGCTCAGTCATCCCATTTCAGTTTATGAGTGTCATTTAGGTTCCTGGCTCCATGCCTCCTCTGATCAACCGGCGGTTTTACCCAATGGCGACACTTCTGCTGTTGTTCCTGTCTCAGAACTGAAGCCCTACGCTCGCTTTCTCACCTATCGAGAGCTGGCAGACAAGCTGATTCCCTACGTTAAGGAATTGGGCTTTACCCATATTGAGCTATTACCGGTTGCCGAGCATCCCTTTGATGGATCCTGGGGCTACCAAGTAACGGGTTACTATGCCGTCACTTCCCGGTTCGGCACCCCACAAGACTTTATGTACTTCGTAGATCAGTGTCATGCCAATAACATTGGCATCATTGTGGACTGGGTGCCTGGCCATTTTCCTAAAGATGGGCACGGGCTGGCCTTTTTTGATGGCACCCACCTGTATGAGCATGCGGACGCCCGCAAAGGAGAACACAAAGAGTGGGGTACATTGGTCTTCAATTATGGTCGCCATGAGGTGCGTAACTTCCTGGCCGCCAATGCCCTATTTTGGTTTGATAAATTTCACATCGATGGTTTTCGGGTAGATGCAGTTGCCTCCATGCTCTATCTTGACTATTGCCGCAAAGAGGGAGAATGGCTGCCTAATCAGTATGGGGGGCGAGAGAATCTTGAAGCCGCTGACTTTCTCCGTCAGGTTAACCATCTCTTGTTTAGTTATTTTCCTGGCATTTTATCGATCGCAGAAGAATCAACCTCCTGGCCCATGGTATCCTGGCCAACCTACGTGGGAGGGCTGGGATTTAATCTGAAGTGGAATATGGGCTGGATGCACGACATGCTGGATTATTTCCATATGGATCCGTGGTTCCGCCAATTCCATCAAAACAATGTCACTTTTAGCATCTGGTATAACCACAGCGAAAACTTCATGCTGGCGCTCTCCCACGACGAGGTAGTGCACGGCAAGAGTGCCATGATTGGCAAAATGCCCGGTGATGAGTGGCAAAAGTTTGCTAATTTACGCTGTTTGTTTACCTATATGTTTACCCATCCTGGTAAAAAAACTCTGTTTATGGGGATGGAATTGGGACAGTGGAATGAGTGGAATGTCTGGGCTGATCTGGAGTGGCACTTGCTGCAATATCAGCCCCATCAACAACTCCATGGCTTCCTGTCTGCGTTGAATCGCCTTTATCAGACTGAGCCTTGCCTGTACACCCAAGATTTTGCCCAACCTGGCTTTGAGTGGATTGATTGCAGCGACAACCGCCATAGTGTGGTGTCTTTCCTGCGGCGAGATAAGGACTCTCCCAATTTTGTGATAGTGGTCTGTAATTTCACGCCTCAGCCCCATGCCCATTATCGAGTAGGGGTTCCAGAGGCAGGGTTTTATGCCGAGTTGTTTAATAGTGATGCCCGTGAGTTTGGTGGCAGCAACATGGGTAACCTGGGGGGCAAATGGACAGATGAATGGTCTTTCCATAACCGACCCTACTCCCTTGATCTCTGTCTTCCGCCTTTAGGAGTTTTAGTTCTCAAGCTCGATCGGGATAAAGTTGCTGTGGTTGAGGCAGTAGAAGACGAGGAGAAGTAGGACGGTAAAGGTTCCGGTCTTCAAAAAGTTTCCAGTCGGTTTGTACTTGGCAGAGCGACTGTTCTTTTTGAGTCCTCTGAAACTGTTGATTACTGCTGGCTTAACCTGGATGATTCACGACCCCCTCAATTCTTGGCTGTCATTCCCGTGGAGCTTTCACCCAGGAGTGGGAAACGGAAATCCAGGTTGGGCGGCTCCAAGCGCCAAATTGAAGAATTTGTAGCGGATTTGGCGCAGAAACACAAACAGTTTGGCCTGTTTGATGCATTGCATGACAACTGCTTCGGCAGGACTAAGGATCCTATCCAAAATAAGTTGAACAAATTTATAATAGATTTAGGGTTTTTCGGTCTGCGCTAGCAGTTGAGTAATATGTCTAGGGATGAAGTTATAGAAGCCCACATCGCCGAAAAATACGAGTCCATCAAACCGTATTTGAACGAGAGAACCCGACGCATTTGGGCTGCGACTGAAGCCCTCGCATTAGGCCGTGGGGGTATTAGTGAAGTCGCCCGAGCGACTCGATTATCTCGCACCACCATCTATACAGCGATTGCCGAATTGCAACGGCAAGCCCTTGCCCCCAATGCAGAATCTCTGCTCCAACCGATTCGTCGCACTGGTAGTGGCCGTAAAAAATTAACGACCAAAGATCCGGATTTGGTCGCCGATTTGCTGTCCTTGGTCGAAGCTTCGACCCGTGGCGACCCAGAGTCGCCGTTGTTGTGGACTTGCAAAAGCACCCCCAAACTAGCCGCAGAATTGCAAGCCCAAGGCCATCAAGTCAGTCAACAAACTGTGTGGCGGCTATTAGAGTCGATGGATTATAGTCTTCAAGCCAATCACAAAGTGCATGAAGGAGGCGATGAAATTGACCGAGATGCCCAATTTCTGCATATTGCCAAGTTAGTCAAGCAATTCCAGCGCCAACACCAACCAGTCATTTCAGTCGATGGAAAAAAGAAAGAGTTAATCGGTAACTTTAAGAATGCGGGTGAAGAATGGTATCCCAAAGGCAAACCGATTGCGGTCAATGCTTATGACTTTGTTGACAAGAAGCTCGGCAAAGCCCTGCCTTATGGGGTTTATGACCTGTATCTAAATCAGGGTTGGGTGAATGTGGGAATCGATCATGACACGGCTCAATTCGCCGTGGAATCAATTCGACGATGGTGGTATGAAATGGGGTTGCCGATTTATCCACGGGCTCAACATCTCCTGATTACGGCAGATTGTGGGGGGAGTAATGGGTATAGAGTTAAACTCTGGAAACTAGAACTTCAGCATCTAGCCGATGAGACGGGATTGACGATTCATGTGTGCCATTTTCCCCCAGGTACTAGTAAGTGGAACAAGATTGAACACAGCATGTTTTGTCATATTTCTCAGAACTGGCGAGGCAGACCGTTGACCAGTAGAC